>DAOTTI010000137.1:0-66620 GCA_034437795.1 Chloroflexota bacterium | reverse complement strand
GCTAGCCGGAGCAGGAGCTGAGCTACGCGCCCCGCCATCGCGGGGCCGGCAACGGCCAGGAGCAGCAACCCCACCATGGCCAGGCCGACGCCGCTGGCCACCCGCTCCAGACGCTCCTGCTCGCCCGCCGCGAAGAAGCCGATGCCGCAGTACAGCGCGCTCCAACCGGCGGAGGCGATGGCCTGAGCGGCCAGAAACGACGGAAACGACCAGCGGCTGGCTCCGGCTGTCACAGCAATCGCCGACCGGCCCGGGCCGGCCAGGTTGGCCGCGATGATCGCCCACCAGCCCCACCGGTGCATGAAGCGGCGCGAGGCCCCGAGCGCCTTTCGCCAGCGGCACGCCAGCCGCCACGGCGCGCCCCTGGGCACCAGCCGGCGGCCGGCCAGCCGCCCCAGCCAGTAGTCCAGCCAGGCGCCCGCACACATGCCCGCAGCGGCGGCGATCACCACCTCGACGAGACCGGCCGCGCCCGACACGCGAGCGGCAAAGGCGGCGACGATGACGGCCGTCCCGCCGGGGAAGAGGAAGCCGACGCCGGCAAGGCTCTCCAGGAACGCGGCAAAGAAGGCCACGGCGACGGCGTTGCGGCCGAAGACGGCCACCACGCTCTCAAAAAACTGGGTCAGTGCGCCGGCAAGCTCTCCCGGCAAAGAGACGGGCATCCTCTCCACTCTTTCCTGGCCTGCGGGGTAAGCTGACGGGTTCGGACGAAGAGCGACGCCCTACCGGTGGCGTCCGCCGCTCCAGACGACGATCCACCGCCGGATTCACCCCAGTGGGGATGGTTCCCCCGCTACGCCCCTGCGGGCGTATTCGGCCCCAAAATGTTAACCGCTCGTTAAGCGTGAAGTGAGCCTTTATCCTATCGCACCGCCGGCACCTCCGCAAGGGGGGCCGCCATCGCCCGCGTTCGCCCCAGTTCAGGAAGGAACCCGGATGGGGCGCCGTTGCGTCCCCTCTCCCTTCGGGACAGGGCTAGGGTGAGGGCTCCGCCGGCCGGGGAGACGAGCTGCACCCAGCCGCACGGCCGTGGCCGTCGTTCCCCTGCGCCGTGTCGGAGCGGGGGCGGCGGGGCCAAGCCGCACGGCGGGGCGGCGTGGGGCAGGGGTGCGGTGTGGCCCCGACCGAAGGGGGTGAGGGCTGTTCCCCCTCTCCCGCGTGCGGGAGAGGGGGCCAGGGGGTGAGGGCTCTCCCCGTGTCCCCGCGTCGGGGCAGGGGGCGGCGGGGAACAGGTACCATGGTCTGCGGTGAGACGCACGCCTGGTCGCTCCCCGACGCGATCGCTGGGAGCGCAATAAGGAGAGGTAAGATGAGCCAGTTCCTGCACGTTTCGCTGCGCAGCCGGGACCGGGACCGGACGAGCGAGTGGTATTGCCGGCACCTCGGCTTCACCGAGGCGGGCCGCGGTGGCACGGCCATCGGGACGCAGACCGCGCGCCTGGTCACCCCCACGACCAACACCTACATCGAGGTCTCGGATCGGGTCAGGCTGGGACACGACTTCGAGATCCCCGACGAGCTGATCCTCCTGCAGTTCACCGTGCGGGACCTGGCCGCGGCCTACGAGCGGTTCAAGAACGATGGCGTGACCATCGTCGAGGGCGGCCCCGACGCTGAGTACTTCTTCATCCAGGACGCGGACGGTTACGAGATCGAGATCACGCGGGGCGACCGCGATTACGCCTGGACCAGCTTCGGTATCCGCGTCTCCGACCTGGACAGGAGCGTGCGGTTCTATACCGAGAACCTGGGCTTCCGCGAGCAGCGCCGCTGGACCACCCCGCGGGGCACCCAGATCGCCATCCTGGAACTCCCCGGCAATCCGACCACCCTGGCCCTGCGGTTCATGCCGTTCCTGACCACCCCTGTCAGCGTGCCGGAAGACCTGATGCACATGGCCTTCCCCATGGAAGACAAGGCCCGCTTCCGCCAAGAGATGGAGGCGCGGGGCGTGCGCGTGGACGATGACCCGAGCCCCAGGCTGCTCTGGGTCTACGATCCCGACGGCTACGAGCTGGAAATGGTGGAAAGAAGATGACCGCGACACTCCACCCGCTGGAGCAGGCGGCTGACCGCCAGCAGACGCTCCTCCAGAAGGCCGGCCGCTACCTGGCCGGCGGCGGTCTGGGTCTGTTCGTCCTGCCCCCAGAGGTGAACCTGGTCATCGCCGAGGGGCGTGGCTCCCGTGTCATCGACGTGGCGGGGCGGGAGTTCATCGATTATCACCTGGGCTCGGGGCCGGCGCTCCTCGGGCACGGCCACCCTGCCATCACCGCCGCCGTGAGCGCCCAGCTGCCCAAAGGCACGACCTATTACTTCCTGAATGAGCACGCCATCCGGCTGGCGGAGCGCCTGGTGGAAGCCATCCCCTGCGCCGAGCAGGTGCACTTCACCGGCTCCGGCACCGAGGCGACGTTCTTCGCCCTGCGCGTCGCGCGCGCCTACACCGGGCGCAGCAAGATCATGAAGTTCGAGGGCGGCTGGCACGGCATGCACGATTACGCCCTGTGGGGCACCGTGCCGGCGCAGCCAAGCGATTACCCGCAGGCGCGCCCCGACTCCGCCGGTATCCCCGCCGCCATCGGTGGGGAGGTGCTGGTCGCGCCCTTCAACGACACCCAGCGGGCCGTCGAGCTCATCGAGCGCCACGCCTCCCACCTGGCGGCGGTGCTGGTGGAGCCACTGCAGCGCGTCCTGGTGCCGGAGCCGGGCTTCCTGGAAGCAGTGCGCGACGCCACGCGCCGCCACGGCATCGTGCTCATCTTCGATGAGATCGTCACCGGGTTCCGCATCGCCTGGGGCGGCGCCCAGGAGCGCTACGGCGTGATCCCCGACCTGGCGACCTACGGCAAGGCCATGGCCGGCGGCTTCCCCATGGCCTGCATCGCCGGGCGCGCGGAGGTCATGGCCCCGCTCGACGCGCGACGCACGGAGCGCACGCGCCTGGCCTGGGCCAGCGGCACGCTCAACGGCAACCCGATCAGCGCGGCCGCTGGCCTGGCCGCTCTGGACGTGCTCTCCCAGCCCGGCGTCTATGAGCGCCTGCGACGCACCGGCCGCCGCCTGCGGCAAGGCATCCAGGAAGCCGGGCGCCGCCACGGCTTCCCAACCCAGGCCCTGGGCGAGGACGCCGTCTTCGGCGTGCGCTTCATCGAAAATGAGCGCCCGCGCACCTGGATGGACCTGCAGGCCCACGACCGCGCCCTGGGCCTTCGCTGGGGGATCGAGCTCCTCAAACGCGGGCTGCTGGTCAACCCGAACGAGAAGTTCTACGTCTCTCTCGCCCACACCGACCAGGACGTGGATCGCACCCTGGAGATCTGCGACCAGGCGTTCGCGGCGCTGGCACGCGGGTAAGCGAATCAAACGGGATCAGCCGGCGCCGCCCGTTCTCGCCGTCCGCCCGCTGGAACCCGCTTGAGCGGGCTTGTCATCTCTAGCTGGGATCATTCACGTACAGCGAAGAGCCCCCTCTCCGTGCGGGAGAGCGGGAGCCCGCTTCGCGGGCGGCGGTGAGGGCTCCGGCTTGTGACTAACGCAGGCTAGCCGGATTGCTTTAGCAGTCGGCGAGAACGCTGGCACGCCATTTGCTCATTGACTGCGCGGCAGACATCCTGTTACGCTGTGCAACACATGGCCACGACGGTCCCTTCAGCGCTGGCCCCTTCGGCCGACACTGCCGGCCTCCCCGAACGTGACTACTACAGCATCTCGCAGGCAGCCGCCTTGCTCGGTGTGAGCCGCGTGAGCATCTGGCGGTGGATCCGCGCCGGCCGCCTGCCCGTGTGGCGGCTGGGGCACCGCACCGTCCGCCTCAGGCGGGAGTCCCTGGAACAGCTCCTGGCACAGATGCAACCGCGCCGCGCTCTAGCGCCGGCCGCGCGTCGCGAGAGGCGGAAATCGCCAGCCTCGGCCGGCGACCCCTGCCCGGCAAGCGAACGCGAGCGCTGGACCCAGTGGGAAGCCGGTGTCCAGCACCTGGTTCAGTTCTACGAGCAGGACGCCTTCCTGCTTGATGCGGTGCGCGATTTCATCGGCGCGGCGCTGAGCGCCGGCGGGGCTGCGGTCGTCATTGCCACGCCGGAGCACCGGCAGGGTCTCGAAGATCGATTGCTGGCCGGCGGGCTCGACCTGGACGCGGCGCGCGCCGCCGGCCGTTACGTCGACCTGGATGCGGCCGCGCTCCTCCCCGCGCTCATGGCCGATGGGGCGCCGGAGCCGACGCGCTTCAGAGAGATCGTCGGGAGCGTCATCGCGCGGGCCGTGGAAGCCGCTGGCGGCCGGCCCCTGCGCGCCTATGGGGAGCTGGTCGCCCTGCTGGTGGACGAGGGGAACCACGCCGCTGCCGTCCGCCTGGAGCAGCTCTGGAACGACCTGCAGCAGGTCCAGTCCTTCTCCCTGATGTGCGGCTATCCCATGGACCGCTTCGGCGGCCAGGCACTCGCTGAACGGCTAGATGAGGTCTGCGCTGCCCACACCCGCGTCATCCCCGCCGAGAGCTACACGGCGCTGCCCACAACCGACGAACGCCTCCGCGCCATCGCGGCCTTGCAGCAGAAGGCCCGCTCCCTTGAGGCCGAGGTGGCGGAACGGCGACGGGCGGAGGAGCGGCTGCAGGCGGCGCTGGAAGCGGAGCAGACCGCCCGCGCGGCGGCCGAAGCGGCCCTGCGCCTGCGTGACGAGTTTCTGTCGATCGCGGCCCACGAGCTGAAGACCCCGCTGACCTCCCTCTCCGGCTACGCGCAACTCGTGCTGCGCCGCTTCGAGCGGGAACAGCAGGTGCCGCCGGAGCAGGTGCTGGCGGCGATGCGCACCATCGCTGGGCAGGCGTCCAAGCTCGCTCGTCTGCTCAGCCAGCTCCTGGACGTCTCACGTCTGCACGCCGGCAAACTGATCCTTGAGCCCCAGCCGGCCGATCTCTCCCAGCTGCTCGAGGAGATCGTGACCCGCGCCCAAGCAGGGACCGACTGGCACACGATCACCCTTCAGGCGCCGCCGTCTTGCCAGGCCATGGTCGATCCCCTGCGCCTGGAGCAGGTGCTGGTCAACCTCCTGGAAAACGCCATCAAGTACAGCCCCGACGGCGGCGCCATCGACGTCTCCCTGCGCCTCTGCCCTGCCCCGGACCTGGCGCCCGGACGCAACGGTGCGGGGCACGCCATGTCCCCCGCTCCGCGCGCCCCCGCGTCGCAAGCGGATGGGGGCTGGGTGGAGCTCTCGGTCCGCGACCACGGGCTCGGCATTCCGCCGGAACGGCGCGGGCAGCTCTTCGAGCGCTTCTACCAGGCCCATGGCAACGGCCACCTGGCGGGGATGGGCCTGGGCCTCTACATCAGCCGCCAGATCGTTGAGCTGCACGGCGGTCAGATCGACGCGCAGTTTCCCGCGGACGGGGGGACCCGTATCGTCGTGCGCCTCCCCAGGACCGCGGGCGCAGTAGTCACTGTGGAGGCGCCGAGCGACGGCGATACCCCTGCCGCAACGACGGTCGCCGGCGCCGCCTCTTTCTGGAACGCTGGAACGACGATGAAGCTCGACGGGGGCGAAGCGTAGGCGCTCGTCTCCGGCACAACGAGGTGCGACCCGATGACCGCAACTCGCGCGGCGCGACCGCACACCCAGCAGCTGCGTGCTGAGCTGGATGCGCTGCGCCTCCGCTATCAAGAACTGACCGATACCCTGGCCAGCGTACCGGTGAGCCTGTATTGGGTTGCTCCCGGCGGCTCCCTGCTCTGGGCTAACCAGGCAGCGCTGGACCTCCTCGGCTGCGTCCCCGAGGATTTCGTCGGCCGCCACATGGCGGACTTCCATGCCGATCCGGATGTGGCGGCCGACATCCTGGCCCACCTGGCGCGGGGCGAGCCGTTACGCCAGTACCCCGCGCGCCTGCGCTGTCAGGATGGGACCATCAAGCATGTCCTGATCAGCGCCAGCGCCGTGTGGGACGACGGGCGCGTCGTCCGCGCGCAGTGCAGCGCGGTGGACGTCACCGACCAGGTTCGCGCCGAAGAGGAGGCGCGGCGCCAGGCCCACCGGCTCGCCATCCTGGCCAATACCACGAGCGAGGTCCTGGCCGCCTCGCTGGACTACACGACGACGCTGACAAATATTGCGCGCCTGGCGGTGCCAGCGTTCGCCGACTGGTGCATCGTCGACGTCCTTGCCTCCGACGCCATCATCGGCACGGCCCCGGGGCACCAGCCGCGCATCGAGCGGGTGGCGGTCGCCGCCGCCGACCCGCACAAGCAGGCCGTCCTGGAGGACTTGCGCCAGCGCTACTCGCCGACGTGGGACTCGCCCCAGCCGGCGGCGCGTGCGTTACGCACTGGCCGGCCGGCGTTCTTCCCGTCGTTCACCGGCGAAATGCTCGCCCAGACCGCGCGGGATGAAGCGCACCTGGCGCTCCTGCGCGCCCTTGCCCCTACGTCAGCGATTGCCGTGCCGATGGTGGCGCACGGCCACACTCTGGGCGCCATCACCTTCGCCTGGGCCGAGTCCGGCCGCCACTACAGCCCGGCCGACATCGAGCTGGCGGAGGAGATCGCGCGCCGGTGTGCCCTGGCCATCGAGCATGCGCGGCTCTTCCAAGAGGTGCGCGAGCGGGAGGAGGCCTACGGGGCCTTGAACAGCGCCCTGCGCGAAGTCGCGGAGGCCCGCGACCGTGCGCTCGCTGAAGCGGAGGCGGAGCGTCGCCGGCTGCGCGACCTGTTCGTTCAGGCGCCGGCCTTCCTGGCCGTACTGCGTGGGCCGGACCACATCTACGAGTTTGCCAACCCACCCTACGTCCGGCTGATGGGCCAGCGCGACGCCGCTGCCCTGCTGGGCAAGCCGGTGCGCGACACCCTGGCTACCGGCGTGCCGGAGAGCTATCTCGCCCTGCTGGACCAGGTCTACCAGACTGGCGAATCTTACGTCGGCCACGAGGTCCGTGTGCCCATCGACCGGTCGGGAGACGGCACCCTCGACGAGGCCTTCCTGAACGTGGTGCTCCAGCCGTACCGCACCGCCGACGGGCGCATCGACGGCGTCCTCGTCTACGGCGTGGACGTCACCGAACAGGTACGCGCCCGCCGGCAGATCGAGAAGCTGGCGCGCCAGGCCGGATCACGGCGCCCGCCTCGCCACCAGCGCTAACCGGCTGCTCCCTCGCCAGCGACCAGTTCCTCTCTCCCTCTGGGAGAAAGTCCCCTCTCCCTGTGGGAGAGGGTTAGGGTGAAGGCTACTTCGGCAAAGCGTGCCCTCGCCCAAAGGGCGAGGGCCGGGGTGAGGGCCCCACTTGAAGTTCCCTCTCCCTTTGGGGGAGGGTTAGGGTGAGGGCTCCCCTGACGAACCACGCCCTCTCCCTCCCGCCGCCGGACCCCTGCCGGAAGCCCTGGACGAGCAACGAGGGAGAGGGCGTCGCTGCTGCGAGAGCCTGGCTAGCGGTGGCTAGCTGAGCTCGCGCAGTAGCTGGTTCAGCCTGGCTGCAATGGCGTTTGGCGAGGCGTTCGTGTCATCGAGCAGGTGCGCGATGCCACAGAGCAGGTTGCCGAGCAGCTTGCCCGGGCCCGCCTGGGCCGTGATGTCCAGGACCACTCTGTCGAGGTGCACCACCAGTCCCAGCAGGTCGAGGTCGAGCGGACCCAGCTCTAGATGCAGGATCTCGCACGTCTCCCCTTGCTGCGCGTTGGTCACCGGCAGCGTGAGCGGGAAGCTGGTGAACGTCCCCAGCACGTTGCCGGCGGCGTTCTTCACCTGGCCAGTGAACGCCCCGCGTGCCACCAGCCGGCCATTGACCACGTCGAACTGCTCGACGGTGAACATACCGGTGATCGTGCCGACCCCGTCAATGACGCCGGTTATGGGTACGTCTTTTAACGGGTTCGCCTGGAGCTCCGGTGCTTCCGCCTGGGCCGCGGCCGCCACAGGAAAGGCCAGTCCCATCCCGAGCCACCCCGTCACCAGGGTGAGGGCGAGTAGCCATCTCAACATGCACACACTCTCCTTTGAGGCAGGTATCGTTGTCGGAGGCCGTCCGGCCGGTCCCCGGCCTCACGACAAGAAGTTGCAACGCACTTTCTGTGCCGCGCGGGAGAGCCGTAAGGAGTGCGTTCGCCGGCGCGCCGGCACCTTTGGGCGTGCGCCAGAGTTCCGGATGGCGCCAGGCCCTGGCCGTCGTTCCCCCTCGCCGCGTCGGAGCGGAGGCAGCGCGGCCGACCCGCACGGCCGTGGCCGTCGTTCTCCCGCTCCATGTCGGAGCGGGGGCGGCGGGGCCCAGCGGCACGGCCGTGGCCGTCGTTCTCCCGCTCCGTGTCGGAGAGGGGGCTAGGGGGTGAGGTCTTTCGTCCCTCGCGGCGCGGCCCCGGCCCAAGGGGGGTGGAATCTGCTGCGGCCGCTGATCCGGAAGTGCTGGGAACAACCGGTGCCTACCGGCGCACGAGCCGTGAGTAATCCCATGGCCGAATCCACTCGTCCCTGATCTCCATCCCGAACCCGGGCGCATCGCTGGGGACGACGTATCCATCCTGCGGCACCGGCGTGCCCGGCACGCGGGCTACCTCCGCCAATGGCACGCCCACCGGAGAGCTACAGTGGTATTCGGCCAGGGGCACCTCAGGAAAGGCGAACGAGAAGTGCTGCCCTTCAGCCGACCCGGCGCCGCCGTGCAGCACCGTCTTGAGCCCCGCCGCCTCGGCGATGTGGTAGATCCGCACCGCTTCGGTCAGGCCGCCGCACCAGTGCAGGTCCGGCTGGACCACCGCGACGCAGCGGCGCTCGATCAGGGGCCGGAAGGCCCAGCGTGTATGGTGATCCTCACCGGTGGCCAGCGGGATCCAGGTAACGGCCCGCGCCAGCTGCGCGTGGCCCTCTAAATCGTCGGGGATCAGCGGCTCCTCCAGCCAGCGCAGCTCATACGGGCGCAGGCGCTCGGCCAGCCGGATGGTGAATTCCACGTCGAAGGCCATCACCGGATTGAGCATCAGCTCGGCCCCCCGACCGACCGTCTCCCGCGCCCTGGCGACGTGCTCCTCCACGCGGTTGATCCCCTCAATCCCCTGCTCGTAGTGCGCCGGATTGCTGATCTTAAAGGCCTGGAAGCCGAGCTCCAGCGACCAGTCCAGATCGTCACTGGTGATGTAGCACCGAATGCGATCGCGCGCCGGGCCACCGAGCAGGCGATAGACGGGCTGGCCGAGCAGTTTCCCCTTCAGGTCCCACAGCGCCAGGTCGATCCCGCTCTGCGCCACCGCGTTCAGGCCTTGCGCCCCGTGGCGCAACGACGAGCGCCACATCAGATCATTCAGGTACTCGTGGGCGAAGCAGTCGCGCCCGACGAGCAGCGGAGCGAAGTGATGGTCGACCAGCGCCGCCACCGGTGCGCCGAAGCCGCAGCGCCCGAGCCCCCACGTGCCGTCCTCCGCCGTGACCTGCACCCACACCTGGCCGCCGGCCACCGGCGTCCCGATGCCCGGAGAACGGCCCGGCAGGGGCGGAAACTCGGGATACTTGTTCATCGGCAGGCCCCGCGGGGCGGAGCTGGCCCAGCTTGGCCGGCGCGGCGCCGTCTTGGGCGGCGTGCGGGGCAGGTCCAGCTCGACGGCGCGCACCTCCTTGATCTTCATCGCAGGCCTCCTCTCCTTTTTTCCTTGGTACCTACCTATCCTCTCCTTCCCACGCAACCCCATAACCCTCCGCGGCACGCCAGCACCCCGCGTACCCCTCCTGCCTTAGCCTGGGGTGGCTCGCTTGCCCGGACCCGTCACGCCAGGCCTCGTCTTTTTTACCTGCTGCTCGTCCTACCTCCGACTCACACTCGGGGCGCGGGGTGCGGATCCCGCGCTACTCGCCACGCGCTACTCGGCCCTCGCCACGCGCTACTTCCTACTCCCTCCACTCGGCCCCGCGGGGGCACGCGCGTGCGTAACAGGTCCGGATGGCGCTCGGCCTTGGCCGTCGTTCCCCGCATCCGCGTCGGAGCGGAGGCAGCGCGGCCCCGGCCCAAGGGGGTGACGTCCGTCCTCCCCTCCTGGCCACGCCGCACGGCGCCCCGGCTCTCGTCCACCTGTCTGTGCCGGAGCGGAGGCAGCGCGGCCAACCCGGACGGCCCTGGCCGTCGTTCCCCCTCTCCGACACGGAGAGGGCGCTAGGGGGTGAGGTCCGTCCTCCCCTCCCGGCGCGGCCCCGCCCGAAGGGGGTGAGGGCTGTCCCCGCCCCGGTCCGCCGCCACAGCCGATCCGGACGTTCTGCGCGCACCCCAGGGCACTACCGCCGTCCCGCTCGTGACGCTAAATCCCCGGCCGGCTTGACCCGCGCGCCGGCTCAGCCATGCGGGGCGGTGTGACCGGCGGCAGGGGCGGCCAGGTGTAGCGCGAGCGATCCGAGCGCAGGGGCAGGTCCGGCGGAATAGCACCCTCGGGTGACGGGGGCGGCGGCGTCCAGCCCTCAGGCAGGCGCTGGATCCAGCGCGCGTACTGCTCGTTCTGCTGCCGCACGCCGCTCGGCGCCGCGCGGCGATACGGCATGACGCGCGCCGGATAGAGACGGAACCCAGTGGGCGTCGACGCGTCGAGCACCTCCGTGACCCCGTCAGCCTGGTAGCGCTCCTGCAGCGCGCGGCGCAGCGTCGCGGCCGCGTCGCGGGCAGCGCCGTCGCCTGTCGCCAGGTAATCCAGCAGTTCCGGCGCCTCACCGCGGTAGCGGAACAGCAGCTCGCGGTTCTGGCCGGCGTCGTAGACGTACTTCCAGTCCTGGCTCAGCGCCATCAGGTGTGCCTGCGGGCCACGCCCGACCTGGCCGATCAGCACGTCGCGCGTCGGGGCGCCGCTGCGGGCTGTCTCCAGCAGGCTCATGCCGTCCGGGCGTAGGCCGTGTGGCTCAGGATCGACGCCGGCGGCATCCAGCAGCGTAGGCACGATGTCGGCCAGTCCGGCTAGCTGCTCGCGCACCACCCCGCGGGGCAGTCCCGCCGGCCAGGAGATCAGGCCAGGGATGCAGGCCGACTGCTCGTAGAAGCGGCTCTTCCCGAACAGCCAATGGTCGCCCATCAGCTCGCCGTGGTCCGCGGTGTAGACGACGATCGTGCGCTCGCGGAGCCCAAGGTCCTCCAGCTCATCCAGGATCATTCCGATCCAAGAGTCAATGAAGGAGATGGAGCCGAAATAGTAGCTCCACATCGTCGCCAGACGGTCAACATCGGGATAATGGCCCTGGGCGACGCCGGCCCGCACGCTACCGGGGAGCCAGGCAAACTCGTCCAGATGCCGGATCGGCGCGGGGGCCATTGCCGGCCGGTACAGCCGGTGCCACGGGACGGGCGGCTCGTACGGCGGGTGTGGTTTCTGGAAGCTGGTCCAGCAGAAGAAGGGCTGCTCTGGACGCTCGCGGACGTGCTCGCGCAGGAAGGCGATGGTCTGGCGGCCGGTCCAGGCGGTGGTGTGGTGCGTCTCCGGCAGCTGGCTGGGCTGCGGCAGCTCGTAGAGCTCGTGGCGGATGCCGTTCGGCTCCTCGACGTGGCCGTAGCCGGCGGCGACGAGGAACTGCAGGAACTCGTCCTCCTCGAGCGCATACGGGATCTCTTCGGAGAGCCACAGGCGGTGCAGCCCGTGATGGGCACGGACCGGCCGGAAGTGCATCTTGCCGATGGCCTGGCAGAAGTACCCGCTGGCGGCAAGGCAGCCGGCCAGGGTGGGGTGGTCCTCCGGCAGGATGTCGGCGTTGCTGTACATCCCCAGCCGGTGCGGCAGCATCCCTGTCTGCAGAATGGCGCGGGCGGGCACGCAGACCGGCGATTCGGAGTAGAAGCGGGGGAACCACACCCCTTCTTGCGCCAGCCGGCGCAGGTGGGGCGTCTGCACGGCGACACGGCTGCCGTTCGCCTGGACGGCGAAGTCCAGGCAGTCGCCGCGGTGCTGGTCGCTCATGATGAGCAGGATATTAGGGCGCTCGCTGGACAGGATCACTGACCTCCTTTCGGCGCCGGCTCATGGCGGTGCCGGTCGCAAGCCGGGTAGGGTAGCACGTCCCGCACGGCGCGGCGCCGAGCGCCACCGGCGCATCCATCTGCAAAACCTCACGACGGCGCCAGCCCACTGCCCTCGTTCCCCCGCTCCCGCGTGCGGGAGAGGGGCCAGGGGGTGAGGGCTGCTCCCCGCGTCTCCGTGTCGGAGAGGGGCGGCGGGGGCAAGGGGCGACACCCTCAGGACCGGCTACGGCCAGGTCCACTCCACCACGGTGACCGAGCACGGGGCGAGCCGCAGGACGGCGGGAAGCTCATCCAGGCGCCGGTGCGTGGGCGCCACCGCGTCTGGCTGCTCAACAGTGTTCTGCTGCATCGGATCGGGGCCGGTGAGCTCGTAGAGGTCGGCGCGGGCGTGGGCCGCCTGCGCCTGGAGCGGCCCCAGGTCGAGCCGCAGCGTCGCCGTCTCCGACCGGTGCCGGTTGACGGCCGCCAGGCAGAGGTGGTCGTCGGGCGCGCGGAGGGTAGCCACCACGTCCACGTACGGCACGCCCTTGATGATGCGGGGCGCAGGCTTCGGCCGGCCGTACACGTGCACGGCGATGTCGGCCGAGAACGTCTCGCGCGCTGCGGCGTCCTCCGGCTGAAGGGCGGTATCCAGGACGGTCCGCCCGGTGTGGTTGGCGTAGAGGTCGAACACGTGGTAGATGGGGCTGAGCACAAGGGAGCTAGGCGTGGTGTGGAGCATGCCCAGGGCATTTACCATCTGCGCCAGGTTGGCCATGGTCACCCGCCGACACAGCCGGTACAGCGCGTTGAAGGTGCCGGCCGCGAAGATCGCATCCTTCAGGGCATAGAACTCCTCCCAGGGCCGGCTGCGGGCGCGGTACCAGATGTTCCACTCGTCGAAGGCGATCTCGATCGGGCCATCGAGCTGCAACATCCCCTCGGCGACCTCCACCACGCTGCACAGGAGCTTGAGCCGGCGTTCGACCGCGGCGGCGGCGCCCACCGTGCCATAGTAATCGTCATTACCGTAGTACTGGTGATTGGAGATGTAGTCGATCACCATGCCGGCGCGCTTGAGCACCTCCAGGTCCCAGTCCGGGTTATTGGCGCCGACGGCCACCACCTTGATGGACGGATCGACTGCCTTCAGGAAGCGGGCCCACTGCACGCACCGCTGGCCATAGGCCTCGGCCGTCGAGTGCCCCACCTGCCAGGCGCCGTACACCTCGTTTCCGATCCCCCAGAACGGCACGCGGTACGGCTCGGTACGCCCCAGCCGGTGGCGCCAGCGGGCGTGATAGGTAGGGAACCGTTCCGCGTCCAGGTTGCAATATTCCAGCCAGCGTACCGCCTCATCGAGCGTCCCCGTACCGGTGTTGAGGCAGATGTACGGCCGGCAAGGCACGGCCTCCGTGGACAGGGCGTCGCAGTAGGCCAGGAACTCCTCCGTGCCAAAGGTGTTCGGCTCGACGCTCCGCCAGGCGAGGTCGAAGCGCGCCGGGCGCTGCTCGCGCGGGCCAATTCCGTCTTCCCAGTGGTAATTGCTGGCGAAGTTGCCGCCCGGCCAGCGCAGCACCGGCACGCCGATCTTGCGCATCGCGGCGAGCACGTCTGTGCGGAAGCCCCGCTCGTCGGCCAGGCGCGATCCGGGGTCGAAGACGCCTCCATAGATGCAGCGCCCCAGATGCTCGATGAAGTGCCCGAACACGAGCGGGTTCACCGCCCCAAGGCGGCGGTCAGGATCGATCTTCAGTGAGTACTCCACAGGACCTCCTTTGCTTCCCCGGATTCCTTGTCAATGGCCAGCGTCAATAGCCAGCGTTTCACCGGCGGCGCTAACCTGGCTTCCTCACAGCCGGCAACCGCTTCCCTCTCCCTTTGGTCGTCCCGCCTCTGGCGGGAACCCCGGGCCAGGCCTCTCTTCTCGCTACTCGGCACTCGCTACTCGCTACTCGGCACTCGCTACTCGCCACTGCCAGCTCTCGCCTCCAGCGGGCACCCTGAGCCGGGGTGAGTGCTTCGCTCCCGAATGCTCGGTCATGTCCCTCTGGGGCACCAATGCCGGATGCAAAGGCCGGCCAGTGCCACAGGAATCCAAGTTAGGGTACACGGCGGGTCCGCGTCCTGCTGCGTCCCTCAATCCGGGCGAACAGCGCTTCCGGTGCCGGATTGCCGAGGGAGATCACGGCGCCGTCGAGCGCGTACGTCGGCACCGCCACGAGCCACTCAGGGATCGGCTCGGCGCCCCCCGGCCGTGCGACGTCGATCACGCGGACCCTGAGGCGCGGGAAGCGGCGCGCCACCGCGGCCGCCAGCCGGTAGGCCTCGCTGCAGCCCGTGCAATGCGCGGCCACGTAGACGTCCAGGCGCTGCGGGCGCGCCGCGGCGCCGGATCTGAGAGCGCGACAGGCCTGCAACGCCATACCCGTGACTACACCGTACGTCACGTAACAGGCCAGGCCCAGTAGGTGCGACGTGGAGAGAGCGCTGGCCAACTGTGGCCCC
Source organism: Chloroflexota bacterium (assembly GCA_034437795.1). Classification (GTDB taxonomy): domain Bacteria; phylum Chloroflexota; class UBA11872; order UBA12225; family UBA12225; genus DAOTTI01. The sequence continues at coordinate 52,168 of DAOTTI010000137.1, read as the reverse complement.
TCGCCGAGCCAGATCGGCATGAGCAGCAGCGAGCCAGCGATCCACCACAGGGTGCCGTACGCTGCCCCGAGGCTGGCAGCGCTCATCCAGCCGCCGGCGCGCGCATCAAGCAAGAGGCCAAAGCCGGAGCCAATCACGGCGCCGCAGAGCAGCTCCACCAGCCACCCCAGCCCCGGCGCGCCCAGCAGTGACCCGACGGCTGGCAGCACGGAGGGTATCAGCAGGACGGTCAGCGCCAGGAAGACGATCCCGCCGGGGACGCCGGCAAGGGCGCCCGCCACCAGCGGCCGCCCGCAGGCGGCGAGCCGGCCCACCGTCACCTGAGGAAGCGGGTGCGAGTGCTCTCCAGGAAGCATACGGGCAAGCAGTGGGGCGTGGCGGCAGTATAGTGTGCCGGCAGCGCCCCGGCATGTCGGTGAGCTACATCACGAAGGGGGCGGCGCCGGCAGGCTTGCTGGTGTGGGGGGAGATGCCCGCTCGACAGCGTCCCCCACGGCCAGTGCCGGTAGGGTCGCAGGTGTAGGGGTGGGATGGCGTGAACGCCGGCATGCGTCCGCAGATTACGCCTCGGCTCCAGCCTGGTCATCCAGGCCCTTGCGGTCCAGGATGGTGATACCGCGCCGCCCCAGCTCGACCAGGCCGCGCTGGCGGAACTGGTGCAGCACCACTGTGACCGTCTCACGGTAGGTCGCCACCATGTCGGCCAGCTCCTGGTGGGTGACCTCGATGGTGGCGGGGTCGCCACCTTCTGTGTCGGCCAGACGGAGCAGCACGCCGGCCAGCCGGGCGGGGACGGCCTTGAAGGCGAACTCTTCCACCATGGCCTCCGTTTCGGCCAGCCGTGCCCCAACCTGCTCCAGGAAACGGAGCCCCACTTTCGGATCCGCCAGAATGAGCTGCTCCACGTCGCGCCGGCTCATCACGCAGATGAGGGCGTCCTCCAGCGCCTCCGCCGTCGAGTCGCGGGGCAGGCGCTCGCCAAGGAGGACCATCTCACCGAAGAACGTCCCCGGGCCAAGGACGGCGATGACCAGCCGTTTGCCGTCGGCCGTCTCCCGTACGATCTGGATCCGCCCCGCCTTGAGCAAGAACAGCGTATCGCCGGCATCGCCCGCGCGGTAGATGACCCGCCCGCGCGGGCAGGTAATCATCGTGGTCGTCTTCGCCAGGCGCTCCAGCTCGGCTGGCGACAGATCGCAGAAGTCATCGATCGCGGAGAGGTAGCGCACCTTAATGCTCCGCCGGTCGCCGTTGCCCGCGGTGGCGCTCGCCGTGGCCGCCGGGCCGGAACTCCCGCCCCGGCGCGCCTTACCCCAGGTATTCAACAGTTGCCTGAGCCTCATGCTGGCTTCCCTGGCGGTCCGTCAACGCCCGCATGGTTCCACGCCCACCCCACCGGAACCCCGCATATCGTGGCTGACGCAGCGCCCGTCCCTTTGACCGTGTACTTCCACATTCATGCTGTCGCCGTCGTGGCGCGGCTGCCATGACCTCCAGCCCCATCTGCATTGTCTCCCCAACGGGTGCCCACGTCGGTAATGCGTCTTACATTGCCACTTCAGGCACCCGTGTGGCCGGTCATCTCTAAGGTCGGGTGCCCAGCGTCGGTAAGCCGTCTTACATCACCGCGGCGCATAAGTCAGATAGGCTTTACCGAGGGGGAATGAGCCATGAAGCGCAAGGCCACACCGCTGGTGGTGGCCGGCACGCGATTGCGGTGTGCCCAGGCCTTCACGGGGCGGACGGTTGGGCTGTGTGCGGCTGCCGCCATGGCCGCGCTGCTGGCCGGCTGCGGCGGCAGGGCAGGAGCAGCCGGCGGGGCGCGGACGATCCAGATTGTGGGCGACGACTCGTTTCGCTTTGCCCCGGCCGAGATCCGCGTCAAGCCGAACGAAAAGGTCACCCTCCGCCTGCGGAACACCGGTGTGCTGGTGCACGACCTGTACACGCGCGGCCAGACGGCCGACGCCAAAATCGAGGCCGCCCCGGGGCAGTCGGCCAGCGGTACGTTCATTGCGGCCGCGCAGCCCGGGCGTTATGAGTTCTACTGCGCTCAGCCAGGGCACGAGCAGGCGGGGATGAAGGGAACCATCATTATAGAGTAGGCCCGCGCAACACCGGCCGGCGCCAGCCAGGTAGTTCGACATAGCACCGCGCGGCGACAACGCGCCGGCGGACAATATGGCCCGCGAGCGCCCGCGCCGTTAGCCCACCGGCCAGGCGCGTCCAAACTGCTGGGCAGGGCGCGGCCGCCCGGCAAGGCGCGACCAGACCGTTACGTGGTGGGCGAGGCGCGTCCGACGTGCAGCACGCGCTCCATCTCCGGCACGTCGATCCGGCCGATCTGCCGGCCGGTTGACGTCTCCAGGATCACCACGCGGTCCGACAGGCCGACGTACAGGCGCCGCCCGTCCTCGCTCAGGCGCAGACCGCAGCCCACGCCCGGCACGGGCCACCGCCTCTGCCCGCCCTGCCCGGCGCCCACGCTGGCCAGGGCGGCGCCAGTCATCGCCACCACGGCGTCCACGCTGGCCGGGTACACCGTCCCGTTGGGCCCCACGTCGATCGCGGCGCTGCGCGGCCGCACCGTGAGGCTATCGGTGTCTGCCACCGCGACCCTTGCGCTGGACTGATCGGCGACGCAGACGCGGCGGCCGTCACGGGAGATGGCGACGGCGTGCGCCTGCGCCGGACCAGCGCCGAAGGGCAGCGGTAGATCGAGGCAATACACCCAGCCCTCATTGAGGCTCAAGAGGAGCACAAAGGCGTGCGCCACCTCGCGCGGCCGGCCGGTGCCCCCGGCCTGGATCGGGTCGCGCGCATGCAGATGGTCCTCCTGCCTGGTGTAGAGCGTGTACAGGGTCGTGTGGCTGGGGGCCAGCACCTGCATCCGGCTCTGTCCTCGCATCTCCTCCACGGCCACCACCGTCGTAAGGCGGGTCGGCAGCGGCCCCCCTTCCCCGTCCGTAGGTCAAGCTGGCACACGCGGTACCGGTCCGGCACCGCGGCCGGCAGATACTCAATCGTGAACACCTGGCCATCCGAGTTAGAGAACGCCTCCGGCTCGTAGTTGCCCTGATGCTCGAAGTCGCGCGCCTGGCTCTGGCCGCTGGGATCGGCGACGGCCAGCGTAGTCCGCTCGCGGCCGGCCGCCAGCCAGGGATGCCCGGCATGGGCTCCAGCCGCTCCAGTCGGCGCCAGCGCCACCGGCCGGCCGGACGCCGCCGCGACCCTGGCGGCAAACGCCCCGGCCAGTTTGGTTGTCGCCTGCTCCGCGCCGGTCCGCGCGTCGACGGTGACCAGCCGGGTCGTATCGCCAGCCGTCCGGCTGATGAAGAGCTGAGACCAGTCGGGTGATGGAACCGCATCCGGCAGGGCGAACCGCCTGCGGCCCGTATCCGCCCCCAATCGCTACCAGGCCACCTGTCGTGGCCACGAAGAGACCGTCGCCCGGCGCCCTGGGTGTGCCCTGGGGAGCGCAGGCCGCCAGGAGCGACCCGCCGACCACCCCGATCCAGGCTCGCCGTGCAAGACGCATCGCTGCACCTCCGCCAGTAACTACAAGCGGCGAAGGATGCCGGTTCCCGACGCTTCCCGCAGGCGCGCACCCGCCGTGTCACACGCACCACGGTCCCCGTTCCGCGCGGATCAGAGAAGCATGCTCCCCGCGGGCACCCGTCGTCACCGGACGGATGCGGCGATGCGTAGCGCCTCTTCCTTCGCCAGCGTCCCCTCTGGGCGCAGGGTGAGGTTGCCCTGCTCCCAGAGCAGGCTGGTGCCGGCCAGGCGGGCGCGGTCGTCCCGCACCTGGCCGTGCGCATCCTGGTAGAAGAGGAGGTGAGGCTGGCCCTCGATCCAGTAGCCGCGGCCACCACCGATCGTGATCTGTTCCAGGCGTGCCCCTGGCCCGAGCCCCTCGGTCGGGAAGACGGGGTCGGTGCGCCCGCGGAACTAGGTCAGGAGCAGGGCGGCGCCGGTTTCTCCCGCCAGTGGCAGACCCGGCTGGCTGCGGTAGACGAGCGTGAGCTGACTGCCGGGTGGCGCCGTGCCGGCGTAGACCTCTTCCGGCAGGCCAGCTCCGGCAGGTCGGGCACCAGGACCGTGAACGCCACCCGTGCCCGCGCATCCGCCAGCGAGACCGGCTGGCCCAGGCCGGCGCGCCGGCTAGCGGCGGTGCGCCGGTTGCGCGCCTCGTTGACGACGATCCGCGGCAGCCACGGCCCGAAGGGCGCGCCCGTCCGAAACCGCGCCAGGTGGCAGTAAGCCTTGACGAACGCCTCCTGGGCGGCGTCCTCTGCCTTGTGCGCCTCTCCGGTGATGCGGTAGGCGGTGCGGAAGGCCGCGTCCTGGTAGCGCCGGACCAGTTGCTCGAAGGCGGCGTCATCTCCCCGCTGCGCCTGCGTCACCAGCGCAACGTCCCCGAACTCATCGGGCTCATGCCCTATGCGGTTCGCCGGCCATCCACGGGGCGATCCGTTCACCTCCAATTACCACGACGCGGTCCATTCGGTTCGCTCTCCGTTCCCTCTCCTAGAGGAGGAGGGTTAGGGTGAGGGCACCTTGTAGTTCCCTCTCCCCCTGGGAGAAGGCCAGGGTGAAGGCTCCGCCCCTCAACACTCCGCGCTACGCCCCCATCCCACGTGGCGGCCGGCGCAGCGGGCGCTCAACGAGTGGACGCCCTACGCCGTGGCGAAACGCGGGTCGGCAGCAATCGGCGCCAGGAACGGCTCGGGGGTCTGCACGGAGCGCAGCCAATCGACGTACGCCGCCCAGAGCTCCCGCGCCTTATCGTGCCGGGCCGGCCACAGGTTGCGTTCCTGGCGCGGATCGGCCGCCATGTCAAAGAGCTGCGGCTCCGCGCCCGGCCCGTAGAGCATCGCCCAGCCCGGCACCTGGATCATTGAGCGCAGCCCCGCCGGAAGCGCGCCGGCCGCGGCGGTGCCGGGATCGATGCGCTGAGCCAGCGACGTGGTGGAGACGCACACCTCGCGGACGTGGTCCCGCTCGCCCCGCAGCACGGGGACGAGCGACTTGCCGTGGGTGGTGCCCGGATTAGGCACGCCTGCGAGGTCGAGGATGGTGGGCATCAGGTCGGCGGCCTGGGCGTAGGCGCTCAGCCGCCGGCCGCCCTGGATGCCGGGCACGCGCATGATCAGGGGGACGTGATTGAGCGGCTCGTAGAGCGGGCAGCGCCCCTTGCCAATCCAGCCCTGCTCGCCGAGCATGAAGCCGTGGTCGGCGATGAACAAGATGGCGGTGGTGTCCCGCAGGCCCAGCTCGTCCACCTTCGCCAGCAGGCGCCCGACCCACGCGTCGACCATCGTTACCTCGCCGGCGTACAGCGCGCGGCAGTGCCGGCCTTCGGGCTCGCTGAGGATATTGATCGGGCCGTAGGCCGGGTAGATCACCTCCTCCCCGTCATACCCCGGATCGTACAGGTCGACGTAGTGGCGGGGCGGGTCCCACGGCTCGTGGGGGTCGAACGTATCGATGTAGAGAAAGAACCTCTCTCGCCGGTGGTTCCCCTCCAGCCAGCGGATGGCGGCCCCCAGCGTCTGCGGGGCGAAGTAGTCCTCCTCCCGCTGGCGGCGCGACACGTTACGCAGGTACTGCACCATCGTGGTGAAGGGGTTGCGCAGCTTTTCCGGAGCGCAGGGCAGGCGCACCTCCAGCGGATCGGTCATGAACCGGTCCCCTTCCTGGCCGCGGAACCATTGCCAGGCGGTGAACCCGCGGTCGAAGTGGAACCCATCCTTGAGGATGTGCGGCGTATCGACCAGCATCATCGAGGTGTAGCCGGCCTCGCCCAATACCTGGGCCAGGACCACCTCATGCCTGGGCAGCGGCTCCCAGCCCCGCGTGTAGGTGCACACGTAGCGGCCGGTCAGCAGCTCGTAGCGGTTGGGCACCGTGGCGTAGGAGCCCGTGTGCGCCCGCTCGAACAGCACCCCTTCAGCCGCCAGCCGGTCGAGGTGGGGCGTATGGGGAGCACCGATCCCCGAGTTGAGCGGGCTGGCGGCGTTCGCGGCGTTCTGCGCGGCGCCGAGGTGGTCGTACCGAAAGCTGTCGGAGACGATGACGATGAAGTTCATGTCACGGAATACGACTTCAGAGTTCAAAGTGCAAAGTGCAAAGTTCAACGTGCGACCTGCAACGGGTGGTCCGGTGGCGCGGGAGCCTGCACGGTGAGCCCCCTCGTCAGCGGGCCGGCGCCACCTGGGCGGCCGCCGCGCGCCGGCGCCAGAGCCAGACCAGGGCGGCGCATAGGGCGGTGACCTCCGTCTTGCCCACGAACTGCGCCGCCAGGAACGCCAGCGAGCCAAAGGCCAGCCAGAGGAAGACGGCGCTGTCGACGAGGCTCCCCACCACGCCGCTGCTCAGCACGGCCAGGACGTGCCGGCCACGCTCGCGCAGGGGCGTGTAGACCAGAAAATCGGCCAGCTCGGAGAGCAGAAAGGCCGCCCCGCTGGCCACGGCCAGCGCCGGCCCCGCCGCAAAGGTACTCAGGGCCGCGCCAAGCAGGATGCCGACCACCGTCGCCCGCCGCCCGAGCGCGTCCTGCACCAGGTCGCGCAAGAAGAGGGCGGCCCCGACCCAGAGCACGCCGCTTGGGGCCATCAGCCCGAAACCCACAGGGATGAGGCACGGCCCGTCAGGGGCGCACACCGTCCCCACGTGGGCGACGAACCAGTTGGCGGCGAAGATGGTGGCGATGTACCCGGCCAGGGCGAACAGGCCGCGGATGACTTCAGCAGTCATGGCCACGTTTCCACGTTCTCACGTGGCACAGTGTAGCCTGCGGCCGGGGCGCCGAAAAAGGCTCGCTTCCCTGGGAGTGCAACCAACTCTTCCGGACGCGCTCTGTTCAGTTCCCTCTCCCACAGGGAGAGAGTTAGGGCCCGGCCCAGACGGCCGCCTCGCTGGACATGTCTCCCTCTCTCTGTGGAGAGGGTTAGGGTGAGGGTTCCGCCTCAAGTCCCCGCTCCCAAAGGGAGGGTGAGGGCCCTGCCTACCAATTCCCTCTCCCTGTGAGAGGGTGAGGGCTTCACTCACGCAGAAGCCAGGGCCAGGAAGCGGGAAGCTGTACCCCGTTCGTGGCGGCGCGTCGCTGCGGCGCAGCGTTGCACAGTCGCTCAATAGGTCAGCTCGACGCTGGGATCCACCACCAGCCGCTCTTGCGCCCGCAGGATGGCCCGCAGCGGCAGCACCTGCTCCACCAGCAGCCGGTGCGCGTCCTCAAAGTCCTCGTCGTTGACCACTTCGTGGTGGTGCAGCTCCAGCAGGTCGCGATAGGCCTGCCAGAGCTGGCGAAGCTCGACGGGATGGAGGACAAACGGCTCAGCAGGTGTGAACTGCCCCGGTCCTGCGTGCGGGGAAGGTTGCGCGGCTGCCGTGCGCGGGCCAGATTCGCTCTCAGTATAGGCAAGCGCCATTGCTCGCTCCTGGACAGAACTTCGTTGTATCGCGCCTCCCCGCGCTGCCTCGCGCGGATGGCGCCTGTCCCCAGTGTACTACGTCTGGACGGAGAAGGGAAGGCAGGTAGGGCAGCTCCTTCCGCGGTCTGGACGGCCCCGCCAGATTGTGTCCCCGCCAGTCGTGGAGCTCGGGCCAGGAGCCGCGAGAACGGCGCCGCCTGATGCCCCCATCCGCGGCGCACAGCCCGCTACCGCTGCCCTTCCGGTGAGCGCGCCATAGATGCCGTGGGCACCATGGGTGAGCGCTCACCGATGGACGGGAGGGCCCGCGCGGCAGGGCGCGATCGGCTGCCACGCCGAGCGGCTCCCGCGCGACCACGCGAAGCCGGCCGCTGAGCCTACAAGGCTAGAGGGACCGGGCCATCTCGTACGTGATCCGCTCCGCCGCAAAGCCGATCCGGCGGAAGAACTCACGCTCATCGCCCGCGTCGTGCAGCTGCGCGCGCAGGGGTCGGTAGCGCCCCGCGTGGCCCGCGCCTGGCCCGCCGGCCGCCGGGGGCCGGGCCAGTCCCTCCACCAGCGCGCCGAGCAGCGCCCGCCCGATGCCGCGCCGGCGCGCGTCGTCGTGCACACCGATGAAGCGCAGCACCGCGTCGTTCCGGCGGCGGGAGGCCCACGCCAGGCCCAGCGCCGTCTGTGGGTCACGCTGCTCCCAGGCGGCGTACGCCACCGTCGGCGCCTGCTGCAGCCAGTACTCCACCTCGCTGGGGGTCAGCGCCGTAAGGTCATCGTGCGGGCGGGCGGCCCGCTCCACCCCCAGCTCGATCAGCAGCCCCGCCAGCTGCGGGACGTCGTCAAGCGTCAGGGGCCGTAGCGTCGCCCCTGCCTCCGGCTCAGGCTGGGCGCCGGCGACGGCACGAGCGGGTTCTGGGCCCAGGACGAGGGCCAGGGTCTCGCTCTCGATCTGAAAGCCGAGCTTCCGGAAGAGCGCCAGGGCCTCGAACTGGGTCGCGTCGACGAGCAGCGCGGCGCGCCGTACGCCATGCGCGCGGGCGTCGTCGAGGGCCAGCTCCAGCAACCGTGTGCCGATCCCCTGCCGGCGGAGGCTGGGAGCGACCTCCAGCCACAGGACGCGCACCTCGCGCTGCTCGCCTGGCTCGCCGGCTACTGCCGCGCCGGCGCCGCGAGGCACCCCCGCCACGACCACGCCGGCCAGGCGCTGCGGGGCGCCAGCACCGGGCGCGACCGGCACCGTCGTGGCCACGGTGGTCGCCACGTGGGCGAACCAGGGGTCGTAACCCTGCTGGAGCTGCCGTCGTAGCTGCGCCGCCTCGTCCGGCGTCCGCCCGATCAGCGCGCCAATGGCCGGCCAGTCGTCCGCTTCCGCCTCGCGGTAGTCAACGCCGTGGAGCGGCTCCATAGCTACAGTATCGCCCGTAACCGGCGACGCATGGGAACGGTGCGGTGAGAGCCCGTTGGGCCGGCGACGGCCACGCCACGCGGCCCTCAGCCCTCGGCGCGGCGCGCCGCGAGCACCGTGCCATCGACCGCCGCCCCGAGGCCGGGGCCGGCCGGCAGGTGGAGCGCCCCGCCGGCGACCCGCTCCGGCGGCCGCAACAGGCTGGCCCGCCAGGGGACCTCACCCCAGGCGTATTCGAGCAGGGGGGCATTGGCCAGGGCGGCGCACAGGTGCGCGCTGGCCAGGGTGGAGAGAGGGCCGCTCGGATTGTGGGGCGCGACCGCCACCCCGTAGTCGGCGGCCAGGCCGGCGATGGCGTGCGCCGCTGCCAGGCCGCCGCAGTGCTTGACGTCGGGCATGATCACATCCGCGGCGCCGTGCTCAAGCAGGGGGCGGAACCCCTCGACGCCAAAGAGCAGCTCGCCGGCCGCGATGGGCATGGGCGCCATCCGGCGCACTCGGGCCAGGGGCGCGGGATCGGGGTCGAACGGCACCGGCTCCTCCAGCCAGCGCAGCCGGAACGGCTCCAGGCGCCGCGCCACCTGGACGGCCTCCCCTTCACTGAAGCGGCCGTGGCAGTCCACCATCAGCTCGACCGCAGCACCGATCGCCTCCCGCACGGCGGCCACCCGTTCCAGCCCCACCGCAACCGCGGCTTCTCGCTCAGCGCTCGGGCCCCCGCCGCGCGCCACGCCGTCAAAGGGCGCGCACTTCACCGCTCGAAAGCCTTCCGCCACGGCGCGCCGCGCGGCCGCGGCAAAGCCTTCCGGCGTGCGGTCGAAGATCCCGCGGTTGAGGGTGGCGTAAAGCGGGACCGCCGCCGGTGCGCCAGCCGCGCGGCGCTCCCCTGGCTGAGCCAGCGCCACGTGCAGCGGCCGGCCGGCGCCTCGCGCCGCCAGGTCCCACAACGCCTGCTCCATCGCGCTCAGGGCCGTGGCCGCAACGCGCCCGCCACCGGGCGCAAACACGGTCTCAAGCCAGTGCGCGGCCGGCCGAGGCCGAACGCCGTGGCGGGCGAGCTGCGGCTCGCCGTCCAGCGACAGCTCCCAGCCCGCGAGGTGGCGTGCGCCGGCCTGGCGAATGAGCGCCGACACGGCCTGGTCGTCCCCGGAGTGGGTCGCCTCGCCGTACCCTGCAAGGCCAATCTCGCTATGGATGGCGACCAGGATCCATTCGCCCCTAAGGGCGCGCAGCGCCGCCTGCTCCGGAGGCGGGCTGACGCGCACCGCCACGACCTCTATCCGTTCGATCCGCATCGCTCACCTGGCCTCCTCGGGGGTGCGACAGGGCGCGCAACAATGCCACCGCGTCCGGACCGCGCAGCCCATGGCCGGCCTCCCCCAACCTGCCACGGCCTCGTGCAGCATCTGCCAGCCCGCACGAGCGCCGCACAAGAGCCGAGACATTACTCGAACATGCCCCAGGCTTCGTCCTGCGCGCGGTGCAGGAGCATGCCCCAGGCCAGCGGGCGCAGGCGAGGCCAGACCAGGCTGAGCGCAAAGACGCCGGCCAGGACCGGGACGGAGTGAAAGAGGCGCATGCGGTGGATCCCCAGCGGCGGCCAGTGGGGCTGGAAACGCCAGCGGCGCGGCCGGCGATACTGGTCGCGATGGTAGCGGTACGCGCGGAGCAGGGAGAAATCGCCCGTCTCCCAGACATAGCCCAGGTAATGGTCGATGTCGATCAGCACCGCCCCGGCCAGGAACGTGGCCAGGTCGAGCCGGCGCCAGCCGCGGCCGGCCAGCGGTACGGCGGCCGTCGCCGCCAGCATGGCGTGATGGGGTGGAAGCACGTGTGGATGCCCTTACCTGCGAGCTGCCTGCCCCTCGTCCAGGATCGCCCGCGCCAGCCGATTGGCCAGGGCGACCGAGTAGTTCTGCCCGCGGTCCTGCGGGTACACCTGGAACATGCTCCCGATCCACAGGCCAGGCAGGGGCGCCTTCAGCGGCGGGATGTGTTGCGCATAGTCGCGGGTCACGATCGGCTGGGCGTAGGGCGCGCTGAACGACCAGCTCTCGCGGACCCAGTCCTCGCTGAAGGCCGGGTTGAGACGGCGCAGGGCCGGCAGGAACTCGGCCAGCACCTCCTTCTTGGTCATCTGGAAGAGCGGGTGGTCCATGGGCAGGTAGTTGCCCAGGTAGACGAGATGGCGCCCGCCGTACTCCTCCGCAGGCAGATAATGGGTGTGCTCCACCACCACCAGGAACGGATACCCGGGATCGTTGACGTTCAGCCAGTACACCGGCCGAGGCAGGAGCGCGCGATCCAGGGCCAGCACCAGGCAGTGCGCCCCGTAGGCCTCGCCCCAGTCGTAGCGCCGGCGGTAGTCTTCCGGCAGCTGCGGCGCCAGGCGGATGGTCAGGCGCACCGGCAGGGTGGAGACCACGCGGACAAAGCGCCGGGTCTCCTGACCACAGCCGGCCCGCGGACACTGCGCGACGTCGCGCCAGGTGACCAGCCACTGCCCCTCCTCCGACTGGCTTTGCTCCGACCGGCCCGCGGCGCCGGCGCCGTCCGAGCGAGGCGGGTCATGGCGCACCGCGACCACCTCCTGCCCCAGCAGCACCTCCCCGCCCAGGCGGCGGATCTCCGCCACCAGGGCGTCGTACAGGGTCTGGAACCCTCCCTTCAGGTAGCCAAGGGCAAAGCTGCGGTAATGGATGCGCGCCCAGAACCAGGGCATCGCCACCTGGTCGTACCGGTCGCCGAACTTGGCGCGCAGCAGGGGCGCCCAGAACAGGTCATAGGCGCGCGCTCCCATCCACCGGCGCAGCCAGTGGTGCGCCGTCTGCCCTTCGAACTGCCGGTAGTTGCGCTGGGCCTTGAGATAGGCCAGGACGACGCCCATGCGCAGGCGGTCCGCCAGCGGCAGCGGCGCAAAGCGCAGCAGCCCGGTCAAGGTGTACGGCTGCCAGATACGCCCCTGCCACAGCAAGGCGTTGACCGGCCTCGGCCACACTAGGCGCGAGCCCAGACCGAGTTCCTCGATCAGCGCGGTAATGGCAGTATCGGAACGGAAGAGATGGTGGTAGAACTTCTCGAGAAATGGCCCGCCGTCGGGCAGCTCGGGCGCCGGCTGGAACCCCGCCGCCAGGCCGCCGGCCACTGGCTCTCGCTCCAGCACCACGACCGGCTGGCCCTGCTGCGCCAGGCGCAACGCGACCGTCAGCCCCAGCGCCCCGCCTCCCAGGATGGCGGTGCGCTGGGGACGACCGGCGCCCATGGCCGGGGGCGCACTGCTCACGGCCCCCGCTGGCTCGACCAAGCTGCTCACTGACAGAAGCCTACCTGATCACGCACGGCGGCCGGCGCCGCCGACCGAAACGGCGAGCCCGCCAGCCGGGCGCAAAGCAGCCCGCCCCGCGCGGCGTGCACGGAGCGCTGGCATCCACATCATCTGAGCGAACCTGGTTCCTTCCCGGCCAGCGACGGGTCCCGTCTCCCAAAAGGGAGAGGGCCAGGGTGAGGGCTCCACGGGTGAAGAAGCTAGGCTCGCGATGCGGGCCTCTCAGGCACGCAACCTGCACCTGCAGCTACAGGCGGCGCGGCGCCAGTGGGGCGCCGCGGGCGTGATTGCTGGAGGAACGCCGATGGCAAGCGACCGAACTGTCGTAGTGGGTCTGTTCCGCGCCCGGTCTGACGCGGAAGAGGCGCTGCACGCCCTGCGGGAGGCGGGATTTGCCGGCCAGGACGTCAGTATCCTGGCCCAGCACCCCGACGAGACCTTGCCGGTGGACGAGCAGGCGCCGGTCACGGCGGGCGCGACGACGGGCGCCGTGGCCGGGGGCTTACTCGGCGCGGTCGCCGGCTGGGTGGCGGGCGCCGGTTCGCTCCTGATCCCGGGCGTGGGGCCATTCATCGTCGCGGGGGCGCTGGCCAGTGCCTTGACGGGCGCAGTGCTTGGCGCCGGCCTGGGCGCCATCGCCGGGGCCCTAGCCGGGATGGGCATTCCGGAAGAAGAGGCCCGCTGGTATGCCCAGGAGGTGAAGGGTGGCAGCACCCTGGTGACGGTGAAGGTAGACGGCCGCCACGCCGACGCCTGGGCCATTCTGCGTAAGCACGGCGCCTACAACGTGGACAACCGCCGCCCGGAGCAGATCGGCTACGGCGTGGCCGGGAGTAGCTCGGACCTGGAGCAGCGCAACGCCTGACGGTCGGCACGGCCTGCGCCTCGCCCCCTTACCGCCGCGCCGCCGCCGGACCTGGACGTGAGAGCGCTACAGGCCCTCCTCGTAGATCCGGCGCACAATCTCCTCAATCGCCGGCTCCTCGATGGTCAGGTCCTGCAGCCGGTAGCGGCCAGCCACGGCGGCGATCAGGTCGGCGGCGGAGACCTCCGCGCGGTGGAAGCGGAGCCAGCGCCGCGGGCCATCGGCTCGCACCTCGCGCGCCGGCGGCACCTCCAGGGGGCCGTCCACCCCGTTCTCCGCCAGGTCGACCACCAGCGTGCGCTCCCCGCCAAACCGGTCGCGGATCTGCTCCAATCCCCCATCGTAAAGCAGCTTGCCGTGGTCGATGATCAGGATGCGCGAGCAGAGTTGCTCCACGTCGGCCATATCGTGCGTCGTGAGCAGGATGGTCACCCGCCGCTCGCGATTGAGCGTGCGCAGGAACTCGCGGATGCGGTGCTTGGCCACCACATCCAGCCCAATGGTCGGTTCGTCCAGACACAGGATCTCGGGATCGTGGAGTAAGGCGGCTGCCAGGTCGCCCCGCATCCGCTGCCCGAGCGAGAGCTGTCGCACCGGCGTACTCAGGAAGGGATCGAGGTCCAGCAGCGCGCGGAAGGTATCCAGGTTCTGCGCGTAGCGCGCGGCGGGCACGCGGTAGATGTAGCGCAGCAGGTCGAAGGACTCGATCAAGGGCAGGTCCCACCACAACTGCGTGCGCTGGCCAAAGACGACGCCGATGCGCCTGGCCACCTCCTTGCGCCGCCGCCAGGGCTCCATCCCCAGCACCTCCACCCGCCCACCGCTGGGGACCAGGATGCCAGTGAGCATCTTGATCGTGGTGGATTTGCCGGCGCCGTTCGGGCCCAGGCAGCCGACGATCTCGCCCCGCTCGACAGAGAACGTAATGCCGGCCACCGCCCGCACCTCGGTGTAGCGGCGCTCGAAGAGGTTGCGGATGGCGCCCAGCGCGCCACGATGGTGGCGCGCCACACGGAACGTCTTGGAAAGCGCTTCCACGCGGATGACGGGTGGCACCTTACGTCCCCGTGCTCTGGTAGTGGCGTACGCCCGCGCTCCAGGCGCGCCACGCCAGCAGGGCCATCAGCGCGGCGACGACGGGAGACAGCAGGCGCGTCCAGGGCGGCAGGCCGAGCGGGTCCGGCCGCTCCAGGAGGTACAGCGCCGGGTAATAGTTGACGAAGGCCAGGGGCACGACGAAGGTGACGAAGTGCCGCAGCCAGCCCCGATACACGTCTAGCGGATAGCTGGCCAGGAAGTCGCCCCCGTAGGTGAAGACGTGTGTCGCCTCCTTGGCCTGGACGATCCAGAAACAGAAGACCGCCCCCAGGACGAAGATCGAGAAGAAGATGGTGACCCCGCTGGCGAGGGCCACGAGGAGCACCAGCGCCTTGTCCGGCGTCCAGTGGATCGCCAGCTCGCGCTGGGCGATGAACAGCACCAGCGGGCCTTGAGACATCCGCCCCAGCCGGCGCAGGCTGAAGCCCTCCGTCATGGCCTGGAACAGGGTGCCCAGCGGGCGGATAAGCAGGCGGTCGAACCCGCCCCCCTGAACCAGCTGGTCGAAGTCGTCGAGCGCCCCCGCCAGCATCTCGGCAACGGAGAAGCAGACGGCGGAGAGCCCGTACAGCAGGGCCACCTCGCCCAGCGACCAGCCGGCCAGGCGCTCGATGCGGCTCAGGATGACTGCCAGGGCAGCAAAGTCGATGATGTTCCCCAGGAAGGCCGCCCAGAACCGGCAGAAGAACGAGACCTTGTACTGCATCTCGCTGCGCACGTAGGCGCCGGCGAGACGCCGGTAGAGGTCGAGGTCGGCCGCCAGCCGGCGCAGGGTCCCCACGCGCTCAGCCACCTCGCTTCCGTCCTGCGGACGGTGCAGTGCGTCGAGCAGCGTCCCCATGCGCTCAGCCACCCTGCGTGATCACGCGCCGCGTGGCCAGCGCCACCATCATCTGCGCGCCGCCGAGCATCACCGCGGCCCAGAGCGCCTGCTGGCCCAGTGCGCCCAGGAGCGCCGCGCCCTGAAAGCGCTCCAGGAACACGTCACACGGGATCTGGATGATGGAGGCGAACGGCAGCGCGAGCACCACGGGGCGCAGCCAGTCGGGGAACAGGCGAATGGGGATCACGAAGCCACTGAGAAAGAGCACGGCCGAGCCGGCCAGGGCGCTGATCCCCCGTGCATCGATCGTCCAGAACGCCAGCAGGTTGAGGGCGAAGCGCCAGGCGAAGCTGACCGTGACCGCCAGGATGACACTGACCAGGCCCGCCAGCCAGGTCAGGGGCGCTTCTGGCCACCGCAGGCCAAACAAGACCTGGCCAAGGAGCAGGATCGGGAGACAGCGGAAGAGCAGGAAGTACGCCTGCCGCCCGTAGTCTCGCGCCAGCCAGTAGCCCAGGTAGGAGAACGGCTTGGCCAGGTCGGCCACCACGCTGCCGTCACGGATGGTCTTCTCCACCTCATTCCAGCCCCACAGGCTGACGACCATGATCAGCCCCTGGGTAACCCAGGTATAGGTGACGATGTCGGCAGCCTGATAGCCTCCCAGGGCGTCGTGGCCGGCGAAGGCCGCCAGCAGGATGGCGGCGCGCAGATAGCCGAAGAAGCCGTTCGTGACCAGCCCCGCCAGGTTGGCCGTCCGGTAGGCAAGCTGCTGCTGAAACTGGCGCTTGCCGGTTTCCCAGTAGAGACGCACCGCCATCCATCCGTTCCAGGGATACGCTAATCCGCAGAATAGCGTATATTTCGTCGTCGCGGCCAGTCCTACGGTACATCTCGCGCCACCGCGCCGGCCCCGTCGTTCCCCTTCTCGCCCGTATCATCTACGGCCCGCGCGGAGTTGCCTCTCCCTTTGAGACGTTCTTTGAGACGTTGATTCCGTCTCCCTGTGGGAGAGGGTTAGGGCTCGGCACTCGCTACTCGGCACTCGCTACTCGCCTCCTCTCCCTATGGGAGAGGGTTAGGGTAAGGGCGCCGCATCCTAACTCAACCCGGCCCCGCTACCTAAGTAGGCGCTGGTACGTTCGTGCGGGACAGGACGGCCGGGCATCGATGGACAGGGCGACACGAACCTGCCAGCGGATACTTAGAGCAGGGCGCTGCCGGCAGGCCAGGTCGCCGGGGAACGATGGCGCCGGCGGGGATAGGCGGCGCCCCGTGGCCCTCGCCGGCCGGCCGGCGCAGCGACGTAGCCGCGCTGGACCAGGCGCACTCGCGCCGCCTCGCGGGAGACGTTGAACGCCGCCTGCACCCCGCTGATCAGGTCCTGGGCACGCGCCGTATCCGGCGTGAGCGGTAGCGATCGGTGGCTCGTGCGCAGGACCTGCCGTGCCAGCCGGTCCAGCGCGCCAGCCGGCATCAGCACGGCGCCGGAGGCGTACCCTGCCTGCCACTCCAGCCAGTCGCTGGGCGTCGCGCCCAGGATGGTGCGCCGCCGGCAACGCGGATTGGGGAGCGTTGCCCCGCCGGCCGGCCCGGCCGGCAGCCGCGCCATGCCGGCCGGCGCCGTCGACGCCCAGAGGAAGGCGTGGAAGCGGACGTGGCCCAGCTCGTGGGCTAGCGTCGTACGCAGGCGGTGCTCCCTGGCCGGGTCTTCGCTGAGCGCCCGCGTGATCCGCACGCGGGGCCGGACGCCAGCGACGAACTCAGTCACACCCTCAGTCTCGGCACCTTCAGCCGAGAGATCGGCATAGAGATCCAGGTCGCTCGTCTCCTGCTCGACCAGGACGGTGAGGTCGTCGGTGCGCAGCGGGTAGGCCACACGGCCATAGCGGGCGCGAAGGAAGGCGCTGACCAGTGCCTCGCATTCCTGATCCAACTCGTCGGCGTCGTAATGCGGGCGCTGGGGCAGGCGCCCGAGCGGATCACGCACCCATCGCATGGCTCCCTCGTCTGGCATGGCTACGCGGAAACCCAGCGCCTCCCCAACGGGGACTACGCGCTGCGCGTCTCCGCATCGCTGTAGTGCGCGCTCTCCCCCTGCAGCAGCGAGCGCCGGAAGGCGCGAAAGGCGACCTGCACGCGCTCCGGACTGCCGGCGGCGCCGCGGAGATCGGGTGGCAGCTGCCCCGCCACGAAGCAGAGGTAATCGAACGGCAGGTCGAGCACCACCGCCAGCTGGCGCAGCAGCGCCTCCGACGGCGGATGGCGCCGATCGTGCTCAAGATCGTTGAGGTACTGGGGCGAGATGGGCGAGCCGTCCTCTTTCTTGACGCGCGCGGCCACCTCCTTCTGGCTCAAGCCGGCGCGCTTGCGCGCCTGGGAGATGACCTGCCCGAACGTGACCATTCGCTGATCCGCAGAATAGCGTATCGATGGCCGGAGCGCAAGCCGCCGCGCCGATCAGGCAGTTCCGAGACCCTCCCCCTGGGAGACGGGCAGCACCGGCCAGGGCGCCACGACGCCCGGCGCGGAGCGAGCGGGACCGAGCGCGGCAGCACCGCTCCCGTTGGGAGTGAGGTCACGCGCGGGCCAGCGCCCACCCCTGAAGTGGCCCGGCTACATCCGGCCAAGCCCGCTCAAGCGGGCTCTCCCGCGCAGCCCGCTTCGCCTGCAGCGCCGTCCGCAGGGCCTGTCCGTCGTTCCCTCTCCCTGCGACCCTACGTCCCCGCATCTCCGTGTCCGCTTCCCCGCATGCCCGTGTCTCCATTCGCCACGTCCGCGCGTCCGTGCGTCAGAGCGGAAGCGACAGGCGCGCCGCGAGTCAAGTCCTCTCCCCGTGGCCCGCGTTCCCCCTCGCCGTATGGGAGGGGGGCAGCGGGGCCGCTGTGTGTAAGAAGCCACTCTCCGCGGCCGTTGTTCCCCGCTTCGTGTCGGAGCGGGGCGGCGGGGCCAAGCCGCACGGTGGGGGCAGGGTAGGGGCAGGGGTGCGGCGCGGCCACGACCGAAGGGGGTGAGGGCTGCTCCCCTCTGCCGCGTGCGGGAGGGGGCCGGGGGTGAGGGCTCTCCCCACGTTGGCGCAGGGGGCCAGGGGGTGAGGTTCGTCCCCGCCGCGCAGATGAGGTTGACGCCTTGGGTTAAGGCGGCTTAATATAGAGGTGTAAGTCACCTAAAGGCCAGGCCGGTGAGGCGGAACGCCATCAGGTTGCGCGCATGAGAATGAGCATCCACGCCTTCGAAGGAATTGGCCAGCTGCAGGTCTCGGCGCGTCCGGCGCCGCGGTGGTGTCTCTCCACGCCACGAGTGCTGCTCGGCTTCGAGGTACTCTGCCTGTGGCTCAGCCGGGCGTTCCCCCGCCGGTGGGGCAACGCGGCCAGCCGCTGAAGCCAGGGCCGGCCTCTATCCTTGCGCGCGGCGCACGTAGATGAGCGCGGCCGAGCGCCCCTCGAGGCGGATCTCCTCTCCCCGCTCGGTCTGCGCCGTAACCGCTCCCGACTTGCTGTCCACGGCCACGATCCGCAGCCTGGTATTCGGAAAGACGCCGTGGCGCTCCAGATAGGCCAGCAGATCCAGGTCGGCCTCCGCCTCTTCGGTGATCCGCCCCACGATCACCTCGTCGCCGGCACGGACCTCATCCAGATACAGGCCCTCATGGTCCATCTGCCCCGCCCCGGGGATCGGGTTGCCGTGCGGGCAGGTCTCCGGCCGGCCCAGCGCCTCGAAGAGGCGGTCCAGCAAGACCGGCGTGAACCCGGGCTCCAGGCGCTCGGCCGCCTCATGCGCCTCGGTCGAAGAAAGCTTGAGCTCCTTCTGCAGCCAGCGCTCAATCAGCCGGTGCTTGCGGGTCGCCGCCTCGCCGATGGCGCGCCCCGCATCCGTGAGGACGATCTCCTTCCGATCCCCTAGCTGGATCAGCCGCACGTAGCCCTCACGTTCCAGGCGCTGCAGGGTCTGCGTTACCGATGGCGGTGAGACACGCAGGTGCTCCGCCAGGCGCGCCCCGATCAGCACCTTCCGCTCGGCCGTAAGCGCGTAGATGGCCTGCAGGTAGTGCTCGGTCGCATTGGTGATCTTCGTCCCGCTTGGCTGAGTAGTCATCTCCTTCGCCAACGCCCCCTGCTCTGGCCGGCCGGTCACGTCCCCCCGCTCCGCCGCGGTCCCCTGCCCTGGCCGGCCACTGTGCTCCCCCGCGCCTCAGGCGACCCGCGAGCCAGACGCGCTCCGGCCCCGCTCCCCCGCTGTCATAGTAACAGGCTCCCGGGCGGCCGCCGCGCCCGGCCTGCGGGCGACGCCGCGGAGCAGGTGGGCGCGGATCTCCGCCCAGATCGCGTGGCGCTCGGTGTAGACGCGGTACAGCGTATCGATGATCACCGGCACCTCCAGGTAGTCGATCAGGATGGCGACCCAGGCTACCAGGGCGTTCCAGGGCAGGAGCGTGCGGCTGGTCAGGGTATCCACCACCACCTCATCGGTGATCCACAGCAGGTGGATCCACTGCGTGTTTAGCAGGAAGAGGTAGACCAAGGCACGCGGGTCCAGGCCCCGCCGCAGCTGGTACAGGTAAAGCAGCGTCGTGGACAGCAGGGCGGGGATCTCCAGGTAATCCACCAGCACGTAGATGAACATCCCCGCCGGCGGAAAGACGAAGAAGCTGCGCCCCGTCATCCGTTGCAGCACGA
This sequence comes from Chloroflexota bacterium, assembly GCA_034437795.1. Classification (GTDB taxonomy): domain Bacteria; phylum Chloroflexota; class UBA11872; order UBA12225; family UBA12225; genus DAOTTI01. The sequence continues at coordinate 32,546 of DAOTTI010000137.1, read as the reverse complement.
CGTCGGTGAAAAGCCAGTACAGGTGGAAGACCTGCAGGCCGAACAGGCCGGTGGTCACCACCAGCGTGAGCAGGTAGTGGCGGTGGTACCAGGCCCAGAAACGGCGCACGAGGTGCTGGAGCAGTTGCATCACGATCGGGGGACGGCCGCATCGCCACGGCCGCTGCCAGAGCATACCTCCCTGCCCCCCCAGTTAGTCGAGAGGGAAGGCGCTGGGTTTGGCGGCCTTAAGCCAGGGCCGGAGGCGTCGCTAATGGACGCCCAGCGGATCCGTACGTGTTGCGTGTGCCCACGGATGCCGGGGACGGCGTAAGGGCCCACCTGGCGGCAGGCAAAGGCCCTGACCGAAGGGGGTGAGGTCCCTCCCGTTAGGCCCTAGAATTAGGTGTATGTCTGCGCCCACCCTCGATAGGGCCGCACCGGCGAGCCGGGCGAGCGCCGTCCCACCGGATAGGACGCCCCTGCGGTTCTACAACACCATGACCCGCCGTGTACAGGTCTTCGAGCCGCTTGTTGCCGGCAAGGTAGGCATGTACACCTGCGGGCCCACCGTCTACACCTATGCGCACGTCGGCAATCTGCGTACCTACATCTTCGCCGACCTCCTGCGCCGCACCCTGGAGGCGGAAGGCTATGAGGTCAAGCACGTCGAAAACATCACCGACGTGGGCCACCTGACCTCGGACGCCGACGAGGGCGAGGACAAGATCGAAAAAGGCGCCCGTGAGCAGGGACGCAGCGCCTGGGAGATTGCCGACTTCTACACCGAGGCCTTCAAGCGGGACCTGGCCCGCCTCCAGATCAAAGAGCCGACGGTGTGGTGCAAGGCGACCGAGCATATCGATCTCATGATCAAGATGATCCAGGAGATCGAGCGCAAGGGGTTTACCTACCGCACCAGCGACGGGATCTACTTTGACACCTCCCTGTATCCCGACTATGGCCGGCTGGCCAGGCTCGACCTCTCCGGCCAGCAGGCCGGGGCCCGTATCGGCCCGCACGGGCAGAAGCGCCACCCCCAGGACTTCGCTCTCTGGAAGTTCACCCCACCCGGCCAGCGCAGGCAGATGGAGTGGGACAGCCCGTGGGGGCGGGGCTTCCCAGGCTGGCACATCGAGTGCTCAGCCATGTCCGCCCACTACCTCGGCGTGCCCTTCGACATCCATACCGGTGGCGTGGACCACATCCCCGTGCACCACACCAACGAGATCGCCCAGACGTGGGCCGCTACCGGCCAGCTACTGGCCAACTGGTGGCTCCACGGCGAGTTCCTGGTGCTCCGCGGTGAGGCCAAGATGAGCAAGTCCGCGGGCAACTTCGTCACGCTGCAGGACCTGATCGACCAGGGCATCTCTCCGATGGTCTACCGGTACTTCACCTACTCCGCCCTGTACCGGAAGAAGCTGCACTTCACCGAGGAGGCCCTGGAAGCGCACAAGCGCGCCCTGGAGCACCTGCACAGCATCATGGCCGCGCTGCCACCGGCCAGCGACGCCGCGCCCGACGCCGAGGCGCTGTTCCGGTTCCACGACGCGCTGCGTGACGACCTCAACGCGCCGAAAGCCGTGGCCACGGTGTGGGAGGTAGCCAAGGACGCCACGCTGGCGCCGCCGGTCAAGCGCGCCACGCTGCTGGCGATGAACGAGATCCTGCCGCTGGGTCTGGAGACGGTACGGCCGGCCGAGGCGCAGGCGGAGACGCCACCGGCCGAGGTGCTGGAGCTCCTGGAGCGCCGGCAGGCCGCGCGCCAGGCGCGCGACTTTGCCACCGCTGACGCCCTGCGGGCCCAGATTGCCGGCCTCGGCTGGGAGGTGCGGGATACGCCGGAAGGGCCCAAGCTGGCCAGGCGCCCCGCCTGAGGCGCCTGGCCCGGCCGCCGGCGCCTAGTTGGCTACTTGCCTTGGCTGTGGCCACTGGCTTCCCTGGTGGAGTGGCAATCGGCATGATAAACGACCCACTAGCGCACCTTCAGGCCAGCGGTTTGGCGCCGCCTGCCCTGGGTACGTGGGCCCGCATCCCCGAACAGGCCATCTGAGACAGCGCCAGGTATCCAGCCCGGAGACCGGGACGAGCAAGCGGAGGACCTATGGATCTGACCAAGCAGCCGCCGCGCAGTGCGCGAGAGACCTTTGCCGGGGTGATGATGGCGCCTCGCACTACGGACAAGTGCCGCGCCTACCTGGCCGGCACGCTGGGCGCCTACATCTACAACTGCCCGCTGGACCAGAAGCTGTTCGCCTTTCTGGGCACCAACGCCGAAGAGTTCGCCGATGTGGTGCGCCGCGCCCGTGGCGACGACGACGTGGAGGCCTTCGTCCGCCAGCGGGTCGCCGGCCGGAGCCGTGACGAGATCGAGACGTGGAACCGGGACTTCCTGAAGTATGAGCCGGACCTGTCTCGCCCAGCCTACCGGGATGCGGTGGAAGCGCTGCAGCGCCGCGCCCCCGGCCGGCCGGATATTACGTTGTGGGTACACCTGATCGACATCGAGGAGGGCCGGCCGGTGCCGACGCCGGAAGAGGTCAGGGCGCTGAAGGCGGAGCTGGGCCTGGCGGCCTGAGCCACATGCGCCCGCTCGGGAGCGCGGTACCCTTCCACAACGTCTCTGGTCGCGCCCATTGCGCCCATTGGGCCGCAGAAGCAGGCGCTGCGCCTGGTCAGATCTGACCAGGCGAGGTCTGGCTGGCTGCGGTGGACGTCGCGCTTGGCCGCGGCGGGGCCGTTGACTGCGCTGGCGCCGTAGGGGAAGCGCCGGCCGGCGGGGAGGCGCCAGGAGACGGCGTGCTGCTGGCCGCGGTGGCCGTGCCCTGCATGGCTGCGGTTGCTGTCGCCGCCGGCGGGACCACCGTCGCCGTGGCTGGCCGCGCCGGGGACACAGTCACGCTTGGCATAGCGGTAGCGCTGGGGCTGGCAGTTGGCGCCGGCGACGCGGTCCAGGATGGCGTGCCGGCCGCGCTGGTCCGCCGCGCCTCCGCCGTCTCCGTGGCGCCGGCAACGCGGGTGGTGGCCGGCGCCGGCACGGGCGTGGCCGGGGCCGGCGGGGCCGGTGTCGCCGCCGGCGGCGACGACGGCGATGGCGTGGGCGGGCCCCCGCCGGCATCCTCGCTCCGTGCGGTTGGCGTGCACAGGCAGCTCAACGCGTCGGGGGATGGCGTGAGCGGGCTTCCGCCGGCATCCTCGTTCCCCAGCACGGCCGAGCTTCCGTCGGGATTCACGACCAGTCCAGCCACCAGCGCCTGGTCCGGCGCCAGCGCCGGCGCCGTCGGCGGGGGATAACGCGTGGGCGGCAGCGCGGGAGTAGCAGTCGGTGGCGGCGGACGGGGTTCGGCAGGACGCGCGGCGGTCGCGACCGGCTGGGGACGCTCAGCGGCCGGCGGGGGCGCACCGGCGTCGGCCGACGCCCGTTCCACCGGCGGCGCAGCCACGGCCACTCCCTGGGACGCCGGCGCCTGCGCCAGGGGCACCGTGGTCAGGCGCCGGCGGAGCGCTTCCCCTAGTGGCCGGCCATCAACGTCCTGGGCACTCTCGCCGATGCTCCACTGGTAGACGGTGCTCGGCTCCAGCTCCTGGAGCGGCACCACCACCAGCAGCAGCCCCTCCCAGTTGAACTCCACCGGTACCGTCTCCTGCGTGGCCACGTTCTCCAGACGGAACGCCTCCTGCACGGAGCCCTGGTCCATGGCCTTCGTGAAGCGCACCATGATGGTCGGCTTCAGGTCCACCTTGCGCGCGTTGTCCCGCGGCCACGCCTCCGAGACGCCGGGCGGCACGCGGTCGGCCAGCCAGCCCGCCAGCAGGCCGGCCAGCACCGGCCGGCCGGGGCCCAGCGCCACGACCAGCCCCCCGCCGGCGGCAAGACTGACCGCCGCCAGCAGCGCCAGCGCCAGGGCCACCAGGCGGTCGAGCAGGCTCACCGCGCGCCGGCCTGATCCCCTAGCGGTCGTGACCGGCGTGGGCGGCGCGGACGGTGAAGACGCTGGGGACGGCGCGTTTCCTGCGGACGAGGTGCGGCGGAGAGGCGTTCCCGCCGGCGCTCGCAGCACCAGGTGTTGGGGACGCGTGCACGTGGGTAGGGCGGGAAACGTCCCCGTGTCGATGGCGGCCTCGCCAAACGCCTGCACCACCGCGGCCCGAAGCGCCGTCGCCAGCTCCCCCGCACTGGCGAAGCGGTCGTCCGGCGCCTTGGCCAGGGCGCGCAGGATCACGTCCTGCAACGGTTCCGGCAGATCAGGCGCGATCTGGCAGGGCGGCGGCGGCGGCTGGTGCACGTGTGCCAGCATCACCGCCATCGGCGTTTCGGCGTCAAAGGGCACGCGCCCGGTCAGGATCTCGTACAGCACGACGCCCAGCGCGTAGATGTCGGTGCGCGGATCGGCGGGACGCCCCATGGCCTGCTCTGGAGCCATATAGGCGGGCGTGCCGGCCACCAGTCCCGTCGCCGTGAGATGCAGGCTGATGCCGGCCTGTAGCACCCGTGCCAAGCCAAAGTCCCCGAGCACGAAGCGCCCGTCGGACGCGACCAGCACGTTGGATGGTTTGACGTCGCGGTGCAGCACCCCTGCCCCGTGCGCCCAGTCCAGGGCCGCCCCGATCTGCTGGGCGACGGCCAGGGCCAGGAGACAGCGCTGCCTTGCGTCCCGCGGTGCGGCCAGGAGGCCGGTCAGGTTCCCCCCGGCCATGTACTCCATCACCAGGTAGGCCACCGTCTCCGGCGAGGCGAAGGGGCCGGCCCCCTCCGGCACCGCCTCGCCGCTCTCGATGACGGCCAGGATGTGTGGGTGCCGCAGCTGGGCGGCCAGCTCCGCCTCCTGGCGGAAGCGGGCGCGAAAGGTCTCGTCGGCGGCGTAGCCGCCGGCGATGACCTTGATGGCCACGTCACGCCCGGCGGCGTCGGCGGCACGATAGACCACCGCGCTGCCCCCGTGGCCGATCTGCTCCAGGAGTTCGTAGCCGCCGATGCGGCGCCGGCCTGTGCCTGCCAACTTGCTGCTCACACGTGGTCTATTGCCGCTAGACCGAGTAACGGGCGACGCCAGCGTACGCCTCACGCGCTCGGGGCCACGGGCGCGGAGGCGGGCCCCCGCACAGAGCGCGCCGTGCGGGGCCAGCAATCACGCGCACTGTACCTGTGAATCTCGCTCCCGTCAATCCATCCCCGATATAAGGGCGTGCGCAATAGTTCCAGATGGCGCCACGCCATGGCCTGCGTCCCCCCTCGCCGTGTCGGAGCGGGGCCGGCGGGGCCCAGCCGCACGGCGGGGTGGGGAACGGGGCGGGTGTGGCGCGGCCCCGACCGAAGGGGGTGAGGTCCGCCACGCCAGCTGATGCGGATGCGTTGCCAATATTCCCGATAGAAGCTGCTACGGCGGCTCCGGCGGGCTCGCAGGAGCGCCTCCGCCGGGTTCCCACTGACGCCGGGAACCTTTCCCGCCTGCGCGGCATCTCTCTTGTAGGATGCGGCGCGTTTGAATCGCCGCACCTCATCCATCTAGAGCAGTAAGGATACCGTGATGCTCAAGACGCTGCACATCTCCGGCGTTGGTCGCCTATCGCTTGCGCTCGCCATCGTGCTGAGCCTGGTCGCCGCCGGCGGCCTGCTCGCCGCGCGTCACGCCACCCTGCCTCGGGGCAGCGGGGGCCCCAGGGCCGCGTCCCTTGGCACGGAGACCGCCCTGGCGCAGGGGATCGTGCCGACCCCACCCGGGCAGCCCGGCGCGCCGCCCGCCGGCATCACCGTCTCCGGCGAGGGTGAGGTGACCGGCACGCCAGACGTCGCCTACCTCAGCCTCGGCGTCCAGACGGAGGGTAAGACGGCCCGTGAGGCGATGGACGCCAACTCCGCGGCCATGAGCGCGGTCATCGACGCCGTCAAGCGCGCCGGCATCCCCGAGCAGGCGCTCCGCACGACCGGCGTGAACCTCGTCCCCATCACTACTCAGCCGAGACCGGGCGACCAGGCGCCGCCGCAGATCGCCGGTTATCGCGCCTCGAACACCGTGGCCGTCACCGTCGACAGCATCGCCAAGGTGGGCGAGGTGCTGGACGCCGCCGTTGGCGCGGGGGCGAACGTGGCCGGCGGCCTGCGCTTCGCCATCAAGGATGAAGCGCCGCTGCGCCGGCGCGCGCTGGAGATGGCCGCCCAATCGGCCCGCACCAAGGCGGAGGCCCTGGCGGCGGCGCTCGGGCTCCGCCTTACCGGGGTGCAGGCGGTCGTGGACGAAGGCCCAGCCGGACCCATCGTGCGCCAGGCCCAGGCGGCCACGGCTGAAGGTGCGCAGGCAGTGCCAGTCCAGCCGGGCGAGCTGACGGTCCGCGCCCGCGTCCGCATCGTCTTCTCGTACGCCTAGCCGTTGCCACCCCCAATGGCGCTACCCAGCCGGCGCCGCCGGTCGGGGGCGCTCGAGCAGCGCCGCCAGGAGGCCGAACAGCAGCAGGGAGACGAGCGGGAGCAGCGCCACCAGCCGCAGCCCCGCCGCCAGGCCCCACCGGTCGGCGAGGGCCCCCACCAGGGGCACGAACAGGCCACCCGTCCCGAAGGCGAAGCCGACGATCACGCCGGAGGCCAGCGCGCGGCGCTCGTACCACAGGTCCTGGGCCAGGACCACCGTAATCGAAAACGAGGCCGTGACCAGGGCCCCCGCCGCCCACAGCGCCGCTAGTGTCGCAGGGCTGTCAGGAGGCGCAGCCAGGAAGGCCAGCAGCAGCGCGGGGACGGGGAGCAGGGTGGCGCCAATGGTGCGGAGCCGGCCCCACCGGTCGGCCAGATAGCCGCCGGCGATGGTGGCGGCCGCGCCGCTCAGGAGCGTGCCCGCCAGCACGCGGCTGGCGAAGGCCTCGCTCATGCCGGCGACGCGCACGTAGTAGAGCGGGATGAAGCTGGCCAGCGAACTCGTGACCGTGGAGCGCACCGCCACGGCTGCGACCAGCAGGGCAATCGCCGCCATCCGCCGCCCCATACTCAGACCGGCGACCACGGGCGGTACCATGGGCGGCGCCGCAGACGGTGCCGGCAATACACGCGCGCTATCCGTCGTGTCGCCCGTCGGCGCGCGCCAGCGCCCATCGCGCCCCAGCGCGGCGCCGCCAACCCGCTGGCCGGAGGCCTCGGCCCTGGTCCAGCGGGGCACCAGCCACCACAGGACGGCGGCCAGGGCCGCGCCAGGCAGCAAGAGCAGCGCCGTCCCCGGCAGCCCGAACCGGAGCACCGCGGCCGTACCGACCAGCGGCCCGAGGGCCACCCCCAGATTGCCGCCCACCAGAAACCAGGACGTAGCCGCCGCCTGCCGCCGGCCGGAGTGCAGCCCGACGAGCTTGTAGCCCTGGGGATGAAAGCTGCTCACGCCCAGCCCGCCGCACACCACCAGGGCGAGGAACAGCGGATAGGATGCGGCCAGGCCGGTAGCGCTGATCCCCGCAGCGGCGACCAGGCAGGCGATGGCCAGCCAGCGCGGGTGGCGCCCGCGGTCGGTGAGCATCCCCACCAGCGGCTGCGCCACAGATGACGTCACGTTGGCGATGCCGGTGATCAGCCCGGCCAGGCCGTAGCTGAGCTGGAAGCGGGCCTGCCAGAAGGGGAGCAGGGCTGGCACGATGGTGGCGTAGGTATCCACCAGAACGTGGGCCAGCGTGAGCAGCGCCAGCAGCGGCACGTGGGCCCGTGAGCCTGCCTCGGCCGGGCGCGGGGCTCGCCCTCCGCGATCCGGTTCCTTCCCAGTCTCCCCTACCGACCCTGCGTGGTCTGCCTGCCCTGCCTGCGGGGGCGCAGCCGGCGGTACCGGCGCGGCGGAGCCTGGGGCGCGAGCGCGCTGCATGCAGAACCTGATCATACGTGATCGGGCCACTGGTCCCGCAGTACCGGCCGGCCAGGGCGCTGCATGCGGGGCCTGATCGTACCGGTCGCCGTTTGGTAGCCTGCCCGTGAGAGATCTCCCGTTTCCTGGCCCGCATGCAGCGCCGGCAGCTTGCCCATGACGAACGTCGATCCAGATCTGGCGCCCGGTGGACATGCCCCGCCGTCAGGGTCGGCGCCCCGCCCGCCGGGACGGGTCGGCCCACCACCGGCGCCGCCACCCGAACGGCTCGATACCTGGACCGTCCTCGATCTGCTCGCCACCACCCGGCGCTGGCGCGTCAACGAACCGTTCGTGGCCGGCCAGACGGATGGGCTGTCGCGAGCGCTGGTGGCCTGCCTAAACGCTGGCCAGCCGGTCCCGCGCTGGCTCCGCGAGGCGTTGCTCGCGTTCCTGCTGGAGACCCTGTGGGAGCGCCCGAGACTGTCGGGCGGCCAGGCGCCCACAGAGGCCCGCGCCTGGCAACAGGCCTTGCAGGACCTGCTGCGGCGCTGGCGCGAGCCACCTCGTGACCGTCGCCAGCAGGGACGCCCGTCCCGATCCCCGCGAGGCGACCGGGCGGCGGCTCGCCCGCGCGACACCCGGCCCAGCAATAGTAGTGCGCGCGGCTCAGCCCGCGCCCGTCGGCGGCTCCCGTGACGCCGCCACCAGCCGTTCCAGCAGGTCGAGGGCCAGGTCGCCGAGCGCTTCGGCAGTGGCCGAGACCTGCCTGGCCCGCTCCGCGCCATCGCGCAGCAGGCCGGCAAGCGCCGCCTGCGCCGGATCGTCGGCCGCGCGGGCATAGGCCTCGCCCAGCCGACGCAGGCACAGGGTGGCCGTCTCCAACAGATACTGCCGGTACATGGCCTCCTGCAGGGCAGGAGAGACGTTCTCGCCTGCCTTTTCGGCTGCCTGCTGCGCGGCGGTCACCACGTGGCCGGCAAAGGCGACAGCGGCGTTCAGCACCGCCTCTTCCGCCAATGCGGCCTCGGCTTCACCGGCCTCTTGCGCGTCCTGCCGGTCCTGGGGATAATCGGATCCGTCGGCAGCTCTCTCTTCAGCCACGACTCACCTCTGCTAGATTGCTCTCGGTGCTCTCAGCTCTCTGAGTTTCTCTAGGTTCTCTCGCCTGTCCAAGCGGGGTCCGGTCTCTGGGCGGGTACGGTGGGGCTAGAGGGCACGCCGACCTGGCCATCACCCATCAACGGCGCCGCCATCGCCGCCGGCGGGCCATTCGCGCCATACCATGAGCGCGGATAAGCACCGATCTCACGCCCTGGCTGGCGGCGCGACGGCGGGGACCGGTCACGCGGCGCGCTCCCGTGGCGGAATGGCCAGAACGGCGCACCTGGCGGCGCGCAGCACCGATTCGGCGACGCTCCCGCCCAGCAGACGTCCGAGCCAGGTCTGGCGGTGGGACCCCACTACAATCACATCGGCCCCAATCTCATCGGCCACGCGGACGATCGTCTCCACCACCTGCCCACGCGCCACTCGCGTCGTGACGTGGACCCCCTGCGCTTCCGGCAGCTCAACGATGCTCTTCAGCACGGCCTCGCCTTCCCGCACCAGCTGGTGGTGCAGCGTGTCCCGCACCAGGGCGGCATCGGGGTCGCCCAGCAGCCGTTCGTCCACCACGTACAGGGCAGTGACGCGGGCGCCGGTGGCTGCCGCCAGGCGCAGCGCCAGCCGTGCCCGCGCCAGGGCATCGGCGCCGCCACGCACCGGCACCAGCAGCTGACGCCATCCCTCGATACCGGTCGGTCCACCGCTCGTCTCGCTCACGGCCGATGTGCCTCCCTCCGGCTCAGCACCGCTTTGCCATCGTCTAGCGTACCCGGATTGGAGGCGCCAGCGCACTCCCTGCTGGGTGCGTGCGGTAATCTCGGATGGAACCGAACCGGGCGCCGTTGGTTCTCTCTCCCAATGGGAGAGGGCTAGGGTGAGGGCTCCACCATCCGCGAAAGCTGGTTGCACCCCTCCCTGCTCCCGCGCCCCCAGGCCGGTTCAGCAAGTGATTGAGCATAGGCGATTGTGTGGCCGGCACACCAGGCCACGGCCCCGTCTCCCGCTCCGGCGTGCGAGACCGCGAGCGGCGCGATCCAGCCGTACGGCCGTGGCCATCGTTCCCCCTCTCCGTGTCGGAGACGGGGCTAGGGGGTGAGGTCTCTCTTCCCTCCCGGCGCGGCCACGACCGAAGGCGTGAGGTCGTCCCTCCCGGCACCGCTAAGCCGTACGGCCGTGGCCCGCGTTCCCCTCTCCGTGTCGGAAAGGGGGCTAGGGGGTGAGGTCCCTCCCGGCGCGGCCACGACCGAAGGGGTGAGGTCTGTTCCCCGCGTCTCCACGTCTGCGCGTCGGGGTGAGGCGGGCGGCAGGGCCGGCGGCTCAGCTGAGGGGAGGCGCCACCGGAATGGCCTCCAGCACCACGTCGGGCAGGCGCCGGACGTCCTCCCACCGGAGGCCGCGCGCCAGGAAGGCGGCGATGCTGGGCAGGTGCCGGCGGTAGCCCCGCTCGTAGACGAATATCGCGTCGCCGCTGCCCCGCAGCGGCTCGCCGTCCCGCAGGGCATATCGCGACACGCCTCGGTCCGCGCCGGCCGGCGCAACGATGTAGAAGCTCGGGCGCACCGGCGCGCCGGCGCCCCCCGGCCAGAGCTCCAACCCGGCCAGCACGCGGTCGAGCTCGGCGCGGTAGGCGGGAAGCCGCTCCGCGAACTCAAGCGACCACCGGTCAATGATGACGCCTGCCGCGATGGGATCAGAGGTCGCCGCCAGCCGCGCCCCGATCGCCGCACGCGCCTCGGGCGCTGCCGGCACGCGGCGAAAGGGCGGCTTATCGACGAATTCGAGGCCGCGGGCCAGCGCCAGGTAGCGGCGCTGCGTGCCGCGCAGCGCATAGTAGTCGACCAGCGGGCCATCGATGGCCGTGATGATCCAGGCGTCGGGGGGCGCTTCGCGCGCCAGGGCCTGAAGCTGCGCCAGCCGGGGCGGGACCGGCGCCGGACGTCGCTCCACCACTCGCTGCCAGAGCGGGGCCTGCGTCACCACGGCAGGCGCCCCGATGGCCACCGCCACCAGGAGCGCCACACTTGTCCCGCCGGCGATGGCCGTACTCAGCGAAGCCACCGCGCTGCTGGCCCGCGCCGTCCCAACGGCGTCAACGCCGGCCGGGCAGAACACGCGCGCCTGAGACCAGTGCGTGGATGCGAACGCCCAGATGCCGCCGGCTCCCCAGACGATGCCGGCTGCCGCCAGGAGCAGCCACAGCGGCGCCCACGGGGCGATGAAGCGCACGTCCTGGTAGAAGTAGGCCCCATACGCCACCAGCGCCGCCGCCACGCCGGCGGTGATAAAGGCCGCCACCGGGCGCGACGGCGGGCGACGGAGCCCGCTCCAGGTCCCCGCCACGGCGGCCATGGCCAAGGGAGCCGCCAGCGAGGTGTGGACCGGGCTCGGCACCGGCTCCCCCGCGTCGCCCCGCGCCGGCAGCCCGAGCCAGGCGGCGAGATAGTGGGCCAGGTTCGGCTGCATCGCACCGGACGGGAGCGCTGGCGCCCGCAGCGCATAGCCGGCGTGGAACACCGCTCGGCCGGCGCCGGCCCAGTCGGGCGTCCACAGGTGGTAGCCCGTACGGAGGGGCGAGCCGAACGTGGTCCACTGGTAGGCAAGCAGCGGTGCCATGCCCAATGTGAAGGCGCCGGTACAGGCCAGGAGCGCGCGCCGGCGACCGGCTGCAGGTCCGAGCAAGAGCGCCGCCAGCACGGCGGCCCCCGCCTGTACGTTGGCGAGGCGTACGGTGGTCGCCCCCGCCAGCAGCACGCCCAGGGCCGCCCCGCGGCCGGTGGCGCCCCGCCACGAGCCGGCATCCGCCCTGGCCGGCCACCCGGCCAGCACCACCGCCATGGCCGCAAAAATGGCCGCAGTCGCCATCTCGGCCATGACCAGGCGCGTGTACGTCTGGTAGAAGGGGCTGAGCAGGGCCAGCAGCACCGCCAGGGCCGCGGCCGGCCCCCCGAAGGCGCGCCGGCCGGCCAGGGCCACACACCAGACCATCGCCACGCCCGCCGCGAGTGAGGCCAGTGCAGCACGATGAAGCGCTGCCGGTTCGCCGCCCGGCCACCAGAAGAACGGGGCGGCGAGGAGCGGGAAGCCGAAAGGATAGCGGGGCGGGGCCGCCAGATCGCCGATGCGGACCTCCGGTGGCCGGAAGCGCGCCAGCGCCTCGGCCGCCAGGGCGTACTCCACCGCGTCCGGGCTGGGGCGCAGGTCGCCGGCTGCCGCCGGATCGATCCATCCCAAGGCCACGGCCAGGCCCACCGCGGCCAGCGAGGCAACCCACCTCGACCAGTGGCCTCGCTGCCGGTGCCCGCAGGAGAGCGACATGCCGCGCCAGAGTGTAGCCAGGCCAACCGGCTCCACCGCATTGTGCCCCCGCCAAGGGCGCAAGCTGAAGATGGCGCCAGGCCATCGGCGGCGTTCCGCCCTCCCCGCGTGCGGGTGAAGACGCCGCGCGACCGATCCGCACGGCCGTGGCTGTCGTCCCCTTCTCCACGTCGGCGCGCGGGCGGCGCGGCCACCATGGGCCAGATCCCTTACCCCTGGCTGGCGTCCCTCCTCTCCGCCTCTCCGCGTCCCCACGTCGGAGAGGGGGCTAGGGGGTGACGTCCCTCCCCGCGTCTCCGTGCCCGCGCGTCCCCGCGTCGGGGCCGCGGGGCGGCGGGGCCAAACGGGGAGTGGTGCTATCTCGCCGGGAGCGGTACCCTTGGGACGCACAAGGGCTGATGCGAAGCCAGGTTACTGCTTGAAGAGCTTCAAAGATCGGAGGGGCACGCATGCGCGGGCTAGTGCTGTTAGGTGAGCGCCAAACGGAGCTGCGCCACTATCCGGATCCGTCGCCGGGGCCGCACGACGTCGTGCTGGCAATGAAGGCCTCCGGCATCTGTGGGAGCGACCTGCGCCCCTATCGCGGGCCACGGCGTGATCCAGACAAGGTCTTTATCTCCGGCCACGAGCCCTGCGGCGTGATCGTGGCCGCGGGCGAGGCCGTGACCGGCTGGCAGGCCGGCGACCGCGTGATGATGCACCATTACGTGGGCTGCGGGCAGTGCAAGTACTGCCGCGTGGGCTACTCTCAGCTATGCCTGGTCAGCCACAAGACCTACGGCTCCAATGCCCACGGGGGAAACGCCGACTACCTGCTGGCACCGGCCCGGACCATGGTACGCCTCCCGGATGAGCTGACCTTCGAGGAAGGGGCGGCCGTGGCCTGCGGCACCGGCACCGCCTACATGGCGCTCAAGCGCCTGGACGTCTCTGGGCGGGACACGCTGGCCGTCTTCGGCCAGGGGCCGGTCGGGCTCAGCGCCACCATACTGGGGGCGGCGATGGGGGCGCACGTCATCGCCATTGACGTCTGCGAAGAGCGGCTACAGCTGGCCGGCCGGTACGGTGCCAGTGAGACGATCAACGCCATGGCGCGGGATCCCGTCAGGACCATCCTGGACCTGACCCACGGCGAGGGGGCCGACGCCACGCTCGACGCCACCGGCAATCCGGAGGCCCGCGTCAACGCGGTGCGCAGCGCCCGCATCTTCGGCCGTGTGTGCTTTGTGGGAGAGGGCAATACGACGACCTTTGACGTGAGCCCGCAGATCATCCACAAGCAGCTCACGATCCATGGGTCATGGACCTTTAGCACGGTCGGCATGGAAGAGTGCGCCCGCTTCATCGTGGACCGGAAGGTGCCGTTACGCCAGATCATCACCCACACCTTCTCGCTGGAGGAAGCGGACGCCGCCTTCCGGCTCTTCGACGCCGGCAAGACGGGGAAGTGCGTGATCACCTTCAACTGACAGCTAAGCTGACAGCTAAGCGCGCGCTGCGCGGCTGCGCGACAGGGCAGAGGAGGCGACGATGCCAAAGACCTACCGGCTGGGCGTCATCGGGTTCGCCCACATGCACATTAACGAGCTGATGCGCGTCTTTCACGAGCTACCGAACGTGGAGTGGGTGGCCTGCGCCGACACCAAGCCGGCCGTGCCCGAGCTGGTGGAAGCCCGGTTCACGCGCGACTGGAACAAGCGCCACGCCCACGAGGACATCGGCATCCCGAAGGTCTACGACGACTATCGTGAGATGCTGGACAAGGAGCGCTTCGATCTGGTCCTGTTCTGCCCCGAGAACGCGCGCCACGGCGAGGTGGCCGAGGCGATCGCGGCCCACGGGGCACACATGGTCACGGAGAAGCCGATGGCCGCCTCCCAGCCGGAGGCGCTGCGCATGGCCCGCGCGGCGCGCCGCGCGGGCGTGACCCTGGTGGTGAACTGGCCCACCACCTGGTCGCCGGCGGTGCGCACCGCCCACCGCCTAGTGCGGGAGGGCGCCATCGGCCAGCTCTGGCAGGTCAAGTGGCGCGCCGGCTCGATGGGCCCCCTCTCCCACGGCTCCACCCATCCGGGCGTCGCCGGCCAGGCGGTGGAGATGACGGACGAGGAGAAGGGCGCTACCTGGTGGCACCAGGCCGCGGCCGGGGGCGGGGCGCTGCTCGATTACTGCTGTTACGGCGCGTGCCTGTCCAGATGGTTCATCGGCGAGCCGGCCGTCGCCGCCTACGGGATGCGGGCCAACTTCCTGACCCAGTACGGCAATGCCGACGACAACGCCGTGATCACCGTCCGCTTCCCCAGGGCGTTGGCCATTCTGGAGGCCACCTGGTCCTGCCCCGATCACGGCGTGCCGACGGGTCCGCTGCTCTACGGCTCCACCGGCACGATTGTGGTGGAGCGCCAGGGCGACCGCCAGACCGTCACCATCCGCCGCGGCCGCGGTACGCAGCCGGAGGTGGTGCCCCTGGACCCGCTCCCGGAGGGACGCGAGACGCTGGCCAAGGAGGTCATGCACCACCTGGAGACCGGCGAGCCCCTGCATGAGACGCTCCAGCTGGAGTTCAACCTGGACGCCATGGCCATCCTGGACGCCGGCATCCGCTCCGCCCAGAGCGGCCAGCTCGCGCTGGTCAACGACGCCACCTGGACGATCGGATAGCCCCCGTTCTTCGCCTCGCTCCTCGCCCCCGCCCTCACGGCGACTCCGGCGCCAGTCCCGCCTCCTGATCGGACACGCGGTAGATGCCGGCGGTGAGCCGCGGCAGGTCGGCCACGTCGAAGCCGGCCGGAGGGCGGAAGCGTTCCACCAGGGCCACGTTCTGCTCCACCTCGTGCGGCCAGCGCATGCCCACGTTGGCCACGTGCACGCGGGAGTCGGCGAGCACGTAGGTGAGGCAGAGGGCATAGATCTCGGCCTCGGGCCACTCCGGCTTGAGATACCGCAGCGTCCGCTGGAGGATGCCGCTGGTCATGGGGCGCATCACGGCCACTCCCATCCGGTGATCGCGCGCCTCGTTCAGCGCGTGCAGCGCCGCGCCCTGATAGATCAGGTTGTAGCGGAGCTGCACCACGTCGAAGGCGTCGGAGGCGATGAGCGGGCGCGCCGTCCACGGCTCCTCGCAGGTGAAGCCGAGAAAGCGCACCCAGCCGGCATCCCGCACCCGGCGCATAGCGTCCAGCGGGCCCTCGCGCAGGATGTGGTGGACGTTCTCCGCGGTGAACATCCCGCCGTGCAGCTGCAGGACGTCGATCACGTCGGTGCGCAGGCGCCGCAAGCTCCGCTCGACGCTCTCCAGCACGTCCTGGGCTGTGCCGTTCCAGCGGCACTTGGTCGCCAGGATCACCTGACCGCGCCGGCCGCCCTGGGCCAGCGCCTCGCCGAAGATCGACTCGCTATTGCCGTCGCCGTAGCTTGGCGCGGTGTCCATATAGTTGATCCCCAGGTCGATGGCGCGGTGGATGGTGGCGATCGCCGTCTGGCGACCTTCGGGGGTAAATGGGTCCCACCCTGCAGCGCGATTGACCCCGCCGAAGGGGTAGCCCCCCAGCCCGATGGGCGTGACACTGAGGCCGGTCCGCCCGAATGTTCGCCGTTCCATCGTCGTTCCCTCGCGTTGCTTGCCCGCGGCGCCCTTCCGCCTACCCGCTGCGTGTGCTCGCACGAGTGAGGTTAGTAAGTGCGCCCTCACCCTGACCATCTCCCATTGGGAGATGGGACCCTCCCTAACGAGGGAGCCATCACCCTCTTCTCGCAAGAGAGGGAACGCCTCGCTCACCGTGGATCGTCTAGACGTTCTCGGGCCCTCGCGCCGGGCGTCGCTATCTCGCGGCGCGCGCCGGCCTGCCGTCCACCGATCCACCCCTATCGCGCCGAGCGTCGCTGCCACGGGTGCCACAGGACGGCGCCGGTGTGGCCAACGGGCTTCAGGATCTCGCGCTCGGCCAGCAGCGCCATGTCCTGCGCCGTCAACCGCTTCCGCCCAAGCTGCCGGAGCAGGCGGTGCGCCTCCACGAAGCGCTGTATTCTCCACCCCTCGTACTCCTCGTCCTTGACGCGCAGCGCCGGCAGGCGTCCCTGCGCCGTCAGCACCACCAGTTGCGTCTCGTGCACCCGCTCAGGCATGGCATCCGGTGTCCGGCAGCCGTCAGGCCAGCGAGACCGGCTGGCCGGTGGCGGCGGATTCGGTGGCGGCCAGGCTGACGGCCAGCGTGCGCACCGCCTCATGGTAGGGGGTGCGGATGAGCGACCGGTCGCCGGTGCGCAGGGCGTCGACGAAGGCCTTGTCGGCAAAGAAGTGACCGGAGACGTCGGCCGGCGTGGGCGGCAGCGCCACGTCCTCGACCGCGCCGTCGCGGTGGACGCGCAGGCTACGCTGGTTGAACTCGATCACGCCGCGGTCGGTCCATACCTCGAGGCCGCTGACGTGGTTGAGCGGCACCAGCCAGCAGTTACTGATCGTCCCCAAGGCGCCGCCGGCGAATTCCAGGGTGGCCGTCCCCACGTCGGCGGCGGTGAACTCGGGCTGCACCGGCGTCAGGCGGTTGGCGAAGCGAGCATAGACCGTCTTCACCTCCCCGGCCAGCAGGCGGGCCAGGTCGATGATATGCGTGGTCTGCTCCACCATCTGGCCGCCGGAACGCTCCTTGACCGTCAGCCAGTGCCCCGGCCGCAGCGGCGGCCGCGTCTTGTAGTAGCCGTACACCAGGCCGATGGTCGCGCCGCCCAGGAGTTCACAGGCGCGCTCCGTCGCCGGGGCGTAGCGCATGTGATAGCCAACACAGACCAGCGCGTTGCGCTCTTCGATGGCGCGCTGGATGCGCAGGGCCACGTCCAGCGAGATGGCGACCGGCTTCTCCACGTAGAAGGGCAGGCCGGCCTCCAGCACCGCTAGCTCGATCTCGCCATGGGCGAACGGGGGCACGGTGATGTACACGGCATCCAGGCCGCCGGCGTCGAGCAGCTGGCGGTAGTCGGTACAGACGCGGGCCTGGGGATTGAAGCGGGCGGCCACCGCCTCGGCGCGCTCAGGCACTACGTCACAGAAGGCGGCCAGCTCCACGCCGGGGATGGTCGCCAGGTTCCGGAAGTGCGTCGTGGCAATGCCGCCGCAGCCGATGGCGCCAATGCGGACGGTGTCGGCCATGGACCCACGTGGGCTGCTGCTCAAAGCTGGTGCTCCTTGGTCAGTACTCGGCCACTGATTATCGCACGTCACAGGGGAGATGATGCCCCGGCGACGGCCGCCGGAGCGCCGCCATGGCGCTGATCCGCCGATCCGGCCAGAGCTCAGGCGTCGAACTCGCTCGCGGGAATGACGCTGGGGAGCGGCCGGCGGTCAAAACAGCTCGTCCGCGCCGTCTCCGCCTGCGCCAGCGCCCTGGGCAGGCGTTCCTTCGGTAACGGCTTCGCCTGGCCATACTTCTCGCGGGCCCGCTCGGTCGCCGTCCGCCCCTGCTCATCGCGCACCTCACACGTGCGCCAGCGCAGGTAGTGATCTATCCGCTCGCCAGGCTCGCGGCCGGGAACCACCACCACGTCTGAGCCGAAAAACTGGCGAAAGAGCTGCGCCTGTTGTCCAGCTTTCTCGGGAGTGGGGGAAGACCAGCGCGGGACGCCGGAGCGCAATTTGCTCCGCCATCTGCCGCGCCTCGGTGCACGCCGACCTGGGCCAGACGCTCGCCATCCCGCTGATCAGCCGTTCGTCGTTCACCGGCACCAGTCGCATTACCGCGAACGAGCCGCGCGGGAGCGGCCGGAACACCGACGGACCCATGTTGGAGCGGACGCCATCGGTCATTGCGTCGATCAGACTGGTGACGGTTCCGCGCCCCCGCGCCCCCGCGTCTCCGTGTCGGCGAGGGGCTTGGGGTGATCTCCTCTCCTCGCGGCCCGCGTTCCCCCTCTCCGTGTCGGAGAGGGGGCCAGGGGGTGAGGTCCTTCCCCGCATGAGGGAGCCGTGTGACGTAGACTAGGCGCAGAAGGCAGAAGATGGTGGAGTGGTCGTTCGAGACGCGCGCGGTGCACGCCGGGCGGGACCAGGGGCCTGTGCCGGACGTGGAGCGGGCGAGGCCGGAAGGCCTGGGCTTTCCGGTGGCGCCCGCGATCCAGCCGTCCGCCGGCTACTTCTTCCCGCGCCTGGCAGACCTGGACCACGCGTTTGATGACCCGAGAGCAGGCTATGTCTACGCCCGCCACGGCAGCCCTACGACCGACGCCTTCGCCCAGGCGGTCGCCGCCCTAGAGGGGACCGAGGGCGCCGTCGCCTTTGGCTCGGGCATGGCCGCCATCCATGCCGTGCTGCTGGCGGCCGAGCTTGGCCCCGGCGATGCCATCGTCGCCGGTCGCGACCTCTACGGCGCGACGCAAACCCTGCTCACCACTATGTTCGCGGCGCAGGGGGTGCGCGTCCGGCTGGTCGACGCCACGAGCGTCGACGGCGTCCGGGCAGCGGTGGCGGAGCTGAGACCGAAGGTCATCTACGTGGAGACGATCAGCAACCCCTTGCTGCGCATCCCCGACCTCCCCGCCCTGGGCGAGCTGGCGCAGGAGGCCGGCGCCGTGCTGGTGGTCGATAACACCTTCGCCACTCCCTACCTCTGCCGGCCCCGCGAGTTCGGCGCCCACGCCGTGGTCCACAGCGCCACCAAATACCTGGGCGGACATGGCGACCTCACCGCCGGTGTGGTGGCCGCGGACGGTGAGCTGTTGGCGGCCCTGCGGACGGTGGCTCGCCTGGCCGGGGCGACGCTCAGCCCGTTCGACGCCTGGCTGGCGCTGCGCGGGATCCGCACGCTGGCCCTGCGCCTGGCGCGCCAGTGCGCCAATGCGGCCTCGCTCGCCTCCCACCTTTCGATGCACTCGTGCGTCGCGCGGGTGCACTATCCGGGCCTCCCGCGGCACCCGCAGCACGCCCTGGCCAGCCGCCTCTTCCGCGGCCACGGCTATGGCGGCGTGGTCGCCTTCGAGATCAGGGACGCCGGCCCGGCGGAGGTGGCACGGTTTATGGAGGCCCTGAAGCTGGTGCTGCCGGCCCCGACGCTGGGCGACGTCTACTCGCTGGCGCTCTATCCGGCGCAGGCCTCCCACCGCGGGCTGACGCCGGAGCAGCGGGCGGCGCTCGGTATCAGCGATGGCTTGGTGCGGATCTCGGCCGGCATCGAATCAGACGCCGACATCATCGCGGACATCGATCAGGCGCTGGCGGCTATCTGATGGCCCGCAGGCCAGGACGCCGCGGGGCACCGGCCGCTGAGCCCGCAGCCGCCTGATGGCGGCCGGCCTCACGGGGAACCGCAGCAGGCTGGACCGCCAGCCGACCCAGGCGACGAGCGCCGCGCCCAGCATGGCGTTGAACGCCACGGCGGCGGGGGCGCCGAAGCGCTCGACCAGCAGTCCGGTCTCCAGCGCCCCCAGCGGCGCGGTGCCGATGGCGAAGGCCAGCAACCCCATCGCCCGGCCGCGCATCTCCGGTGACGTGCGGGAAAGAACGATCGTGCTCTGCATGGTGCCGAAGGCCGAGGTGCCCAGGCCCACGAGCAGGAGCAGCATCAGAGACGCCCCAAACCAGGTGGAGTGGGCGAAGAGGAAGAGCATCAGGCAGGCCAGGCAGGACCCGCCGGCGAAGGCCCAGCCCTGCCAGTGCGCGCGTCGCAGGGGCGGCAGGAGCAGCAGGCCCAACGACGCCCCGATCCCGTTGGCCGCGCCCATCCAGCCCAGGCCCAGCGGGCCCACCGCCAGCACCTGCTCGGCGAAGACCGATAGGAGCTGCATATACGGGAACAGCAGGCAGTTCATCACTACGGTGATCACCAGCACGGCCCACACCGCGCCGTCGCGGCGCACCGAGGCCAGCCCCGCCGCCAGGTCCCTGAGCACCGAACGCCCTACCCGCACCTGCGCCCGTTTGAGCGGGCGGACCGGGGCCAGGCTCAGCGAGGCCAGCAGGAAGCTGGCTGCCAGCGCGGCGAAGGCGCCGGCGCCACCCCAGGTGGCGAGCAGCACCCCGCCGAGCAGCGGCCCCAGGATGCGGGAGACGTTCTGGGTCACGTTGTCCAGCACCACCGCCGGCAGCACCCGCTCCGGCCCCACCAGATCCGCGACCAGGGCGCGCCGCGATGGCCAGTCGATGCCCCAGCTAGCGCCCAGCCAGAGCGAGGCGAGCACCAGTTGCCAGTAGGCGCCCAGACCGGCCAGCAGAGCGGCGGCAACCAGGCCGATGGCCACCACATTCCCCCACTGGGCGACCTTCATCAGGCGCACGCGCCCGAACCGGTCCGATAGTGCCCCCGTGATCGGCCCCGCCACGGGGAGAAAGGCGGTCCGAAACACGCCGATCATCGCCACCAGCCAGGGGGAGCCGCTGAGCTGCAGGGCCACCCAGCTGGTGACCGTCATCTCCATCCAGCGCGCGAAGTTCCAGGCAAAGGTGGAGAGCCACAGCCAGCGGAACTGGCGGTCACCCAGGGGCCGCGCTACGTCGGCAAAGGCCGTGCTGACCAGTTGCGTGATCGACCGCCTCCTGAAGCTGCTGGCGCCCTCTCACCAGGCTGAGCCGGTGTCTCCGGCCACGAGCGCACGGCGAGACCAGCGACGCCGATTAGACCGAGACGTCAAACTCCCGCAGGGCCGCCTCGAGGGAGGCCTTCTTGTCCGTGGCATCGGAGCGCGTCCCGATGATGTAGGCGCAGTTGAGCAAGGCCTGGCCGCCAGGGAAGGTGCGGGGCCGGACGCCGCCCACCACCACGGCGCGGGCCGGGACGCGCCCGCGGTAGACCTTGCCCTCCTGGCCCTCACGCACGTCGATGATGGGGATGCTGGCCGTAATGATCACGCCGGCGCCGAGAATGGCCTCCCGCTCGATGACGGCCCCTTCCGTGACGATGCACCGGCTGCCAATCAGGCAGTTGTCCTCGACCACCACCGGTCGCGCCTGCGGCGGCTCGAGCACGCCGCCGATGCCCACGCCCCCGGAGAGGTGCACGTTCCGCCCGATCTGGGCGCAAGAGCCCACCGTGGCCCAGGTGTCCACCATCGTTCCTCCGCCCACCCAGGCCCCGATGTTGACGTAGCCCGGCATGACGATGGCGCCCCGCTCGACGTAGGCCCCGTAGCGGATGGTGCCCGGCGGGACGACGCGGATGCCGAGCTTATCCAGGCCCTTCTTCAACGGCACGCGGTCGTAGAACTCAAAGGGGCCAACCTCCATCTTCTGCATCTGCTGCAGGCGCATGTACAGCAGGATGGCCTGCTTCACCCAGGGGTTGGCCTCCCACTCGCCGGGGGCGCGGGGCTCCGCGGCGCGCACCTCGCCGCGGTCCAGGGCGTCGATCGTGGCGTTCACCGCCTCGCGCACCGCCGGCTCGTCCAGCGCGAGCGCGCCGGCGAAGGCGGCCTCAATCGTGCGTCGTGCTGCGTCCCACCCAGTTGCTGGCATGCTCTGTCCCCTAGTACACCTGCTCAAGGATCGCCGCTGCCTGGCGGCACTGGTCGAACGGGGCGACAAAGGCGATGCGGACGTACTCGCGGCCGCGCGGACCCATGAAACCGCCGGGGAGCACGACCAGGCCCCGCTCGAACAGGCGCTCGGCAAAGGCGAAGGAGTCCCGTTCCGGTACGCCGTCCGGCACCCGCACCCAGAGGTAGAACGTGGCCCGGCTGCCTTCGATCACCGCCCCCCGCTGCTGCAGGGCCGCCAGCAGCACCTGCCTGCGCTCGGCGTAACGGGCGCGCTGCTGGGCGACGTGGGCCTCGTCGTTCCAGGCGGCGATGGCGGCCCGCTGGATAAACTCCGGCGTGGCCACCCCCATCCGGGGCCGGACGTTCTTCATGGCGGCGATGACCTGGGGATCGCCGGCAATCAGACCGGAGCGATACGCCGTCATGTTGCTTCGCTTGGAGAGCGTGTTGATCACAATTGCGCGCCGAAAGCCGGTCGCCTCCGCCGCCTGGAGCAAGCCCGGTGGCGGCGCGTCGTACCACAGCTCGCTATAGGCCTCGTCGGACGCGACGTAGAAGTCGTAGCGCTCAGCCAGCTCCAGCACGTCGCGGTAGAAGTCCAGCGGCGCCACCGCCCCCGTGGGATTGTTCGGGTAGTTGAGCCACAGCAGCTTCAGGCGCTCCCCTACTGCCGGCGTGATCGCGTTCAGGTCCACCAGCCAGTGCCGGTCCAGCGGCAGCGACAAGACCTCGGCATGGTGCAGGCGCGCGCTGTCGGCATAGACCTGGTACGCCAGCTCCGGCACGCCGACGAGCTCCTTGATCGGGCGCCGCGCCGGATCATCGAGCAGCAGCGGGGCCAGATTGTAGAGCGCCTCTTTCGAGCCGTTGGCCGGCAGGACGTGCCGTTCGGGATCGACCGGCACGCCGAACCGGCGCTGCAGCCAGCCCGCGATGGCCTGCCGCAGCTCGGGCAGGCCGGCCGCCGTCGGGTACCGGCCGGCCGGCGTGATGGCCTCGATCAGCGCGCGGCGGATGAAGGCCGGGGTCTCGTCCTGCGGGTCGCCCACGCCCAGATCGATGATCCGCCGGCCGGCCAGGGCGTCCTGGCGCGCGCGGAGCTGGGTAAAGGCGTATGGCTGCAGGCGGGCGATGGCGGGGTTCACCGGCATCGTATGATACCGGCCGCAGGAAGGAGACAGGCATGACCCGCAGCATCACGCCAGCGCGGCCGAAGGTGGCCGCCGTTACCACCGTCTGGCGCAAGGACTCCCACGCCGATGTGATCATCCCCAAGCTCATTGCCGGCTATGACCTGGATGGCGAGCCGGTCACGCCATCGGTCGAGGTGGCGTCGCTGTACGTGGACCAGTTTCCGGAAAACGACCTGAGCCGGCGCTGGGCGGCGCGCTTCGGCATCCCGATCGCCGGCAGCGTGCGCGAGGCCTTGACGCTGGGCGGCGATCGTCTGGCGGTCGACGCCGTCCTCATCGTGGGCGAGCACGGCGAATATCCCTGGAACGAGAAAGGGCAGCACCTCTATCCGCGCCGCGAGCTCTTCGAGCAGGCGGTGAATGTCATCCGCGCGGCCGGCCGACCCGTGCCGATCTTCAACGATAAGCACCTGTCGTACTCCTGGGAGAACGCCAAGTGGATGTACGATACGGCGCGGGCGCTCGGTATCCCGTTTATGGCCGGCTCCTCGCTGCCGGTCACCTACCGCGAGCCGGACCTGGACCTGCCCCTGGGCGTCCACGTCGAGGAGGCCCTGGTCCTGAGCCACGGGCCAACGGAGAGCTACGGCTTCCACGCCCTGGAGACCCTGCAGTGTCTGGTGGAGTACCGGAACGAGGGCGAGAGCGGCGTGCAGGCGGTGGAGCTGCTGCACGGCGACGCCTTCTGGCGCGCCTGGGACGGCGGTCGCTTCCCGCACGACCTCTTCGACGCGGCCCTGGCGGCCTGCCGGCACCAGCCGGGGAGCGCGCCGGACTTCTTCCGCGCCCGTCCACCCACCCGAGCTTCGCTCCCCGGCCCCCATCCGCCGGTGGCGTTCATCGTGCACTACGCCGACGGCCTGCGGGCGACCCTGCTCAACCTGAACGGCTACGTGTCCGATTTCGCCTTCGCGGCTCGGATCGTTCCCGCATCACCGGCCGCGGAGCCGGCGCGGGCGGAGGTCAGGGCGACCGCCTTCAAGCTGGAGGGCAAGCCCCCTCGGTGGCACTTCAACTTCCTGGCGCACCACATCGAGCAGTTCTTTCTCACCGGCCACAGCCCGTATCCGGTGGAGCGGACGCTGCTCACGACGGGAACGCTGGCCGCGCTGATGGACGCCGGCTACGAGGGGTGGTGGCTGGAGACACCGCACCTGGCGATCCGCTACCGGCCGCCGGCCGTGCCGTGGCGGCGCGCGCAGGGCCGGTCGCTCCCGCCCGAGGAGGTGTGGGGTTTCAAGCCAGAAGACGTGTAGCTGGAAGACGTATCGCGGAACCTACCCGCTGGCGACCGCCACCGTCTCCCCGGGCGCGGCCCGTGCCCCTGGAGCCGGGCGCCGCTCGCGCTGGCGCCCGGCCTTCATGCGGTCGAGAAACTCAGCGGTGCGGAGCTGGCGCTCCAGAATGAAGTTGATGTGCGCGCGGAGCGCCCCCTCGATCTCCAGGGCCGGCGCCGCGGGCAGGCGCAGCCGGCGAAAGACGCCAAAGGGCTCCCCGCTCATCAGGCGCATGGCTTTAATAGCGTTGTCGCTCAGGACGCGCGCGCCCGGGTGGGTGACGCCGCAGGCGGCGCAGAGCACGCCGCCGCCGGACGCGCTGAAGCGGTTGTCGCCGGGCACCAGGCGCTGGCCGCACTGGACGCAGTGAAAGAGCTCCGGCGCATAGCCGAGTGCGCCGAGCAGGCGCAGCTCGAAGTTGCGCAGCGAAAGCTCAACGGCCGAGCCGGCCTCCCCCGCCTCGCGCACGCTCCCATTACCCGCCGCATCCGGCCAGACCCCCAGCTCATCCAGGAAGGCCAGGATCTGCAGCAGCAGGTCGAAAATGGGCTGGTTCTCCAGGTGCTCCTCCGTGAAGCGGTCGACTAGCTCCGCCGCGTAGCAGGCGTAGGCCGCCTTCCAGAGATCGTCCCGCAGGCGGGCGAAGGGCCGGATCGCCTGCGCCTGGGTGACGATGTCCAGGTTGCGCCCCTGCGCCACCAACAGATTGACGTGGGTGAACAGCTCCACGTGGCCGCCCAGCCGGCTCTTGGGCCGGCGCACGCCCTTGGCGATGGCGCGGAACTTCCCCCGCCACGGGCTGTAGAGCGTGAGGACCCTGTCCGCTTCGCCAACATCGTGGCGGCGCAGCACGACGGCCTCCGTGCGGTAGACGCGGGGGGAGCCCACCTGGATATGCCCAGATTATAGCCGATCCTCCAG
Source organism: Chloroflexota bacterium (assembly GCA_034437795.1). GTDB lineage: Bacteria > Chloroflexota > UBA11872 > UBA12225 > UBA12225 > DAOTTI01. Next base: position 7,484 of record DAOTTI010000137.1, on the reverse strand, counting down.
ATCGGACGGACCAAACGCGGCGGGAAGTAGATGAGACAGGGTGGAGACGGTGCGGCGGCCGGAGACAGTGGCGCTGATCACGATCGCGTCTGGTCCGAACTCGGCCAGGACCTGCCGGCAGGCGCCGCACGGCGCCACCGGGGACGCGGTATCGGTCACGATGGCGACGGCTTCGATCCGCCGTTCCCCCGCCGCCACCGCGGCGAAGACCGCCGCCCGCTCGGCGCAGATGGTGAGCCCGTAGGACGCGTTTTCGACGTTGCAGCCGGTAAAGGTCCTGCCCCCCGCCAGCACCGCCGCCCCCACGTTGAAGCGGGAATACGGGGCATAGGCGCGCTCGCGCACACGGCGGGCGGCGTCGATCAGGGCTAGCTGCTGCGCATTGAGCGCCGGTTCGGCCATACCGTCCTCCTCCTGGCCGCCCCGCGGCCAGCGCAATCACCGTACTGGTCGTGCTCCGCCAGCCCGGATCCTTCACGGCCAGCGGAGAGTTCCGTCTCGCGGTCGGAAGCGGTCAGTTCCCTCTCCCACAGGAACAGGGCGAGGTGAGGGCTCCTTTAGTTCCCTCTCCCTGTGGGAGAGGCTTAGGGTGAGGGCTCCTTTGGAGAAGACTCCCCTTCCCAGAGGGAGAGGGCGAGGGTCAGGGCGCCGCCCAAGAGTTCCCTCTCCCTGCCCATGAAGGACCCGGGAGCTGATTGATTTGGCCAGACAATCACCCCCCGTGATCCCTCTCCCTGCCCATGAAGGATCCGGGCTATGCCTCCTCGGGCGGGCGGCGGGTGGGCTCGGCCGAGCCGTCGGCCCCGTTGGGCCCCGTGGCCTCGGCCAGCTTGATGATGCGGACCTTGTTGATCCGGTTCCCCTCCACCTCCTCCACCACCAGGCGCGCCCCGTCGGACGTGATCTCATCCCCCTTGACCGGCACGCGACCCAGCATCGAATAGACAAACCCGCCCAGCGTGTCCACGTCCTCCGCCTGCAGGTTCAGCGAGAGGCTATCGTTCACGTCATCCAGCGTCATCAGCGCGTCGACGACGACCTCGTTCTCGCTTACCCGCTCGATCAGCGGCGCCTCAGCGTCGAACTCGTCCTGGATCTCTCCCACGATCTCTTCCAGGATGTCTTCGATCGTCACCAGGCCGGCGGTGCCGCCATACTCGTCCACCACGATGGCGACGTGCACGCGGCGCGACTGCATCTCGCGCAGCAGCTCGTCCAGCTTCTTCGTCTCCGGCACGAAATAGGCCGGGCGCATCACCTCTCCCACCTTCACGTCCAGGCGCCCCTCGCGCATGAAGCGCAGGGCGTCCTTGACGTAGAAGATGCCCACGATGTGGTCGATGGTGTCGCGGTAGATAGGGATGCGGGAGTGGCCGGCGCCGATGACCAGGTCCACCACCTCGCGAATGGTCTGGTCCTCTGCCGCGGCCAGGATGTCGATGCGGGGCACCATGATCTCCCGCGCCACCGTGTCGCCGAACTCGAAGATCGAGCGGATCATCTCCCCCTCGTCTTCTTCCAGCACCCCCTCCTCCTCGGCGACGTCCACCTGGAGCATGATGCCCGCTTCCGTCACTGCTCCGGCCGTCTCCCGCGGGGCGGCTCCGGCCTGGCGGTGAACCAGGATGCCCAGGGCGTTGAACAGCGCCACCACCGGCATGAGCACGATCACGGTCGCACGGGCCAGGCCGGCGGTGCCCAGGGCGATCCCTTCGGCGTAGCGCAGGCCGATGGCGCGGGCCAGCTGCTGCACGACGACGAGAGCCACCAGCCAGGTGGCCAGGGTCAGCAGGGTGTAGGCCCCGGCGCTGCTACCCAGCATCGTGGCCAGCGGTGGCCCGGCGGTGACCACCAGCACTGTGTTCGCGCTGATGATCGCGGCCATGATCACTACCTGGGAGGTGGCGACAAAGCCCGAACTGTTCTCCAGGAGGCGCTGGAGCGCCCGCGCCCCCCGCGCCTGCTCTTCCAGCAACTGCTGCAGGCGCGCGCGGCGGATGGCGGCCACCGCCGTCTCAGCGGCGGCGAAGAGCGCCGCAACGCCGACGAGAGCCGTCAGCAGCAGGGCGGCGCCGGCGCCGGTCCACGCGCCGGAGAGGCCGGCGGACGTGGCCAGCAGGAGCAGGCCCGCAACCAGACCCGCCAGGAGCAGTATGGAAAATAGCTGCAGTGCGAGACTAATAGCTCTTCAGGTCGCAGGCCGGGCTGCGACGCATTACGTAAACAACGCGCTCACCGACTGGTGCCGGTGGATGCGCCGGATCGCCTCCGCGAGCAGGGGCGCGACGCTGACCTGGTGGATCTTATCGCGCTGGCTGCCCTCGGCCAGCGGGATGGTATTCGTCGTGATCACTTCCTTGATCGAAGAGCGCTGGATCAGATCGGCCGCGCCGGCTGCAAAGATCCCGTGCGTGGCGCAGGCGACGACGTCGCGCGCTCCGCGGGAGAGCAGCAGCTCCGCCGCCTCGATCAGCGTTCCTCCGGTAGAAATCATATCGTCCACGATCACGGCCGTCTTGCCCCGCACGTCACCGACCATCTCGATCACCTCCGCTACATCCGGCCGCGGCCGGTGCTTGGCGATAATTGCCAGGTGGGCCCCGATGCGCAGGGCGAAGTCGTAGGCCCGCGCCACGCCCCCGCTATCCGGCGAGACGACCACGATGTCGTCGTGCGTGAACCGGCGCCGGAAGGCATCCGCCACGATCGGATTGGCCCGCAGATGGTCGACGGGGATGTCGAAAAAGCCCTCGATCGCCGCCGCGTGCAGGTCCATCGCCACCACCCGATCGGCGCCGGCCGTCGCGATCAGGTTGGCCACCAGCTTGGCCGAGATCGGCTCGCGCCCGGCCGTCTTCTTCTCCTGCTTGGCGTAGCCGTAATAGGGGATCACCGCCGTCACCCGCTCGGCCGAGGCGCGGCGCAGGGCGTCGATCATCAGCAGCAGCTCCATGATGTGGTGGTCCACCGGCGAGCAGGTGGATTGGATGACGAACACGTCGGCCCCGCGCACGTTCTCTTCGATGCGGACGCGCGTCTCTTCATTCTTGAAGGTGGTCACCAGGGCGCGCCCGAGCCTGATCCCCAGGTGCTCGCAGATCTCTCGCGCCAGCGGCAGGTTGGAGTTGCCGGCGAATACCTTCATCGCGCGCTCCGCCGGCTCGCCGAACGGGCGCTGATCGAGGTCGAGCAGCCGCGGCCTGCCTTCCACCGCTGGACCGAGCATTGTGGCCATGTCTCGTCTCCCCCTATAGCTTATGGTGCGTGGCGCCTGGTGTCCCGTTTATCTGCCGCGGTGGATGAGGCTGGAGACATCCCTGGCCGCTACTCCGCTGCCGGCTCAGGCTTCGGCTCACCGCGGACGCCGATCTGGCGCGCCGGCACGCCCGCTACTTTGGCGCCATCCGGCACGTCGTGCAGCACGACCGCGCCGGCCCCCGTCAGCGCCCCCGCGCCAACGCGGACCGGGGCGACCAGAAGCGTGTCGCTGCCGATGAAGGCCCGGTCGCCGACGTGCGTCTGGTGCTTGCGCGTCCCATCGTAATTGCACGTCACGGTGCCGGCGCCGATGTTTACCTGCTCCCCCACCACGGCATCTCCAAGATAGCCGAAATGGTGCATGCGGCTGCCAGCCCCCAGAGAAGACGCCTTGATTTCGCTGCCGGTGCCGACCTCCACCGCGCGGCCGCAGCGGGTCCCCGGGCGCAGGTGGGCGAACGGCCCCACCGTGACGCCCTCGTCCAAAACCGCGCCGTCCAGGACCGAGGCCACCACGCGGCAGCGGTCCGCCAGCCGGCTGTTGCGGATGATGGCGTTGGGGCCAATCTCGCATGCCGCGCCGATGGTCGTCGCCCCCTGCAGATGGGTGTTGGCCAGGATGACCGTGTCTGCACCGACCTCGACCTCAACGTCGACGTAGGTGGTGGCCGGATCCTGGAGGGTCACACCCGCCTCCAGCAGCCGGCGCGCCTGCCGCTGGCGGAGGGTCGCCTCAGCCTCCGCCAGCTGGGCACGGGTGTTCACGCCGAGCACCTCGACGATGTCGTCCAACTGAATGGTGGCGATCGTGGCCCCTTCCGCGGCCGCCAGGCTGGCCAGCGCGGTGAGGTAGATCTCGCCGTTGGGCGCTGGCTGGACCAGAGGGAGCCAGGACCAGAGCCACTGGGGGTCAAAGGCACAGAAGCCGCTGTTCACCTCGCATACGGCCAGCTGCTCGGGCGTCGCCTCCCGCTCCTCCACCACCGCCTGCACCCCGCCGCGGGCGTCACGGATGATCCGCCCGTATCCTGACGGATCGGGCAGCGAGCCGGTGACCAGCGTGACCTGGGCCGCCGCCTCGCCATGCTGCTCCAGCAGACGCCGGACCGTCGCCGGCCGAAGCAACGGCGTATCGCCGTAGGCCACCAGCACGGTTCCGGCCTCTGCGGGGACGTACGGCCGGGCCTGGAGCACCGCGTGTCCGGTCCCGAGCAGAGGCGCCTGCGCGGCGAAGGCGTAGCGCCCGGCACCGAACCCGTCTTCAATGGCCGCGCACACCTCGGGCGCGCTCTCCCCAACGACGACGACGGTCCGTTCCGGGGGCAGGCCGGCGTCCTGCAGCGCCCGCAAGACATGCCAGATCATCGGCTTGCCGGCCAGTGGGTGCAGCACCTTGTGGCGCCGCGACTGCATGCGAGTGCCCTTGCCGGCCGCCAGGACGATGGCCACCGGTGGAGGCCGATCCGGACGCACGGCGGATCGCTCGTCGTCCGCCCGCCGTGCGAGGTCCCGCGCTCCGAGAGCCGAGCCGGCCGGCTGGAGCGCGGGGCGCTGAGACCCAGGCGCTGGTGTCAGGTCAGTCATTGCGGCCGCCGGGAGAGAGGCTGCCCATTACCCTACAGCAGTCGCGGCGCGTGCGGCCGGTACAACCCTGGCAGGCCGCCGGCAGGGCGCGGCTGGCTGGGGCGCCAGGATTCGAACCTGGGATCGAGGCTCCAAAGGCCCCTGCCTTACCGCTTGGCCACGCCCCACCAGACATGAAATTCTACCGCGTCACCGTTCGGCCCGGGTCGCCTGCTCTGGCCGGCCCGCTCCCCCGCGTGCCGGGCGGCTCCGGCTCGGTAGCAGGTTCGGCAAAGGCCGCCAGGTAGGCGTCCTGGCCCCCGCCGGCCGGCACCCGCCGGTAGGCGGCCATGGCCTCCGCCCGCGACTCAAAGACCGCGAAGAACGTCGAGCCGCTGCCGGCCATCACCGGCCGCGGCGCGCCGGCCGCCAGCAAGGCATCCCGCGCCCGCGCCGCCTCGGGGGCTACCTGCAGGGCGATCTCCTCCAGGTCGTTGAACGGGTCCGGCAGCCGCCCCGCCCCCAGCTGCCGCACCTGCGCCAGCCAGGCTCGCGTGCGCGTACAGTCTGACCAGCGCTCACGCGGGAAGGCGCCATAGACGGCGCCCGCGGAGATGCCGATCGGCGGTTTGACCAGCACCAGCCAGTGCGGCGGCAGGGGGGGCAGCTCGGTCAGGCGCTCTCCCCGGCCCTCGGCAAGCGCGCACCCGCCGCGCAGCAGGAAGAAGGGCACGTCGGACCCGATCCGAGCCGCCAGCTCCATCAGTTGCGCCGGCCCCAGGCCCAGCCCCCACAGCTCGTTCAGGCCCCGCAGCGCGGCCGCCGCGTCGGAGCTGCCGCCGCCCAGGCCGGCCGCGATGGGGATCCGCTTGTCCAGGAAGATGGCGGCGCCCTGCGTGGCGCCGGTCTCGCGCCGCACGAGCATCGCGGCCCGCCAGACCAGATTATCGGGGGTCTCGAGTTCCGGCCGGCTGCAGCGCAGGGACAGCTCCGGCGCCGGCCGGAGCGAGAGCTCGTCGGCCAGGGTGATGGCCTGCATCACCGTGCAGATGTCGTGATAGCCGTCCGGCCGGCGGCCGACGACCTCCAGGGTCAGATTGACCTTGGCTGGGGCGCGCAGGACGAGCGCCGACCTGCTGACCTGGGACATCGAGCTCCCCTCTCCCGTAGGATAATCCCCTCTCCCATGGGAAGAGGGCCAGGGTGAGGGCTCCATCTTAAGGTCACTCGCCCTTGGGGAGAGGGCTCCACCTGTGAACCACCAAGTGATGCTCCTGCGCGGCACCAGCGTCGCGTGTAAGCTGTAAGGCTGGGCATTGACACCGGAGTTCAGTCGTGCCCTTGGGAGTGCCGGCGGCAGATGCAACGGCTGGCCATTGACGCAGGGCTCATGCACGCCGCGTTGGCGCCCGGCGTGGCGCCGCCCCGCTCTCTATCGGCCATGACGATGCTAGGCATGCTACCGCTCCAGAGCCCGACCAGCGTCGAGGTGGCCACGGCCGAGGCGCACCTCGCGCGCACGGAGGCGCTCTGGCGCGCGGTGGCGTCCGGCGAGGTCCCGCTGGCGCTACGCTGGTACACGTATGCGGCGCCGGCCGTGGTGCTAGGGACGAGCCAGCCTATGGCGGTCGTGGATGAGGAGGCCTGCCGGCGGGCCGGTGTCGCCGTCGTGCGGCGCACCTCCGGCGGCACCGCCGTCCTGGCCTCCGCCGACCTGCTGGCGCTGGACGTGGCGCTGCCGGCGGACCACCCGCTGGCCGGCGGGGATGTAGTGGAGGCCTACCGCTGGCTCGGCGCGGCCTTCGCCGCCGCCTGCCGGGACGCGGTGCCGGCCGGCAGGTGGCCGGTCCGGCTGGTCTCGATCGACGAGGCCAGGGCCGACCAGCGCCGGCAGCGGTCGGCCGGGGCCGGTTCCGTCCTCGCGGCCCGCGCCCTCGCCTGCTTCGGGACCCTGTCTCCGTATGAGGTGGCCGTCCAGAAGCACGGGCAGGCCGCCAAGCTGGTTGGTCTGGCGCAGGTCCGCAAGCGTGGCGTCGTGCTCTACCAGGCGGGGCTCTACCTACAGTTCTCCGGCGTGCACCTGGCGTCCCTGCTGGCCGTGCCCCAGGCGGCGCGTCCGGCCTTGGCCGCCGAACTGGAGCGGCGGGTGGCGAGCCTGGCGGACCTGGGGCTGGCGCCGGATGGCGTGCCGGAGCTGATCCGGCGCGTTCACGCCATCGTGCAGGACCTGGTCAGCGGGCAAGGAGCGTGACCAGCCGGGGCACGAAGAGGAACCCGCCGACGAAGACGGCGCCGATGGCCGCGGCCAGCACGGCCCCGGCGGCAACGTCCTTGGCGACCTTGGCCCCGGGGTGGTACTCCGGCGCAAGCAGGTCGACCACCGCCTCGATCACTGTGTTTAGCAGCTCGAGCGCAGTGACCAGGGTGATCATGCCGGCCAGTACCGCCCACTCCACCGGAGAGAGTGAGAGCAGCAGGCCCAGCCCCACGGCCAGGGCGGCCACGCTGGCGTGCACCCGCAGGTGGCGCTGCGTGCGCCAGCAGTAGGCCAGGCCGCTGAGGGCGTAACCAACGCTGAGCCGCTCCTGCGCCAGGACCGAGCGGGCGCCGGCCCTGGCTCGCGCCCGTGCCGCGTCCCTCGCCGCGGGGGCGCCGGCCGGACG
>DAOTTI010000136.1:0-4326 GCA_034437795.1 Chloroflexota bacterium | reverse complement strand
CAGCCTGGTGACCACCGGCCCGTCCTTCGGATCGTGCGGCTCCCCGCCGTTGTTCCAGATCCAGGTAATGTTGCGGTCCAGGCCGGTGAACGACATGTCGTAGCCCCAGCGCTCCCCGCCCCGTTTCGTTAGCCTGATCACGTAGTCCAGGAACTGCTGCTTGGTCCAGTTCTCGTCCGGATAAGCCAGGCCGGCCTCCTTGAGGTGGCCTTTATTCACGAACATGATGTTGGTGTTGATGTACACCGGAATGCCCAGCTGCTTACCCTCCACCTTCATCCCGTCGTACGGGCCCTTGAAGAAGTCGTCGATCTCGGCCTGCTTCCAGTCCCGCCTGATGTACTTATCGAGCTCGGCAACGAGGCCCTTCATCATGAAGGGGCGGATGAAGGTGCAGCACAGCCAGACGATCTCCGGCATGTCGCCGGAAACGGCCATGGTCACCCACTTCTCGTAGCGCTTCCCCCAGTCCGGGTCGGGGAAGGCCTCCACCTGCGCGGTGATCTTGCCCCCGTACTTGGCGTTGAACTTGCGGTTGAACTCCTCATTGAACTGGTCGGCCAGCGGATCGGTGCCGACGTCGTTGACCCAGCGGATGGTGACCGGCTGCGTGCTGGTCCCCGGCCGCTCGCCGCCCGCGCCCGGTGGGGCGCACCCCGCCAGGCCGGCTAGCGCAGCCGGGAGCCCGACCGCGCCTGCGCCGGCGGCCAGGCCCCGTCCAAGATAGGTTCGACGCGTCATTTGCATCTGGCTACCTCCTTCTACGTGGAGTTGGCACTCGGAGTGGTGTTGGCGCTTGCCCGCCCCTCCTGATCCTGCCTGGTCGTCTCGACCCTCCGGCAGTGCGATCCGCCGCTCCACCTTACATGGTACGGCTAGCAGCCGGAGATGCAAGCGCCATGCGGGAGAGGGGGAACAGCCCTCACCCCCTTCGGTCGCGGCCGCGCCGCACCTACCCCTTGCCCCACCCCATTGAGCGGCCTGGCCGCCCCGCCCCCCTCTCCCGCACGCGGGAGAGGGGGGCGGGACCTCCCCATGTCCCCGCGTCAGGGCGGGGGGCGCAGGGGAGGCCGGCCGAGGCGGCTATCATCTCCTTGAGCGGCTGCCGGCCGGCGGTGCGGCACTTGCGGACGCCACCGGCCGGCAATGCATGGTCAGGACCACACCGGACTACACAGATCAAGACAAGGCACACCATCGACGATGGCTACCCGTCCGCTGCGCACGTTCACCATTGTCCCTGCTATCCCTCCGGCGCTCAGCCGCCTGCGCGAGCTGGCGATGAACCTCCGCTGGGCGTGGGACCGCGAGACGATTGACCTCTTCCGCCGTCTGGACCCCAATCTCTGGGAGACGACCGGCCACAACCCTGTGCTGATGCTCGGCTCCATCCGCCAGGACCGCCTGGCCGACGCGGCCGCCGACGACGGCTTCGTCGCCCAGTACCGCCGCGTCTGCGATCGCCTCGATGCCTATCTGGGCCGGGTCAGCGCCGACGGGGTTCGCGGGGCGGCCATTACGCCCTGGTTCTCCAAGGCGCATCCGGACAGCAACGTCACCATCGCCTACTTCTCGGCAGAGTACGGGCTCACCGAGTGCCTGGCCATCTATTCCGGTGGCCTGGGCGTCCTCTCCGGCGACCACCTGAAGTCGGCCAGCGACCTCGGCGTGCCCCTGGTGGGCGTGGGGCTGGCCTACCAGGAAGGCTACTTCCGCCAGTACCTCAATGCCGAAGGCTGGCAAGGCGAGTCCTACCCCGACAACGACTTCTATAACCTGCCGATGACGCTGGAGCGGCGCGAGGATGGGGCGCCGGTCAAGATCCAGGTGGAGCTCCCGGGCCGCCTGCTTACCGCCCAGATCTGGCGGGTGCAGGTGGGGCGCATCCCGCTCTTCCTGCTGGACGCCAACGTCCCCGAGACCGCTGAAGAGGACCGCGTGGCGTCGCTCCGCCTGTACAGCACGGGGGAGGCGCGCATCAAGCAGGAGCTGCTGCTCGGCATCGGCGGCGTGCGGGCCCTGGAGGCCCTGGGCTATCGCCCGCAGGTCTTCCACATGAACGAAGGGCATTCCGCCTTCCTGGGGCTGGAGCGCATTCGCCGGTTGATGGAGGAGCACGGCCTGACCTTTGCCGAGGCGCGCGAGGCGGCCGCCGCCGGCGCCGTCTTCACTACCCATACCCTCGTCCCCGCGGGCATCGACCGCTTCCCGCCGGATGTGATCGACCGCTACTTCGGCGGCTGCGGCTGGTACGGCCGGCTGGGCCTCTCCCGCGAGGAGTTCCTGGCGCTGGGGCGCGAGCACCCGCAGGATCCGAACGAGCCGTTTAGCATGGCCGTGCTGGCGATACGCCTCTCTGCCCAGACGAACGGGGTCTCCAAGCTCCACGCCCAGGTGGCGCGGCGTGTCTGGCCGGCGCTGTGGCCCGGGGTGCCGGCAGAGGAGGTGCCGATCGACGCCGTAACCAACGGCGTCCATCCGCTCTCCTGGATTTCCGGCGACATGCTGGGCCTGTATGAGCGCTACCTGGGCCCGCGCTGGCTCGACGCCAGCATGCACCGCGACGAGGCGGACCAGGCTGTGTGGGAGCGGGCGAACGAGATCCCCAGCGAGGAGCTCTGGCGCACCCACGAGCGCCGGCGCGAACGCCTGGTCAGCTTCGCGCGGCGCCGCCTGCGCGCCCAGCTCCAGGCGCGCAACGCCTCCTCGGCGGAGATCGAGCAGGCCAGCGAGGTGCTCGATCCGGCGGCGTTGACCATCGGCTTTGCGCGCCGCTTCGCCACCTATAAGCGCGCGACGCTCCTGTTCCACGATGTCGACCGCCTGGCCGCGATCCTCAACAACCGCGAGCGGCCGGTACAGATCATCTTCGCCGGGAAGGCCCACCCCGAGGACCACGGCGGCAAGGAGCTGATCCGCCAGATCATCCAGGTGGCCAAGCGCGAGGACCTCCGCCGCCGCATCGTCTTCATTGAGGACTACGACCTGAACGTGGCGCGCTACCTGGTGGGCGGCTGCGACGTGTGGCTGAACCTGCCCCGCCGCCCGCAGGAGGCCAGCGGGACCAGCGGCATGAAGGCGGCCCTGAACGGCGTACTGCACCTGAGCGTGCTCGATGGCTGGTGGGCGGAGGCCTACCGGCCGGGCCTGGGCTGGGCGGTGGGCCACGGCGAGGAGTACCAGGATCCCGGGTATCAGGATTATGTCGAGGCGCGGGCCCTCTACGACCTGCTGGAGAAGGAGGTGGTACCGCTTTTCTACGACCGCGGCCCCGATGACCTGCCGCGGGGCTGGATCGCCATGATGAAAGCCGCCATGCGCGAGCTGGGGCCGGTCTTCAACACCAACCGGATGCTGTACGAGTACGTGGAGCGCCTCTACTGGCCGGCGGCCAGGCGTTACCTGCACCTGACCGAGGACCGCGCCGCCGCGGCCCGCGCCCTGGCGGCCTGGAAGGAGCGCCTGCGCCGCGCCTGGCCCCGCGTGCGCATCGCCGCCGTCGAGGCGCCAACGACGGATATCGCCGTCGGCATGGAGCTCCCCGTCCGCGCCATCGTGGAGCTGGGAGAGCTAACGCCCGACGACGTGGCCGTGCAGCTCTACGATGGGCCGGTCGATGCCCACGGCAACATCACCGGCGGACAGGCCGTGGATATGGCCGTGGACGCGGCCTTGTCGGACAAGCAGGGGACCTACATGTACGTTGGCGCCATCCCCTGCCGGACCAGCGGCCTCCACGGCTATAGCGTGCGCGTCCTGCCGCGGCACCCGGACCTGGCCAGCCCCTTCGAGCCGGGCCTCATCACCTGGGCCGCCGAGGGCGCCGAGGCGGAGGAGCGCGCCAAGCAGGCGGCCTTCGTCAGCTGGTGATCTGGCTTGGGGGAGGGCTAGGGTGAGGGGTGCCTCCACCCCCTTTGGCCCCTGCGCCGACGCGGGGACGTGGGGACGCGGGGAAAGCCCTCACCCCCTTCGGTCGGGGCCAAGCCGCACGGTGGGACCGGGTGGGACAGAGATGCGGCTCGGCCCCACCGCCCCTCTCCCGCACGCGGAAGGGGGCGATGCCCACGGTCTGGCACCCATCCGAACCACCTGCGTGCATCCCCGGGCTCAGCAAGCAAGCCGGCTTAGGGGTGGCCCAGGTATAATGCCGCGTCGCTTCTGTGAGTGATTGACGAACCGCTATGGCCGCCGACGCAGATACCCCAGAGGTCCCCCGCACGCCAGGTACGGCCCTGGACGACCTCGACGAGCTCCTGCAGGACATCGCCTTCGAGGCGGCAAACCGCCTCGATTGGGTCGCCATCGTGCGCCAGGGTTTCCCCGCCC
>DAOTTI010000135.1:0-7378 GCA_034437795.1 Chloroflexota bacterium | reverse complement strand
TCAGCGGGTCCGACCGGCTGCCTCCGGCATGCTCTCCTGGGAAGGCGCGCGAAGCTGATGAAAAGGCCCTGGATGGGTAGGGCAGGGGTGCGGCGCGGCCCCGACCGCAGGGGGTGAGGGCTGTCGTCTCCCCGAAGCCCTCGTCCCCCTCTCCGTGTCGGAGAGGGGGCCAGGGGGTGAGGTCCGCCCTCACCCTCCCCGCGCGGCCGCGGCCGCAGGGGGGCGGGTCCGCCCCCGCCCGCTCACGCCCCGGTCAGGATGGGCCGATACTCGCGGTAGGTCTGCTCCACCACCTGGTCCAGCAAGGGACGGGCGCGGCGCAGGGCATCGGCGGCGGTCGCCTCGTTGCGCCACAGCGGGTCCACCGCCTCGCGGATCACCTTGTTGATGTCGGCCCAGTTGGCGAAGACGTGCTGCGCCAGCTCCGTCGTGTGCTTGAGCCCACCCTCGGTGACCTTCCGCAGGTCGGCAGCCGGCATCCGGTCGCCCATCAGCCGGAACCACTCGTCCTCCGCCGCCCGCACCGCCGGGCCGCTGCCGGTGGCCCGCACCCACGCTTTCTGCCCCTCCGCGCCGACCAGGTACTGGATCAGGGCCCAGCCCCCTTCCTTGTTCTTCGCCTGCCGGCCCAGCATCCAGGCGTCGGTGAACTGCGGGCCGGCCGCCTTCGCCTTCGGCGGAATGGCGGCGATCCCCCACTCAAAGTCCTTCACCCCGGTCGTGTAATTGCGGACCGCCCATCCAGCGTGGAGATAGAGGGCCACCTTCCCCGCCTGGAAGAGGTCGCCGGAGACGCCCAGGGCCTGGCGGTCCGCCGGCGTGGGGCTCACCCGTCGCCGGAAGATCAGGTCCTGGCGCTCCTGGTGGCCCTGGATTGCCGCCGGCGAGTCCAGCTGGCTGCGCGGGGCGATGCCCTCCTTGTAGTGCTCCGGCAGGAAGATGTCGCCACCCCAGAGCTGCGCCAGCGTCTGCGAGAGGAACTGGGCGCCGTCGGCAAACACCAGGAGCCCGTAGGTCGCGTCCGCCGTGCCGGGGTTGCTCGTCAGCTTCGCGCCGTACTCGACCATGGCGTCCCACGTCCACGACCGATCGTTCCAGTCGGCCGGCGGGGGCTTCAGCCCGGCCCGCGCCAGCAGGTTCTTGTTGTAGAAGACGAAGGAACCATAGCTCTGGAAGAACGGCAGGGCGTACTGCTTGCCGCGCAGCTTGAACCAGTCCAGCGTGTTGGGCAGAAAGGCGTTCAGGTCCAGCTTGTCGCGCCGGATCAGCGCCGTCAGATCCTCCAGCCAGCCGTGCTTCACGTAGTCGACGTAGCTTCGCCCCCCAAAGTGGGTCCACACCTCCGGAGAGTCGCCGGCCACCGCCAGGGACGTCAGCTTGGCGTCATACTCGGCCCCTCCGGGCACGACCATCGGTTCCACCGTCAGGTGGGGGAACCGGCGCGCCATCTCCGGCAGCACCACCCCGTTGGCCCACTCCACCTCGAAGGCGTTGTTGCGCAGCAGCCAGGTGACCTTCCCCGTCGCCTGCCCGCCGGCCCCCGGCGCAGCCCCGCCCCCGGACGGCCCCAGCCTGCAGCCACCCAGGGCCGCTACCGCAGCCGCCCCGCTGAGCGCCAATCCTGCCCCCAGCAGGCGCCGGCGTCTGCCGCCCTGCCCCCCCGAGCGATCACCGGCCGGTACGCCGTCTGCCTCAGCGCCACGGGCGCGTCCAGCCCATGAGCCACCGGCCTCACCGGGTCGGGCGGGGATGCGCGGTACGTAGGCCACTTCACCGGCTCGGGCGGGGATGGCCGGTGAGCCACCTGCCTCGCCTGCGCAGCTAGCACCGGCCGGTGAGCCGTCAGTCTCGTGGATAGTCGCGCGGATCATCCCAACCTCCAGCTTGCTCCTACTCATCGCTGCCCACAGAGCGCTCCCCACAGATCACCGCCCACAGAGCGCTCCCCGCAGATCGCTGCCGGCAGATCGCTGCCCAGAGATCATCGCCCACAGATTACTGTTTAAGGACGACATCGGCTGCCACACGCCTCCCCGGCGCAGGGTCCGCACCGCAACCCGCCTCCGAGACCTTATCAATTCTCGTGGAGAACCCCGTCTCGCATTGAGAGGGGGCCAGGATGAGGGCTCCACCGCAGCCGCTAGCAGCCACCAGCTTACTGGACGCATAATGGACGCTGGTGAATGGTGAACGGAGCGAACCGAGCTAAGGAGGATCTAGCGAAGGAGGATCTCGCATGGACGCGATGGACGGGCAGGCACGTGTTGTGCGCTCACGCCGGCGCGCGCTCGCCTCGCTAGCCACCGGCGCAGCGAGCGCCACGCTGGCCCGCTGTAGCTGGCCACCCGAGCCCGCGACGCGCCCCGCGCGCGCCCCGGCACGGGTCGCCTTCTGGTCGTACGGCGGTACCGGCGCGGTCGGCCCCATCATGGAGAAGGTCGCCCTGGAATACCAGCGCCGCGTTCCAACCACGACCATCGACTTTACCGGCCTCCCCTCCGCCGAGATCCAGGACAAGCTAGTCGTGGCCATGACCGCCGGCGCCGGCCCCGACATCTACTACGACTCCTGGCGCGCCTTCCAGCGGTTCATGGACAACGGCTGGTTCCTGGATATCACCCAGGAGTTCGGCAAGCGCCGGTACCGCCCCACCGACTTCTACGACGTCCCCCTCAAGGCCCACCAGCTTGATGGCCGGCAGATGGGCATGCCCCAGGGCTGGGGCACCAGCCTCTTCGGCATCAACCTTGACCTCTTCGAGCAGCACGGCGTCACGCTCACCCCTGGCTTCGATGAAACGTGGACGCAGGACGACTGCGTTCGTCTGCTCAAGCAGATCGTTCGGTATGACGACGACGGGAAGATGGCCCCGCACGGCGGCGCCGACGACCCCATCTTCTTCCACTGGCTCTACAGCTACGGCGCCGACTTCCTCACGCCCGACATGTCCCGCGCCGCCGTGACCACGCCGGAGGCCCTCGCCGCCGCCGAATGGTACGCCAGGGTCCATACCGGCGAGCGCGTCTTCATGCGCGACGGCATCGATAAGCGGGCCGGGATCGGCTTCAACCTGGGCAACGTCGCCATCAATGGCAGCGGCATCCCCGTCGACCTGCCACGCTGGGCTCAGTTCCCCTTCCGCGTCAACGTCTTCCTGCGTCCCAGGGTCCCCGGCGCCCGCGCCGGAGGGGGCCACGTGGCGCGGATGTACATGGATAGCTACCTGCTCTTCAAGCACACCAGGGTCCGCGATGCCACGGTCGACTTCCTCTTCTGGCTGCTGGACGACGGCGCCGTGCTGATCGAGCGGGAGCACGGCGGGATCAACATCCCGCCCTACAAGAAGGTGGCCGAAGAGATCTTCCTCAAGGTGCCGTCCCCCTTCAACCGCAAGAAGTGGATCGAGGCCGCCGCCCAGTCCCGCACCGACCCCAAGCACCCCAGGTGGCAGCCGGACCTCAACCAGATCTACGGCCGCTACACGGCGCAGCTCCGCACGGGGCAGGCCGCGCCCCGCGAGGCCATGCACAACATGGCCGGCGAGATCAACGCCGTGCTCGACGAGTACCGCCGCCAACGCGCCCGGTAACGATCTCTCCTTCCGCGATCGCGGACACCCACTCCCGATTGCGCCCCATCGGCTGCGGGCTCCTCTCCCTTCATGGGAGAGGGCTAGGGTGCGGGCTCCTCTCCCGCTCTCCCAAAGGGAGAGCGGGAGCCCACGAAGCGGGCGGCGGTGAGGGCTCCGCCTTCAGGGCCGCGCCTCAGGCGCCCCCGGCGTAGAAGCGACGCACCTCATCCATGGCGCGGCGCATCGCCTCCGCCACCGACATCTGGTTCTCTTGAAAGGTGGCACGCATGTACTTCCCCGAGATGATGGGCTGGACCTGCTCAGAGTCCTTCCACAGCGCCCGGGGATCGGGACGAGCGGTGTCGGCCAGGGTGCGGAAGAGCCTGGTGTTCTTGCCCGGGAAGAGCTGCTCCCAGGCCCCCGCAGCCGACCGCCGCATCGGCGGTACGAGCGCCAGCTGCGCCGCCAGCGTCTCGCCCTCCCGCCCAGCGATCTCGCGTACGGCCGTCCAAGCGGCGTCGGGGATCCGCGTCTGCCGGTCGATCAGCCAGCCGCCCACGGGATGGCGTGAGCCGTACCCGCCCGGCCCCTTGACCAGGGGCAGGAAGTCCCAGTCCAGCCCCGTCTGCGCCGCCCCGGTGCCAATGTCATAGGCGTCGCCGAACGCGTTGAAGAAGATCGCCGTCTGGCCGCGAATGAAGGCCTGCTCAGCGCTGAGGCCGCCGCGGTCGCCGTTGTTGGCGGGCGAGACGCGCTGCTTCCAGATCAGGTCGTGCAGGAACTGCAGGCCCTCGATCGTCTTGGGGTGGTCATAGGTGAGCCTGGTGACGATCGGTCCGTCATTGGGATCGTGCGGCTCGCCGCCGTGGTTCCAGATCCAGGTGATGTTGCGGTCCAGCCCCGTAAACGGCATGTCGTAGCCCCACTGCCCCTGGCCCGCGCCGGCCGACGGGTCGGCCTGCCGGCGGGTGAGCTTGGTGACGTACTCCAGGAACTGGGTGAGACCCCAGTCCTCCGGTGGGTAGGGCAGCGCTGCCTCCCGTAGCAGGTTCTTGTTCACGTACATGACGTTGTTGTTCGCCTGCCGGGGCAGACCATACTGCTTGCCCTCGATGTTGAGCGCCGCCAGCGGGCTCTTATAGAAGTCGTCGATGTCCGCCTGCTTCGCATCGCGCCGGATCAGCGGGTTGAGGTCCAGCACTAATCCCTTGAGAATGAACGGCCGAACGAACGGCCCGCCCATCTGCAGGATCTCCGGCAGCTGATTGGCGACGGCCATCGCCACCCATTTCTCGTAGATCTCCCGATTGCCCTCGGCCGGTAGCCCCTCCGGCACGAGCGTTGGACGCGGGCCGTACTTGGCGTTGAAGCGTCTGGCGAACTCTTCCGCGAAGGCCGTTTCACGCGGCCCGCGCAGCACCGGCCACCGCACCGTGGCCGCCGGCGCCGACTGCTGCTGGGGCCCCGACAGGAGCGGCCGGCAGGCCACCGAGAGCGGACCAAGCCACGCTAGCCCGCTCCCCAGCACCATACGGTTAAGCATTGCACGCCGTTCCATCGTCTCCCTCCGATAGTCCGCTACTATCCGTGCATCACGTGCCCGTCAGGAGCCCGGCCCCCTCACGACCGGCGACCAGTTCCCCCTCCCAACGAGAGAAGATGGGGGCTCTCCCGGTGGAGGTGGATCCCTTGTCCCTTTGCGAAAGAGCCAGGTGACGGCTCCGCTAGTGCAGAACCCGAGTCAGACGATCCCTCTATCACCCGCGAGGCGATACCTGTCCGGCGTCCCGCCGCGTGCGCCCGTAGATTACCTCCGTGTCACGCGCGCGCCCGATCCCGTCGTGCGGTGCCTGAAAGTACGGTTCGGCCGGCCACGCATCCGGCACGTCCTCGGGCCGCCCCTCAGCCACCGCCGCAAACCGTAGCAGCGCCAGCGCCTCGATGGCGTCGAACCTGGCGTACAGGTGATCGGGGCGGGGAAGGAAGAAGCCGTCCTGAAACCGTGCGGCCAGGATGTTGCCGGCCACGGCCCCCGCCGCCGCCAGCAGCCGCCCGTCCATCGTCGCGCGGTAGAGCTCCAGCAGGGCCAGCAGCGCGTGGGGCTCGGCGCATCGCGTCTCCAGGCGCAAGTCCCGCTCGCCCTCCGCGCCGCCCCCATCCCTGCTCGTGCCCAGGTCGCCGATGTCGCCGAGGCCGTGCCCCTGCGCGATCCGGCGCGCCATCTCCCAGTGCAGGGGATCGCAGGTCAGCCGGAACGCCAGGGCGTAGGCCCACAGGTACGTCGCGTCCGGCGCCTGCGGCGTGAACAACTCCGCGCGGCGGTAGTAGCCGTCCCGCTTGAGGTCCGCCGGGCTCAGAGGCGTCCCGTCTGAGAGCATGGCGCGGAAGGTGTTGGTCGCCGGATCGTAGGCGTGCCGCGCGTAGGCCGCTAGATCCTCGGCGGCCCACTGGATGAACTCCCTGCCGGCGGTCCCCAGGAGTGCTCCGAGCTTCAGTTCCGCGATCCCCATCACGGCGTAGCGCGTCCGCGCGTGCCCCAGGTCAAGCACCGTCCCCTCCAGCGCGCGCTCGCCAAACTCGGGGCCAAACTGGGCCAGCGCGCGGTCATTGGCGATGCGGCTGTACTGGTACCCGCCCAGCCCCGTGCGGGGATTGCGCGTCTCCACGTAGCGGTGCGCCAGGCGCCTGGCCCAGATCAGCGGCCCCGGCTCCCCCGTAAGGTGATGCAGCACGCCGGCGGCGTAGATCAGGTCACTGCCAGTGTTGCAGAAGGTCAGACCCCTGCCGGTGAAAAAGACCTCGCCCCCGGCGTAGTCGTGGTCCCACGGGCGCGCAACAGGCGCGTCGTAGCGCCCGTGGCGGTTCATGTCCAGGGTCGACCAGTCCAGAATGTGTCCCGCCCAGATGGCCTCCAGCAGGCGCTTCGTCGCCGCCGGATCGACCTGCCACATGAGCTGGTAGTACGGGTAATGGCACTTCAGCTCGTGGCTGTGCCGCTCCTCCACGATCCGGTCCCCTCCCGCGTCATAGGCCACGTGCCCGCCCCAGTACAGTAAGCCGTTCTCGCTCCGCAAGTGCCGGAAGGCGTATCGCAGCGCCTCGTCGGCGGCCGCGCGATAACGGGGATCGCCCGTGAGCGCCGTCAGGCCGTCAAGCGTGCGAAACAGAAGCTGCTGATTGCCCAGATTGGAGAGGATCCACGTCTCCCCGTTGCGCCGCCACGTCACCGGCTCATGGGTCTCCACGTTCAGGCCGTCCACCAGGAGCGGCGTCTGCTTCGGCCCGTAGACGTCCAAGCCACAGCGCAGCACTTGCTCCGCGAACCGGCGCACCGCCGCCAGCGCCCGGCCCGCCACCTCCTCCGTCACTCCGCGGCTCCCGCTCTCTCCCGCAGTCCCCATCGACGCAGCGCCCATCGGCTGCTCCTCCCGTCTCCCATCCATTCTGCTCTCCCTATCTAGCCGATCCTAACCGATTCTGCTCACCACACGCCACCTGGCACATCCGATTGTGCTGCCCACCACACGCCACCTGGCACATCCGGCACCTCCCTGCTACTTCCTCCTCTCCGACACGGAGCTGGGGTGCGGCGCGGCCCCGGCCGAAGGGGGTGAGGGCCGTCCTCTTGCGCCCAACCGCGGCGGGGGAGATACTAACCGCAAAGACCCGCCGGTCAACGGGAGGTAGGCACATGGTCACAGCAAGCGGTGATGTGAAGACGGTCGCGGGCAGCGCCCAGCGCCGGCCGCGCGCGCTGGCGCGGCGGCGGCTGCTGGCTCTGGGCGCCGCGGCGCCCGCGCTCCTGGC
>DAOTTI010000134.1:0-12314 GCA_034437795.1 Chloroflexota bacterium | reverse complement strand
GGCCCTGGACGCACTCGTCACCTTCTGTGAGCGGCACGAGGACGAGATCGCGAACGAGTCCTACCCGATCAAGGACGTGATCGAGGTCCAGCACGGCGGGCGCCGCATCGAGGTCGAGGTCTCCATGCCGCCGGCGCCCAGCCGCAAGAAGCGCACCACCACTGGCGGGCGCTGATCGCGGCGGTCTCTTGGCCCCGCTCGTGAATTGCTGCCGCCACACCCAAGCCGGCGGCGGGGCAGGGAGCGTCAGCCGGCGGCGCCTGGCGCGGCCTGGGCCAGCTTCTCCGCCAGGTAGCGCTGGAGCGCCACGGCGTTGTTGTGCTCGGCGTCGCGGGCGCTGAACAGCAGGGTCACGTCACCGCGGCGGGCGGCCTCCAGTAGGGGGCGCCAGGCTTCAGGGCGTTCGTCCAGCTCGGCGCGGTAGCGGCGCTGGAACTCGTCCCACTTCGCCGGATCGTGGCCGAACCAGCGCCGCAGGGCGTGGCTGGGCGCGACCTCTTTGAGCCAGCCGTCCAGACGCAACGCCTCCCTGGTCAGGCCCCGTGGCCAGAGCCGCTCAACCAGGAAGCGCGCGCCATCGCTGGCATCGGGCGGTTCATAGACGCGCTTCACGCGGATCATCAACACCCAATCAACACAGAGTTGATCTTACGCAGGCCGGAGCCGCGGATACACCTGGCCGCGGCTAGCAGGGACCGGCGCATCGCGCAGCGAGATGAGCACATCAGGCAAAGGCCGCGTTGAATGGGGCGCCAGCGCCGTGCGCCTTAATCAGGCTGTCCACGTAGAGCTCATTGCCTGGCTTGAAGCCAGGGACAGTGACGACGTTGACGAAGGCGTCCACGCCCCGGTGGCCGGTGCCCGGCGGGATGAACACCGCCAGACCCGGCACGAGATCAATCACCTCGTAGTCGCGCCAGTTCTCCACGTCGGGGAAGGCGTACAGGCGTGGCCTGGCGCCGGCCGGCGCACGGAGGCGGTAGGCCACGGGATCGAGCACAAAGTAGAACTCGTGCTGCGGATGGCCGCCACCCACCGGCGTCTCGGGGTGGTAGTGGGTGCGGGATTGCGCCCCTTCGATGTGCAGCACGTGGCTGTTCAGGCGGTTCGGAGCGTCGGGCTGGTCCGGCTGGCCGGAGCCCCCGGGCGCCCCATCGCATCCTTCAGACGGCGATCGTGCATCCTCGGCGCCAAGGGCAAGGGCCACACGTTGCCGCGTGGCCGGCGTGGGGTGCCAGGTCAGGTTGAGGCGACGGAAGGCGTCGAAGCCGGGGCTGCAGCCCCCGGCCGTGTCCTTCAGGTAGCGCAGCCGCCGCACCGCGCTGCACGCTACCTGGGTGGCGCCGGCATCCTCGATCTCCCAGTAGCGGAAGCGGCCGCGGACGCGCAAGGCGGTCGACGGCGTGGCGATCAACTGGTCGCCGGGGAGCAGGCGCTCCCAGCCCGCCTCCCGTTTGACGGACCAGCCCACCTCTTCAAAGTGGAGCAGGAACCAGCGTAAGGCCAGGCGCGCCTCGCGGCTCGCCACCCATTCCTGCGGGTCGAGCCCGCTCTCCAGGAGCAGCCAGAGGTCGCCTCGCACGTCGCCACGGTAGGCGCCGTCGACCTCGCGCGCGCAGAGGGCCATGACCGGCGCCTGCGCCCGCGGGTGAATGGCCCCCCGGGCCAGGGCCTCGCGGAGTGTGCGCAGGTGGGCGCGGGCGTGGTCCGAGAGCGCCTCCGCGCCGTAGCTTGCCGGCAGGGGCTCGCCATCGCCTTCCTGCGTGCGGTAGCCGGCGGGCAGGAAGACCTCGCCCCTGCCGTCGACCAGCCAGAGGTAGCGCGTGCCGGCTGGCGCGGCCAGCGTCCCTTCGCCGTCCCAGGTGCCGGCGCGCAGGCGATAGTCCGGGTTGGCGCGGGCGACGGCCTCCGCCAGGCGGGCGGCTTCATCGCCGTTGCCGTGCTGGGCGCTCACAACGCGTGGCATGGTGTTCCCTCCGGCCAGAGGGTACCCGGCCGGCTCACTGGCCCGCCCGGGGCGGCGCCGCACGCGTCTCGGACGGGGGCAGCGGGGGAGCCGCAGGCGGCCCTGCCCCCTCCTCGCCCACGGCCGCAGCGTGCCACCAGATGCGCCTCGGGCGGCGGCAACAGGGCAAGCTCCCGCTCAGGCGGCGAACGTGCGGTACGCCTGCCAGAGGGCGTCCGCGTCCGGCGGACCCTCATGGATCATGATGCGGAAGCGCTGGCGGAGCGACCCGCCAGCGGGGATGGTGAGCGAGCGCAGCAGTGTGGGGTTCGCCAGGAAGGTGCCGTAGGCGCGCGTGAAGAAGGCGGTCTCTGGGTTCTGGGGGTGGACCATCAGCGTAATGCCCACGACCTGCCCCGCCACCACGCCGCTGTAGTCGACCCATTCACACACCTGGCGCATGGTACCCGCCTCGCCCCGCGCGCCGCGGCTGTTCAGGAGCTGGCCGCCATCTTCCTCGTCCATCGAGTCAGCCACGCGGATGCCCAGGTAGGCGTGGGTATCCTGGCCCAGCTCCACCACGCCCTCGCTGGCAATGAGCGTGCTGTCCACGTCCAGCACGTGCGCCTGCCGGCCGGGGGCAAAGCGAATGGAGCGCTCCTCGGTCAGCAGCCGGCGCCCGTCCCTGGCGATCCAGCCGTTGGTAGCGGAGAGCGCCGCCACACCGCCCCGCACCGCCACCTCGGCGCGCTCCAGCCGGATGTCGCCCAGGTTCGGCCGCTCCGGGTTATTGTCGTGGAAGACGTTGACGCCGTTGACCCTGGCGTGGCCGATCCAGATGGAGCGGTGGTGGTTGTAGCGGTAGGCGCCGGTGGTCGTCACGCGCCGCCCGCTGGGCGAGAGCACCGGATCAAAGTCAGGCTTCGACTTATAGAAGTCGCCGTAGCGCAGATGGCCCTTGTTGTAGGCCAGGGCCAGCCGGCCCTGCACCAGCAGCTTGAAGCGCAGCTCTTCCTCAACGACCTCGATAGGCGAGGAGCCGGCAGCCGGATCCGGGTCAAGCGAGTGGCTCATCGCCGGACAGGATACCGCGCCCGCTGGGGCGCCGGCTTGACCCCCGCGGCGCTGTTACGAAACTGGGCCGCCGGTTCATAGGCCGCTTCCAGGAGAGCGCCAGCTTCACCTGCGCCCCGCTCGTGTGACGGCCATCAGGGCCTGGCCATGCTGCGCCGGCTGCTCCAGGGCCCATGCTTGACCCGCGCGCCGGTTTTGTGAAACCATACGGATCCTGGGGCAAGCGGCATACCCGGTTCTCGGCGCAGGCGGGGGGCGGCCGGGCCCGGCGCACAGGGAGGGCAACGATGTTCGGGAAGAGACGGAACGTCCCCACCACCCGCCGGCGTGTGCTGCGCGCGGGTAGCGCGGCTGGCGCCGCGCTGGTCGCCGCCTGCGGCCGCGGCACGTCCACCGGCGACGGGACTTCGGCGCGCGCCCGCGGCGGCACCGCCGTATTCATGGCCACGGGCGACCCGGAGCGGTTTCAGATCCGTGATGCGCTGCTGCCGCGCCTGCTGGAGACCACCGGCGTGAAGGGGGAGTGGATCCACTTCACCGGCAGTGGCTACTACGACAAGCTCGTGGCCATGATGGCCTCCGATACGGCGCCTGATCTCTTCCTGTTCGCCCCCAACCTCTTTGTCGAATACGTCACCAGTAACCGCCTGCGCAACCTGACGCCCCTGATCAAGCGGGATAAGTACGATCTGTCGGATTTCCCCGAGAAAGCCATCCAGCAATACATGTGGCAAGGTAATCAGCATGGCTTTCCACAAGACTTTCCGACCCGCGCGCTCTTTTACAACGTGGAGCTCTTCCGCCGCGCGGGGCTGGCGCGGCCGCCGGGCGACTACGCCTTCGCCCCCGCCAGCTGGAACTGGCAGGTGTTCCTGGAGGCGGCGCGCAAGCTGACCAGCGCCGACGCGGCGGCGGGGGGGACATTCGGCTGGAACACCCAGTTCGGCTGGCGCCAGTATTCGGTGTGGGTCTACGCCAACGGCGGCGAGGTATTCAACAAGGACCTCACCGAGTGCACCATCACCGACGCCAAGCCGATGGAGTCGCTGCAATGGCTGGCCGACCTCATCCACCGCCACAAGGTAGCGCCCACACGGCAGGTGACGCAGGCGGAGAACTACGAGACCATGTTCACCAGCGGGCGTGTGGCGATGAACGAGTCGCTGCCGGGGGCGCTGAACCGGTACCGCGCAACGCAGGGCTTCGTCTTCGACGTGGCGCCTGTGCCTCCAGGGAGCGGCGGCGCCAAGGCCGCCACCGGCGGCGGCAGCGGCTACGGCATGTTCGCCGGCACGAAGAACGTGGACGCCGCCTGGGAGTTCCTCAAGTTCATCGAGGGCCCGGAGGCGCAGCTGGCCCATGCGCGCACCGGCGCCACGTTCCCCTCCCGCAAGTCGATCCAGCTCCACCCCGAGGTGGCGGTGCCCGGCCGCCCACCGGAGCACTTCAAGCTGTTCGTCGAGGGCCAGAAGTACGTCCGTCTCGACCCGCAGGTCTCTAACTGGGCGGAGATTGAGGCGGCCATCGGCCGGGAGCTGACCCCGCTCTGGGACGGCCAGCGCTCGGCCCGCGAGGCGGCAGCGGCCGTGAAGCGCGTCGTGGATCCCCTGCTCAAGGAGGCGACGGCGCGTAAGCCGCGCGATCAGTAGTCGGCAGGGTCGGCAGACACGCTGGCGGCCGCGGGGTCAACCGCCTCCGCTTCGCACCCCACGCGCTGCCCGGACGGGTGGCTGCGCCGGCAAGCGTACCGCGGTTTCAGCCGGACCCACGTGACCGCCTAGCGTACTGCTCGACCTCGTCTCCTTCCATGACCCGCTGCGGGCGGTGGGTGGGGCTCTCGCAGTAAGCGTCCCCGCCCTGGCACTGGCGGCGCCGGGCCATCCGCTGCCTGCTGTGGCGGTCGCTTGGGCCGGCGCGGCGAGCGATCCGCCCCTGGCTCAGTTTGACTAACTTCTGTCTGTTGCCTGCTACGGCCGTCGAGGAGATGGGGCGGTCCCCGCCCAGCAGTCCCGCGGAACCCGGGTCGATCCACTGGCAGAGGAAAGGGATCGCCGGCCGTTGCCAGGCGCTGCAGGGGACGGCCAGCGTCCCGAAACTGAAGCTGCGCTGGCTCAAAGCCGGCAGCCGCGCTACTTCTTCTTGTTCTGCTCCAGCAGGGGCTGGCCCAGGCGCTTGATCTCACGCGCGGCGTCGGCCACGCCGGTCTTCCCCTCCCACACAGGGGCCATCGCGTCATTAAAGATCTTGTCTAGGTCGGCTTTCGCGGGCGAGATGGGCCGGCCGATGACGGCGTACTGCATGGCGGGGGCGGCGATCTTCGCGCTGGGCGGGGCGTACTGGCTCGACTCCCACCTGGGCATGAGAGAGAAGCGTACGGGGATGCCCAGGCCGGTCTTGACGAACTGCCCCATCAGCGATCGCTCCAGATCTTTGCCCAGGTACTCGCTCAGGTAGAGCCAGGCGTCGTCGGGATGCTGGGTGTCCTTACTGATGGGGTAGCCAGAACCCATGGATGCGGTGCTGCGCGTCCGGGGTCCCTTGGGCCAGTCGGCAATGTCGGCCACGAAGTTAGGCTGGGCGGCGCGGACCGAGCGGTAGGCCCACGCCCCATCGTTCCACGTGGCGGTCTTGCCCTGCAGGAAGAGCCCCAGCAGGCCCCGCTGAACGCCAGCCCAGTCCTGAGGCATCGGGCCCACGCGGTGGGAGAGCCGCGCCTTGACCCAGAATTCCAGGGCCTCAATGGACTCCTTGCTGTCGATCTGGATCTCGGTCTCGTCCTCGTTGAGCAGGCTGCCTCCCCATGGTTTGAACCAGCTCTGCACCTGCCAGCCGCCACTGGGGAGAAACGTGCCCAGGCCCCACTGCTCGCCCGGCTTGGTCAGCCGCCTGGCCGCGTCAAGCAGGTCGTCCATCGTCCAGCCGGCATTGGGTGGTTTGACACCAGCTTTCTCGAACAGATCTCTATTGAACCAGAGCAGGTTGGCCCCGTGGTCGTACGGGATGGCGTACTGCTTGCCGTCTCGCTCGTAGAGCTTGAGCGCCACTGCCGGAAAATCTCTGGGGAAGTCGAACTCCTTGTCCCTGGCTAGATAGGTGTCCAGCGGCTTCACCAGCCCCTTGATGATGAAGCCCTGGATCTGGGTGCCCTGGGCGTAGATAACATCCGGCAGGCTGCCCGCCGCCCCGGCCGCGACTACCGCGGCAATGTAATCACCGGGCGGGCGCACCTCATGCACCACGGTGATGTGTGGATACTTCAGCTTGATGGCGGCGTCGGCTGCCTCGGTTGCGGGGTATGTGTCGCTCCCCGGGGTGGCCACCCAGGAACGGAGCGTGACCGGCGCCCTGGTCTTGCTTGGCTGCGCCTGACCGCCCCCGGTTGGCGCACCACAGGCGGCCAGCCCGCCTCCGGTGGCGATCCACGCTGCGGCGGTCACGCCAAACAGGCGCCGGCGCGTGTGGCCCGTAAGGTGCGGATTTGCGTTCCAGTCGATCCACTCGCTCATGGGACTGCGCTCCTTTCTGCTCGTCGCCATGCATGCTGTACCGAAATCCCCGTCGCCTGCGGGGACACCGGGTAGTTAAACTGTGCGCCCAGGACCGGTGCAGATCGTCTAGATCCTCTCGAAGTCTCCCTTGTCTGCAGGAATGCCGTCAGGAGAGCAGCCACTGCGCCGCCTGCGCCACCAGGCGCCGGAACGCGGGGTGTGTGAGCGCCGCGCGGTCATGGCCAAGGGCGTTCACGCAGATCCTGCCCGCCCCTAGCTGCTTGACGTATACCAGCGGGGCGCGCGGGCGCTGCAGGCGCCAGGCATGCGCCTCATCGTGGGCCGGCCGGCGCTCCCCCTTGAACTCGGCGTCCGTCGCCCGCCCGTCGTAGGCGGCCAGGACCTGCACCCCGTCCCCAAGGATGTCCAGCCGGTACGGTTCATCCTGGATGCGGAAGTCCTCGACGCCGGCGGTGATGGGGTGCGTGCGGTCCAGGATATGGACCGTGAACTCCTGGTACGGCAGGTGCGCCCCCAGGTACATCGACCCGATCGCCTCCGGGCCCCCTTCCACCTGCCGCACGGTGAAGGGCGCGGCGTGGAGGCCCAGCAGCGGCGTCCCCCGCCGCACCGTGCTGAACAGCGCCTGCACCGGCGCGGCCGGCGGCTGGCCGATGGTGGCCGACAGCACCAGCAGGTCGTACGCGGACAGGCTGGCTTCCGTCTGGCCGAGGAGGTCGTCGGTGACCGTGACGTTCAGGCCGGCAGGCCCGGCCAGCAGGCCGGCCAGCAGCTCGTAATGCTCCGGCGTGTTGTGGTAGTCTGCGCCGCCGGCAATCAGCAACGCGGTGGGTCGCGCCATCGTTCTCTCCTTGGTGTAGGTGGTGATCAGGTGGTGATCCGCTCACTGCGCTCGCCGTGATCAAGGGGTGATCAGGTGGTGATCCGCTCGCCGTGATCAAGGGGTGATCAAGTGGTGATCAGGTCGTGATCGACGACTACAACTTGATCACCACTTGACATCCACCTGATCACTACCTATTCACTACTAGATATCCACCTGATCACCACCTCGACCTGCCTAGCTCCCTACGTGACGATCCAGCCGCCGTCCACGTAGATGCACTGCCCGGTCAGGTACGACGCGTCGTCGCTGGCCAAGAAGACTGCCACCTTGGCGATCTCGTCCGGCTCGCCAGCGCGCTTCATCGGGATCTTGTCCAGCACGACGGGCAGGATCTGCGGGTCCTGCATCACCCAGGCCGTCATGTCGGTGGCGATCAGGCCGGGGTTGATGCAGTTCACGCGGATGTTGTACGGCGCCAGCTCCGTAGCCAGGTTGCGGGTCAGCGCCTCCACGCCCCGCTTGGAAGGCGCGTAGTGGGTCCGGCCGGGCAGGGCCATGCCGGACTGGATCGAGGCGATGTTGACGATGGCCCCCGGCCGGTTCCTGGCTACCAGCTCCCGCGCCACCGCCTGGGCGCACAGCCACTCGCCTTTGAGGTTCACGTCCAGGACGCGCTGGTACTGCTCCTCGGTCATCTCCAGGAAGGGAATGATCGTCTCGATGCCGGCATTGTTCACCAGCACGTCAATCACGCCAAGCTCCTCCGTGGCGCGAGCCACCATGCGCCGCACCTGCTCGCCGTTGGAGACGTCCGCTTCCACGGCAATGGCTCGCCCGCCCGCGCCGCGGATCTCTCGCACCAGCGCCTCCGCATCGGCGCGGTTGTCCTTGCCCTGCACCGGCTCCGGGCCGGTGTGGTAGTTCACCGCCACGGCCGCGCCTTCCCGCGCGCAGCGGGCGGCAATCGCCCGCCCGATCCCGCGGCTGGCGCCCGTGACCAGCGCCACTCTGCCCTCTAGCCTTCCAGCCATCGCGCTATTCCCCCTCTCAAGATGTGGTTGCGTGCCTCAGAGAGCGGCCCCGCCCGGCGCCGGCCCCGGGGAGCCGGCGGCTGCGGTGGGGCCAGTGGGACCGGAAGGGCCGCCCGCAGCAGCGCCCGGCGCCAGCCCTGGCCGGTTGCAGCCCTCTGGTTCCAGCCTCCGATCCCGAGCCATCCTGAAGCCGGAGCCATGTTCATGCTGCCGACCATGAACAGTTGCAGCCCTCTGGTTCCAGCCTCCAGTCCTGAGCCGACGCTCGGGTCACCGCGCGGCGTCCCAGCCCTTGTTCTGGTCGAGGAAGGGCTGAATGCGCCGCGCCACCGTCTCCAGCATGTCCTTGACCGAGACGTCCTGCCGCAGCAGCTTGGCCCGCTCTTCGGTCCAGACCTTGTCCAGCTCCGGCTTGATGGGAGAGATCGGCCGGCCGATCACCGAGTAGCTCGCCGCCGGCGCCACGATCTGCACGTTGGGCATGGCGAACTGCGACTTCTCGAACTCCTTCATGATCGAGAAGCGGACCGGCGTGCCCAGGCCGGTCTGGACGAACTGCCCCATCAGCGAGCGGTTCATGTCTTTCCCGAGGAACTCGGACGAGTACAGCCACGCCTCGTCACGGTACTTGCTGTTGACCGTGATCGGGTAGCCTGAGCCCATCGAGGCGCTGATGCGCTTGCCGGTGGGGCCGATCGGCCAGTCCGCAATCGGCGATTCGAAAGAGATCCTGCCGATCCAGCCGCGGTAGGTCCATGGCCCGCCGAAGACCATCGCCGCCTTCCCCTCCACGTACGGATCGCCGCTGGTCGTGCCCGGCACCGGCGCCACCTTGTGCTTGAAGAAGAGGTCCATCCAGAACTGCATCGCCGCCAGCGAGCCGCTGTTGGTAATGCCGGTCTTCGTCTCAGTGTCGTCGACCCAGAAACCGCCCCACGGCCCGAGGTAGCTGGGCATGATCCAGCTCCCAACTGGACCTCCGTTCACGATGCCCCATTGCCCCTGGTCGGGGATGGTCAGCCGACGCGCCGCCTCCAGCATGTCGTCGAAGGTCCATCGGGACGTGGGCGGCTGGACGCCGTGCTTGCGGAACAGATCGGCGTTGTACCACAGCATCTGCGGCCCGTGGTCGTAGGGGATGGCGTAGACCTGGCCGCCGCGGCTGTACATGTCCACCGCCACCTTCGGGAAGTCGTTCAGGTCGAAGGCCCTGTCCTTGGCCAGGTAGGGGCTCATGGAGACCAGGATCTTGTTGCTGATGTAGTACTGGATCTGCGTCCCCTGGGCGTAGATGATGTCCGGCAGGCTGCCGGCGGCGGCGTCCACCACGATCTTGGTCATGGCGTCGAAGGAGGAAGAGGCCCCGCCCAGGAACTCCATCTGCAGCCAGGGATACTTCTCGCGGATCGCCCGGTCTGCTCGCTCGAACGCTGGCCAGGTGGCGCTCCCTGGCGCCTGGATGTTGGTCGTGAGCTTGACCGGAGCGCGGGTCTTGGACGCCGACTCGTCGCCCCCCTGGCCGCCGACCGGGGCGCAGGCCGCCACGGCCGCCGCGGCCGTTCCGCCGAGCCCGGCCGCCACCACCTCACGGCGCGTCCGGCCGCTCTCCTGCGCTCTGGAGAATGCATTCATGGGTCTTGCTCCTTTCCTCAGAGTGACGACACACTCCCGTCGTCCCTATCCGTAGACGTACACAAAGGTCGGTTCACCAGTGGGGCCACAGCTGCACCGTAAAGCCACGTCGTCTCCCACCCGCAGACTTAGAAGAAGGTCACCTCATCGCCCAGCGGCCGCGCCGGATCGTCGGGGATGTTGGGCAGGACGCGCACCGCCACCTCCCCAATGTGCTGGCGAATGGCGGCGGCGGCGCGCGCCTCGTCACCCGTGCGGTAGATCTCGAGTAGCGCACGGTGGCGTTCGGCCAGCTCCACGGGGTCCGGATTGAGCAGGCGCGTGTAGGTGACGAAGCGCCAGTTCAGCGGATTGACGGAGAGCCAGGCCTTGAGCAGGAGCTCATGCTCGGCGCGCTCCACCAGGTAGCGGTGGAAGGCGACGTTCAGTTCGACGGTGCGCGCGAAGGCGACCTCGTTCACGTCAACGAGCTGGCCGTGCGGCGCCAGAAGCTCCCGCCGCGCCAGGTCCGCCGCGGCGGCCATCTCGTCGATCAGCGCCTCCAGGCGCCGAAAGTCGTCGGCGGTGAGCCTGGGAAGGGCCAGGCGGGCGGCGAACGCCTCCAGCTCCATGCCCAGCGAGTATCGTTCCGCCGCCTCGCGGCGCGTCACGCGGCGGACGAAGGTCCCGCGGTGGGGCAGCGTCACCACCAGGCCATCGCGCTCCAGCGTACGCAAGGCCTCCCGCACCGGCGTCTGGCTGATCCCCATCTGGCGGGCGATCTGATACTCGACGATCTGATCCCCTTCCCGCAGCGCGCCGGTGAGGATCTGCTCCTCAATGGCCTCGCGCACCTGCACCGGCAGCGGGCGCCGCTCGGCGCGGGGATAGCTGGCCGGGCGCTCCCGCTGGTAGAACTCCACCAGCGGCGTAGGGCGGACCGACGGAATGGCTTCACTCATGGCAGGTCCTGCTCGGGCGCGGTCTGCGATTATCGATAATAGCGCTCCCGTACTTATACCGGCAGCGCCCCAGGCCGGTCAAGGGGCCGGCAGTTCAAGGGAGGTCGAGCAGCATGGAGTATCGTGTCCTGGGCACCACCGGCGCGAAGGTGTCGCGCCTCTGTCTGGGCGCCTGGATGTTCGGCGATCCAACGGATGAGGCGGAAAGCCACCGCATCCTGGACGCCGCGCGGGAGGCGGGGGTCAACTTCGTGGACACGGCCAACGTCTACGCCCGAGGGCGTTCGGAAGAGATCATCGGACGCTGGTTCGCGCAGGGGGGCGGCCGGCGGGAGGAGACCTTCCTGGCCACCAAGGTGCACCGGGCCGTCGCGCCCGGCCCCAACGGCGGGGGTAACCACCGCCACACCGTCCTGCTCCGCGTCGACGAGTCCTTGCGCCGCCTGCAGACGGACCACATCGACCTGTACTACTTTCACCGGCCGGACCCTGATACGCCCATTGCGGAGCAGGTCGGCGTTATGCAGGACCTGGTGCGCGCCGGCAAGGTGCGCTACTACGGCACCAGCCACTATCCAAGCTGGATGATCCTGCAGGGGATGTGGGACGCCGAGAAGCGAGGCGGTCCGCCATGGGTGGCCGACCAGCCCCGCTACTCGCTACTGGATCGGGCCATCGAGCAGGACATCGTGCCGTTCTGCCGTGCGACCGGGTACGCCCTCGTGCCCCATAGCCCGCTGGCCGGGGGCCTCCTTACCGGCAAGTACCGGCGGGGCGCGCCCCCGCCCGAAG
This sequence comes from Chloroflexota bacterium, assembly GCA_034437795.1. Classification (GTDB taxonomy): domain Bacteria; phylum Chloroflexota; class UBA11872; order UBA12225; family UBA12225; genus DAOTTI01. The sequence goes on along the minus strand of DAOTTI010000134.1, from coordinate 564 downwards.
GGAGCCGCGCCACCCGCAGCGCCGGCCTGCTGGACGGCCTGACCGACGCGCACTGGGCGCTGCTCGAGCGCCTGGAGACCATCGCCGGCCAGGCCGGGTGCACCCCCAGCCAGGCGGCGATTGCCTGGGTCCTTACGCGCCCCTTCGTCACGGCCAGCATCATCGGGCCGCGGACGCTGGCGCAATGCCACGATAACCTCGGCGCGCTTAGCGTCCGTCTCCCGCCCGAGGCGGTGCGGGCGCTGGACGATGCCTCGGCGTTCGCGACCGGCATCCCCGCCCGGGGTCCCGCTCCGGCGGCCCCCGCCACGTGGCCGCCGGTCTGACGCGTGGAACGCCGGCCGGCGCCCCATTCCCTCGCCCCGTGGGACCCTCACCGTCTCCCTCTGGGAGAGGGCGAGGGTGAGGGCGCCTTCTCCCCTCTCCCCTTTGGCGAGCGGGAGCCCGTGAAGCAGGCTGTCAGGGTCCCTTTCCCGCCTCGGTGAGGAGCCCCGCGCGGGACGACGCGCCCGGCCTCGCCCGAACCGCGGTCAGGCCGTGGCCGGCGTGGCCCCAGCGAGCGCC
>DAOTTI010000133.1:0-15890 GCA_034437795.1 Chloroflexota bacterium | reverse complement strand
CGGCGGGGCCAAGCCGCACCCCTGCGCCACTTCGCCCCACCGTGCGGCTTGGCCCCGGCCGAAGGGGGTGAGGTCCTCCTCTCCCGGCGCGGCCCCGACCGAAGGGGGTGACGTCTGCTGCGGCCGCTGCGCCGGACGTGCTGCCCGCACCTGAGAACGCTGCAAGTGGTGCTTGATACAGCGCGCGCGCCCCGCCGCGGCGGGGCCAGGCTATCGCACCTGGGCGTAGCAGGAGAACCCGATCAGGATGAAGGCGGCCAGCGCCGCCAGCAGCACGTCTAGCATCTCCCCCTACTCTGGCAGGCGCCGGTCAAAATCCGGTCAGGCGCCGGACAAAGCACGGCACGATCCGTCTCTTCGACCATCCTCGCCGGGGCCCATCACTTTTTGTCTCCGCCTCTCGTTCCCTCTCAAGAGCCGCGGCCGGCCGGAGACGGGCGGCCCCGGCCGGCGGTGGCAGTCGTCGTGGCAGGACAACGAGGCGGCCCACGGTCGCGAGGGGCGAGACCGGCAGGCCTGGCTGATCCGGCAACCTTCCGCGCCTATCTGGCGTCGATCTGCCTCCAGGCCAACGCCCTCGCCCGCGCCATCGAGCAGCTCGCCTCAATCGCCGCCCTGGAGCGCCAGCAGCGAGAGCGCCTGGCGGCCCAGCACCGGCGCGTCCTGGACGACTTCCGCGCCATGCACCACAAGGTGCTGGATCTGGCCGCCCAGCTGGACCAGGCCTACGTCGAAACGATCACCGTCCTGGCCAAGGCCGTCGAGACCCGAGACGCCTATACCGGTGGCCACGTGGAGCGGGTGCGCTATTACAGCGCCTGCATCGCGGAGCGCCTGGGGATCAGCGGCGACGAGCGGCGCTACCTGGAGTGCGGGGCGGTGCTCCACGATGTGGGCAAGATCGCCGTCCCCGACCTCATCCTTGGGAAGCGCGGGCCCCTCTCTCGCCGCGAGTGGCGCCTCGTGCAGCGCCACCCGCTCGTCGGGCGCCAGCTGCTGGCCGGCATCACCTTTCTCGGCCCCGCCCTAGAAGCGGTCGCCACCCACCACGAGCGCTGGGATGGCACCGGCTACCCCCGACGGCTGAAGGGAGACGCCATCCCCCTCCCCGGCCGCGTAGTGGCGGTGGCCGATGCCTATGATGCCATGACTACCGACCGGCCATACCGCCCCGCGCTCCCACCGGAGGCCGCCCTTGACGAGCTGAAGCGGGGGCGTGGCACCCAGTTCGATCCCGACGTGGTCGACGCCTTTCTCGCGGCCGGCGCCGGCCAGGCCGCCTGATGGCCCAGGTCGCGTACTGCGTACTGCGCAATAGCTCTCCGTGGGAGAGGAAGGCTCCGCTGGCGAATGGCGACGAGTTCCGTCCCCTGGGCGTGCGCAAGCGTTCCGGATCGCGCCACTCCACTGCCGTCGTTCCCCTCTCCGTGTCGGAGTGGGGGCGGCGCGTCCAAGCCCCACAACCATAGCCCTCGTCCCCCCTCTCCGTGTCGGAGCGGGGGCTAGGGGGTGAGGTCCCTCCTCTCCCGCCGCGGCGCGGCCCCGACCGAAGGGGTGAGGTCCGCCGCGCCCGCCGGCTTCACGTCCCTACCGTGGCCGCGGCGGCGCCGGCTGCGGCAGCCCCACCCGCCACGCCGGCCCCGCCCGCAGGGGCTCGTGGCACGTGCCGGGCGGCCCTTCCATGAAGAGGTCCGCATCCCTGGTCTCCGCGCACATCGGCGCCCGCACCAGGCTCGGCGGCCTGGGAAACGGCTCATTCGGCTGCCCCGCCAGCGTCGCGTCCATGAAGTCCTTCCAGATGTAGCCCGCGCCGAGCGAGCCGGCCACCTGGAGCATCGGTGAGTTGTCCGTGTTCCCTACCCACACGCCCACCACCAGGCTCGGCGTGTACCCAATCGTCCAGGAATCGCGATAGTCGTTGGTCGTGCCCGTCTTCACCGCCGCCGTGCGCCCGCCGGCCAGATCCAGCACCGTCCCGAACATCGGCCGGCGCGCCGCGGCGTCGGCCAGAATGTCGTTGATCATGTAGGCGATCTCCGGCCAGAACTCTTTGTCCCCCGGCGGCTGGCCAAGCTCGTACAGCACCTGCCCCTGCTGCGTGCTCACCTGGAGGAATGGCGTCGTGTCCACCCGCACGCCCCCGTTGGCGAAGACACCGTACGCCGCCGTCATCTCCAGCAGGCGCACCGTGCCCGCCCCCAGGGTCAGACTGGGCACCTCCGGCAGGTCAGTAGTGAGCCCCGCCTTGCGCGCCGTGGTGATCACCGCCTTCGTCCCCACTGCGTCCTGCACCAGCAGCGCCGGGATGTTGTAGGAGTTCGCCAGCGCCGCGCGGAACGTGACCGTGCCGTGCCACCGGCGATCGTAGTTGACCGGCCGATAGACGCCGTCGGGGCTGCTGGGATCGGCACGGCTGATCGGCTCATCTTCCACCGTGCTCGCCGGGAAGAAGCGCCGCGTCGCAAAGGCCGTGGCGTAGGTGAAGGGCTTAAATGACGAGCCGGGCTGGCGCAGCGCGGTGGCGACGTTCACCTGGCCGTCAATCTCGCTGCTGTAGTAGTCGTAGCTGCCCACCATGGCCAGGATCTCGCCCGTTCTGGGATTGAGCGCCACCAGCGCCCCGTTGTTCACCTGCTGCCAGCGGATCTCGTCCACCCGCCGGCGCATGATCTCCTGCGCCCGCTCCTGCATCGCTAGGTCGAGGGTCGTGATCACCCGCAGGCCCTGGCGCACCGCCTCCCGCCCGAACCGGCGCTCGAGTTGCTCCTTGGCGTACAGTGAGAAGTGGGGATACCGGATCTGCGCCTCCGGCCGCTGGAACATGAAGGCGCTCGCCTGCTCCGCCGCGGCGCCGGCCTCCTCCGGCGTGATGACGCCCTGCCGCACCATCGCGTCCAGTACCTGGCGCTGCCGCCCCAGCGCCGCCTCGGGGTGACTCACCGGATCGTAGAGGCTGGGGCGCTGCACCAGCCCGGCCAGGAGCGCCGCTTCCGCCAGCTCCAGCTCACTGGCGTGCTTGCCAAAATACGCCTGCGCCGCCGCCTCCACCCCGTAGGCCAGGTTCCCGTAGTAGACCTCGTTCAGATAGAGCTCCAGGATCTGGTCCTTGCTGTAGCGCTGCTCCACCTGCATGGCCAGGATCATCTCGCGCAGCTTGCGCAGGTAGGTCTGCTCGTCGCTCAGCAGCAGGCGTTTGACCAGCTGCTGCGTGATCGTCGATGCGCCGGAGACGATCTCCCGTGCGCGGAAGTTGTCGATGACCGCCCGCGCTAAGCTACGCAGGTCGATCCCCCGGTGCTCATAGAAGCTGGCGTCCTCAATGGCCAGCGTGGCCTGGATCATCACCGGCGCCACGTCACGGAGCGGGATCGCTAGCCGGCGCTCGTCGTAGAACTCGTAGAGCAGGTGCTCGCCCGTCCGGTCGTAGAGCTGGGTCACCTGGGGCAGGGGCCGCCCCGCCAGGGCGTCCGCCGCCGGCAGGCCGGCGGTGAGCCGGCTATAGGCGTACGCCACACCGGTGCCGCCGCCGATGACGGCGGCGCCGCAGCTCGCCACCAAGACGACGATCAGATTGACGGTCGCCAGCACCAGCAGCGCGCCGCGCCCCGGCCGCGCCCCGTGCTTGATCCGCCGGTGGACCACCAGCCGCGCCATACTTCGCTGACACTCCAGCTCCGCCCCCGCACGCGCGCCCGGGTGCGCCCAGCCGTTCCGGATACCGCACCCTGACCCGGCTCATTTACCGCCAGCAAGGAGTCGCCCCCCCCCTCCGGGAGGCGCAAGGTGAGGGCTCCACCCGTTCCGCCTCGGGCCCCAACTGGGGGGCGGGGGGGCTCGCTGCTCGCGCCGGGGGCTATTCCCAGCGGTGCAACACTCGTACCACGGGCGTCCCGCCGCTCACTCCGCCAGGTCGGCGCGGTGCGTCTGCACGTACTCGATGCTCCGGCGGTAGTCGTCTTCCGCGATCATGCCCCGAGACATGTAGAAGTTCAGCATCTGGGAGAGGGTGAGCAGCGGGACGACGTGGCAGCCGTGGCGCTTGAGGCGCTCCACCCCTCCCTGTCCGCGGTCCACGAGCACGATCGCGTCGTGCACCACCAGGCCCGCCCCCTTGAGAATGCCGAGCGTCTCGATCAGGCTCCCGCCGGTGGTCATCAGGTCGTCGATGATGAGCACCGTCTCCCCTTCTTTGTACTTGCCCTCGATCTTCGGCTCGGTGGCCGGCGGGCGCGCCGCAATGCCGTAGATCATGGGCACGTCGGCCGCCAGGGCATAGGCCGTGGCCAGGTGGAGGCCGCCAAAGGGCACGCCGGCCACCAGGTCGAACGGGTGGAAGCGGGGCTCGCGCATGGCCAGCCCGGCCTCGGTCTCCGTCTTGATCAACTGGCCGATCCGCGCCAGGATGCGGGGCTCGCGCAGAAAGACTTTGGGATCGATGAAGATCGGTGAGTTGACCGTGCTGCGCCCGAGGGTAAAGCTGCCAAACTTGACGCCACCCAGGCGGAAAAGCGCCTCGGCAAGCCAGAGATTCGTGATGTCGCCTGCGCTCATCGTGTCGTTTCTGCCCCCCGCGCGCCGGCCGGCGTTCCCCGAATTCTACCAGGGAACCTGCCCTACAATCTCTGTTGGAGACTGTCCCGGAAGGCCTGTGCTGGTGAGTACGTTCTGGCAGCAGTGGCTGCCCTTCTTCAATACCTGCCTGATCCTGGTGAGCGGCGTCTTTCTCCTGCTCGGCTACTACTTCATCCGCCAGCGCCGCATCCAGTGGCACCGCCGGTGCATGCTCACCGCCGCCGTCTTTGCCGCCCTCTTCCTGGTCGTCTACGTCGTGCGCTACCTGCTTCTGCCCACCAAGGTCTTCGCCGGCGAGGGCCCTGTGCGCGCCGTCTACCTGGCCATCCTGGCGTCGCACACCATCCTGGCCATGGCCGTCGGCCCCCTGGTGCTGGTGACGCTCCGGCGCGCGCTGCGGCGGGACTACCGGCGCCACCGCCGGATCGCGCGGGTCACGCTGCCGGTCTGGCTCTACGTCGTCGTCACCGGCTGGGTCGTCTACGCCATGCTCCACGCCTTCTGACGTCTCCCTGGCATCTGCTCCCACTGCCCGCCTGGCCCGCCCGCTGTTCGTGCTTTCGTCCCACCGGCGCTATACGCTCGCCCCGCGGCCGGCAGCAGCTTCTACCCATCGGCCGGTGAGCGCTCCTAACTGGCGAGCTCACCGCCAGGGCAGCAGACGCCAGCCGCACTTGGCGAACCGGCGTTACACGAACAGGCGCTTATCGAGCACCAGCGCGGCGCACAGCAGCCACAGGTACAGCATGGAATAGCGGAACAGGCGCCTGGCGGCCCTGGCTGACGCTTCCTGCCAGAGCCGCGCCGCCAGGTAGAGGAAGATCGCGCCCAGCAGGACCGCCACGACCAGATAGAAGATCCCGCTCAGGCGCAGCGCGAACAGCAGCAGCGTCACGCAGATCAACTGCACCGTGTAATAGACGATCTGCCGGCACGTCTCCGCCTCGCCCCGCACCACGGGCAGCATCGGCACTCTGGCGCGGGCGTAGTGCTGGCGAATGACCAGCGAGAGCGCCCAGAAGTGAGGCGGCGTCCAGAAGAAGATGACGGCAAAGAGCAGCCACGCTAGCGGGCCCACCTCGCCGGTCACCGCGGCCCAGCCCACCAGGGGCGGGATGGCGCCGGCCGCCCCGCCGATGACGATGTTGTTGGGCGTGGAGCGCTTGAGCCAGTAGGTGTAGACGAAGACGTAGACCAGCAGGGCCGCCTGGGCCAGGAAGGCCGCCAGCAGGTTGGCGAAGATGGCCAGCACGAAGAACGACCCGACGGCCAGGCACAGGCCAAAGGCCAGCGCCTCGCCTGGCGAGATGATGCCGGCCGGGATCGGGCGCCGGTGCGTGCGCGCCCCCATCACCGCGTCGATGTCGCGGTCCAGGTAGGCGTTGATCGCGGCCGCGCCCCCGGCGGCCAGGGCGCCGCCCAGTAGCGTAGCCAGCACCAGCACCGGTGAAGGCCAGTCGGGGCTCGCCACCAGCATGGCCGCCAGCGTCGGCACCTCCAGCAGCAGGATCACCCTGGGCTTGGTCAGCGAGAAATAGGCCCGCAGGCGCCGGACCGCCGGCGCAGGCGCCGGCCACCTACCCTGCGCCGCCGTGGCCAGCGGGGGCGCAACGTCTCCCCTACGGCGCGCGTCCTCCTGCCCAGGGCCGGCCCCGGCCGGCGCAGCGTCCCGCGCCTGCCGGTTGTAGCGCTTCGAGAGCGCCAGCAGCAGCACGCTGGCGGCCCAGACCGCGCCCGCGCCGGCCACGTGCGCGCCCCGCATGGCGGCCGGCAGGCCGAAGCTGACGGCCCCGGCCCCGATGGCGAGCTGGACGACCAGACACGCCAGCAGCAGCCCCGCCGCCAGCTTGAGCGCCCGGTCGTCGCGCCGCAGGCGCCACGTCTCCGCCACCGTGGCCGCGACCAGCACCGTCGCCAGGTAGGCGGAGATCCGATGGAAGAGGTGGATGTGCACTAGGCGCTCCCCGCCCAGGGCCTGCAGCGCCGTCTCGGGCACGATACAGCCCGGAAAGCCGATGCAGGCCCCGCTGGCGCCCGTGGCCCGCGTGTAGGCGCCGGTGAGGACCAGGAAGAACACCCCGGCCGTGCTCGCCACCAGCAGCTTTTCGTAATGACCCGCAGACCGGCCCCCGCCGGCCACAGCCCGCTCCGGCGCTGCCTGCACGGCCAGCCAGACCAGCCCGCCCAGGATGAGAAAGGCGAAGCCGAGGTGCACCAGCACCGCCATGGGCGCGAGCTCCAGGCGCACCACCACGGCGCCAAGGGCAATCTGCACCGCCAGCAGCATGGGGATGAGCGTGGCCGGCACCAGGATGCGTCGCTCCCGCCGCCGGAGCCAGGCCACTACCGGAATGGCAAGGATCAGCGCCGAGGCCAGTGCGGCCAGCAGGCGGTGGGTGAACTCGATCACGGCGTCCGGCTCCGGGTTCGGCAGCAGGCGTCCTTCACAGGTCGGCCAGTCGGGGCCGCAGCCCAGCCCCGACCCCGTCACGCGGACCACCGCGCCTACCACGATCAGCAGATAGATGGTGGCGGCGCCGGCCAGGCAGAGCCACCAGAAGCCGGTCGCCCCACCGGCGGCCCTTCCCTTCGGTTTCGGGGGCCGGCCGGAACCATGGGGCGCCTGGCGCCGGCTGGCCCGTGGTTGTGTGGCGGTGGCCATGCAGTCGCTTCAGAGGGTAGCAAGTTCCCCCTGGCCGCAAGACCGGCGGACAGTGGCGCTCCCCCCAGGCCCGGCCGACACCAGGCCATCGCGGTCGTCCCTTTTCCCCACGTCTCCGTGTCCCTCCTCCGACACGGAGAGGGAGCGGCGGGGCCAAGCCGCACGGTGGGGTGGGGCAGGGGAGCAGGTGCGGCACGGCCCCGGCCGAGGGGGTGAGGTCTCTTCCCCCCTCCCGCACGCAGGAGAGGGGGCCCGGGGGTGAGGGCTGCCCCTCTCCCCGCGTCTCCCTGTCCCCGCGTCCCCGCGTCGGAGCGCGGAGCCCGGCGGGGGGTTGACAGGCCCGCCCCCGCCATGGTCCCATTCACCCCCCGGCGAGAGCGGACGGGGGCGCGGGCTCCCGCGGTGCCTGCACTCGGCCGCGACCCCCGCGACCCGCTACCATTCTCCAAAGGGAGCGAAGGAAACGGAGAGTGTTTGGCACGCCTGATGTGACGACGGCGCTCGTGATCGTGGCGCTCTTTCTGGCCCTCCTGCTGGGCCTGCTGAGCTATCACAGCCGGCAACGCAGCCGGTACATCAACCGCGGCGTGGCGCTGCTGGTGTTCGTGACCGTCCTGGCCCTGCTCTCCAGGGCCCTCGAGCGCCCCGACGTGGGGACGGCGCTGGTGGTCCTGCTCCTGGCCACCGCCGTGATGCTGGCCATCATGACCTTCCACAGCGGGCGCTGGGCCTGGGGCATCTGGTTCATCGGCATCCTGCTGTTCTTCCTGGGCCTGCCCTTCCTGGGAGTGGGGCGGGGCGACCTGGCCTTGCTCTGCCTCATCGGCGGGCCGGGATTGCTGATGCTGGTGGCGGCCCTGCAGCCGGAGATCCCCGTCCGCCTGGCCCGCATCGGGGCCCTCGACGCCCCGCCGGTCATCACCGCGCAGGAGGTGGCGTATGAGCGCCAGCGCTACGCCCGGCTCGCCGCGGGCATAACGGTGCTCAGCCTGGCCGGCGTCTGGCTCTTCGGTGGAGTGCCCCAGGGACCAGTGACCGAAGCCGCCGTGCCCATGGTCTTCGACGAAGCCAAGGCCGCCCGCGGCGCCCAGCTCTTCAACGAGTTCGGCTGCAACGCCTGCCACAGCGTCACAGGGGCGGCCGGCGCCGGCCCGACGTTAAAGGGCGTCTATGGCCACAGGGTCCGCCTGGACGACGGGCGCCTCATTCTCGCCGACGAGGCCTACATCCGCGAATCTATCCTGGAGCCGGACGCCAAGACCGTTATGGGCTTCAGCAAAGGCGTGATGGCCGGCGCCATCAGCGCGCGCATGTCCGACATCCGCCAGACGAATAACCTCGACGCCCTGGTTGAGTACATCAAGTCGTTGGCCAGGTAGGTCGAGGTGGCCGGCCCGACGCGGGACAGCATCGGGCGCGCGCAATAGTTCCGGGACGGCACACGTACGGCTGGCGTCCCTCTCTCCGCGTCGGAGCGGGGGCGGCACAGCCGCTGTAGGTGGGTGCGACCCTCTCCCCGTAGCCCTCTTTCCCCCTCTCCGCGTCGGGGAGAGGGCGGCGGGGCCCAGCGGCACGGCCATGGCCCTCGTCCCCCCGCTCCGACACGGAGCGGGGGCTAGGGGGTGAGGTCTGCTCCTCCCTCGCGGCGCGGCCCCCGCCGAAGGGGGTGACGTCCGTCCTCTCTCCGCGTCCGCGCGTCGAGGCACGGGAGCCAAAGGGGGCGAGATCCCTCCTCGCTAGCCGTCGCCCGGGTCGGCCGTCCCCAGCGGAGGTCGGAAGGGGCGCCCGCCCAGGTAGGCTCGCACCAGCGCCACGCTCTCCTCGGCGGCGCGCCGCTCGAACTCCCGAATGGCCGCCGGAGCGACGTACCGCCGGACCTGCTCCTTGAGTGCCGGCAGGCGCTGTAGGAAGCGGGCAAGCCCGTCCGCCTCGCCATCCGGCGCGTGGGGAGCGCCCGGCGGCGCGGCCTGAGCAGCCCGCGGCGCAGGCGTGCGCGCCACCAGATAGCGGTGCCGCGCCTCGCCCGGCGCCAGCCGCGCCAGCTCCAGCAGCGTCTGATGATAACGGCGCCAGTCATCGCCGCCCAGAAACGGAAGCAGGCGCCCCCACGGCGGCAGGCCTTGTGCACCGGCTAGCTCTGCAATGAGCCGGTCCGCGCCCCGCCCGCTGCGCTCCAGTTGATCCTCCAGCACGCTGTGCAGCGCCCACTGGAGGTAGGCCCCATCGCGGCTGGCGCGGTAGGGCGAGAACCGGCCGAAGTAGGGACGGTAGATGGTGAAGGTCCATTGCTCATCCGCGACCAGATGGCAGAGGTAGCCCGCCACGAAGGCACGCCCGGGCAGGGTCAGGCCGGGCGCAGCCAGGTGCGGGTACGCGGCCAGCAGCTTGAACGTGCCGCTAACATCTGAGCGAGTGTCCCAGAAGTGGGTGGCTTCCCTGGCCAGGCCAAGGAACTTGTCGATGTCGGGCGCGACGCTGCCGAACAGAAAGGCCGGCCGGTCGGGGCCGGCGATCCCGCACGCGCCGGCGATCTCGCAAGCCAGGCCGAGGTGCAGAAAAGGGGAGGGCATTTCGCGGCTACCATTGGTGACAGAGTGTCGGTCCAGTTCACCACAATGATGAACGATGACGCCTCCGGCCGCGCCGGCCGCCCGTCCGGCCTCGCCGGCGAGCCCTACGGCCACCGCGGCCCCGGCTCACCGACCGCAGCGCCTGGCCGGCACCATCAGCCGGGGGCCCCTGAGCGCACCGAGCATGCGGAGCACGCCGAGCATGCGGAGCGCCACGGCCGTGCCCTCGCGCCCGAGCCCAACGCCCAGCCGGCGCACGAGGAATATGGGGCGCACGTCCATACCGGGCACGAGCACAACGCGCGCGAGCCCCACGTCCATCCCTCCGGCCCATCGTCCCGCGCCGCCTGGCGGCGTGCCTTGGTCTTCCTGGCCGGCCGGCCGGAGCGCCAAGCAGTCCTGGTCGCCCTCTCGGGCGCGGCCCTGGCGGCCGGGCTGACAGGGACGTACCTGGGCTGGCCGGCGCTCCTGGTCGAGGCGGCCTTCCTGGCCGCCATTCTGGCCGGCGCGGTGGAGATTGTGCCCCGTGGCTGGCACGGGCTGGTCCGCCAGCGCGCGCTGGACATCAACTTTCTGGTGACCGTTGCCGTGCTCGGGGCCCTGGGGCTGGGGGAGTGGTCCGAGGCCGCGACGGTGGTGTTCCTCTTCTCCCTCGGGGAGGCGCTGGAGCACTTCACGCTCGCCCGCACGCGGCGGTCGATCGAGGCCCTGATGGCCATGGCGCCAGCCTATGCCCAGGTCAAGGAGGCGTCCGGCGTTGAGCGCTCGCTGCCGGTGGAGAACGTCCCCGTCGGCGCCACTGTCGTCGTCCGCCCGGGCGATCGCATCCCGCTGGATGGCGTGGTCGTACTTGGCGAATCGACGGTCGATCAGGCCCCTATTACGGGGGAGTCCCTGCCCGCCGATAAGGGCCCCGGCGACACGGTCTACGCCGGAACCATCAATGGCCCCGGCTATCTGGAGGTGCGGACCACCAAGCCGTTCGCTGAAAACACGCTGGCGCGCATCATCCACCTGGTGGAGCAGGCCCAGAGCCAGAAGGCGCCGTCGCAGCGGTTCGTGGAGCGCTTCGCGCGCGTCTATACCCCCGTGGTGGTGGCGGGCGCCGTGCTGCTGACCATCATCCCACCCCTGGCCTTCGACCAGCCGCTCGCCCCGTGGTTCAACCGCTCGCTGGTGCTGCTGCTGGTGGCCTGCCCCTGCGCGCTGGTCATCTCCACTCCCGTGTCCGTGATGGCGGCGATCGGCAACGCCTCCCGCAATGGCGTCCTGATCAAAGGCGGCGCCTACCTTGAGCGCGCCGGCACGGTGCGGGCCGTCGCCTTCGATAAGACCGGCACGCTCACCCGAGGGGTACCGGAGGTGCAACGCGTCGTGGCCCTCAACGAGATGCCGGTCGAAGAGATCATCCGCCTGGCAGCCGCCGCCGAGCGGCGCTCGGAGCACCCTGTGGCGCAGGCCATCCTGCGGGCGGCCCACCGCGCCGGCATCCGCTCCCTCCCGCCGGTCACCCGCTTCGTCGCCGTGGCGGGCAAGGGCGTGGAAGCGGCCGTTGACGGCCGCTTCCTGGCCGTGGGCAAACCCCAGTGGATCGGCGCCCGAGGCTTCGCCCTGGACGGCGCGCAGCGGGCGCTGGCGGAGCTGGAGGCCGCCGGCCAGACCCCGCTGGTGGTCGCCGTGGCCGATGCCGCCGGTGCCGCGCGTAACGTGATTGGCGTTATCGCCGTGGCCGACGAGCTACGCCCCACCGCGGCGGAGACGGTGGCCAGGCTGCGCCGCTCCGGCATTGAGCGCATCGTCCTCCTGACCGGCGATAGCCTGGCCAGCGCGCGCCTGGTAGCGCAGCAGACCGGTATCGCCCCTGAAGACGTCTACGCCGAGCTGCTGCCCGAGGACAAGGTGCGGGTGGTGCGGGAGCTGGCGGTGCGCCACAAGGGGGTGGCGATGGTCGGCGATGGCGTCAACGACGCGCCGGCCCTAGCGGCCGCGACGGTCGGGATCGCGATGGGCGCCGGCGGCTCAGACACCGCGCTCGAGACGGCCGACGTGGCCCTGGTGGCCGACGACCTGACCCGGCTGCCCTGGGTGATCGAGTTGTCACGGCGCGCGGCCCGCACCATCCGCGCCAACGTCGCCATCGCCCTGCTCACCAAGTTCGCCGTCCTGGGCCTGGCCATCGCCGGCATCGCCAATCTCTGGCTGGCCATCGGGGCCGATACCGGCGCCAGCATCGTCGTCATTCTCAATGGCATGCGCCTGCTGGGGCGCCTGCCCTTACCGGCGGGAGAGCGGGCGGCGCTACGCCGGCGCTACGGTCTGGGTATGGAGGACCTGCACGCCGGCCACGCCCACTAGCCTGGCGCGTTCACGCCCACCAGGGAGTCTCCTGCTGCTTGCTACTGGCTGCTCGCTACTCGCCACTCCTTCTGGGCGAGGGCTCCACTGGTCATATTCGCCCATGCCTCTCCGGAGCACCAGCGCGGCAGGAGAATGGCTGGCCATTGGCACAGAGCGACACAGACACCCCGGGTAGCCAAACATCTCGGTTCACGGTTGAAGCGACTAGCCGGCCTCGTGCGGTGCGCCACGGTCCTTATAGGGAGCTTTGGGAATAGGGGTCAACGGTTAAAGCGACTGGCCGGCCTCATGCGGGGCACATACCACTCCTGAAGAATGCCAGAGGGCCTTGCCGATGCTCACGGACACCATCGGGGCAGACGTCGTCATCGTCGGCGGGGGCGTCGCCGGCCTGGCCGCGGCGCGGGCCCTCGTCGAGGCGGGGGCCAGGATCTGCCTGGTGGAAGCCAGGGACCGGCTGGGCGGCCGCATCGACACGCGCTACGAGCCCGGCGTCCCCTGGCCGATCGAGCTGGGCGCGGAGTTCGTCCACGGCCTGCCCGATGAGGTGCTGGCGCTCGTCCGCCGTGGCGCCATTTCACTGCAGGAGGTGAGCGGCCGGCGCTGGCAGTTTCACGGCGGGGTGCTGGCGCCGGTCGCCGGCGGCTGGGCAGCGGTGGACGAGATCTTCGAGCGCCTGCAAGAGGCCGCCCGCACGGGGCCGGACCTCTCCTTCCGTGACTTCCTGCAGCGGTGGTGCGCTGAGCCCCGGCTGCGCGAGGCCTGCCTCCAGGCCGAGCAATTCGTGCAGGGCTATCACGCTGCTCGCCCTGAGCGGATCAGCGTCAGATCGCTTGCTCTGGCGGAGCAGGCGGACGAGGCCATCCAGGCCCACCGCCAGTTTCGGGTCGCCGGCGGCTACGCGCGCGTCGTGGAGTGGCTGCGGGCCGGCCTGCCGGAGGCGCCGGAGACCCTCCGGCTCGAGACGGTCGCCACTGGCCTGCGCTGGCAGCCCGGCGAGGTGCGGCTGGAGCTCCGCGGCCCCGCCGGGCCCCTGGCGCCGATCACCGCGCGCCGCGCCTTGATTACCCTCCCACTGGGCGTGCTCCAGCAGCCACCCGATGCCCCCGGCGCGCTGCGCTTCTCGCCCCCCTTGCCGAGCAAGGACGCCGCCGTACGGGGCCTGGCCATGGGCGCCGTGGTCAAGATCGTCCTCGTCTTCCAGGAGGACTTCTGGCAGGGCGTCGTCGCCCGCCCGGGCATGAGCTTTCTGCGGGCGGCCGGTGAGCAGTTTCCGACCTGGTGGACCCCCGCGCCGGCCAAGGCGCCGGTGCTGGCGGGATGGGTGGGCGGGCCGCAGGCGGAGGCGCTGAGCGCGCAGCCGGCGCCATGCGTCCTGGACGCCGCCTTGCAGACGCTCAGCCACGTCTTCGGCGCGACGACGCAACACCTGGCGGGCGGCGTCCGAAGCTGGCACTACCACAACTGGCAGCAGGACCCATTCGCACGCGGCGCGTACAGCTACGTCGTCGCTGGGGGCTTGCCCTGCCAGCGAGAGCTGGCCCTTCCAGTGGAGGACACCCTCTTCTTCGCCGGCGAGGCCACGGAGTGGTCGGGCCACTACTCGACGGTGCACGGGGCCATGGCCACCGGCCGGCGGGCAGCCCTGGAGATCCTGGCCAGCCTCGGGCGAGACGCGCCCCGCACGCCTCCGAGCTAGCCTCTCCAAGCCACGGCCCGCCGCACGTTCCCTCTCCCCCTGGGCGAGCGTCCCTCGTTCCAACGGGAGAGGACCAGAGCGAGGGCTCACTGTCCCCTCTCAAAGGGTGAGGACCAGAGTGAGGGCTCACTGTCCCCTCTCCTTCCGCGAGAGGACCAGGGTGAGGCGCCGCTGTCCCGTCTCCCAAAGGGAGAGCGGGGGGCCGCGAAGCGAGCGGCAATGAGGGCTCCGCTCACTACTAATCCGGGCCGGGGGCGCCGACAGACCGCCAAGCGTGCACACCCCTTGCCGGCAGTGGTAGCCTCGTACCCCGGGTTGTTCACGGCCAGTCAGGAGCCCGTCTCTCCCTATGGGAGAGGGTGACGGCTCCGCTTGCGACTCATCCGGGCTGGAACGCCGGACCCGTGGTGTTGGCGCGGGACGATGGAGACGGAAGCGAAGGACCAAAGACAAAACGAAAGCCGAAAACCTATTGGCCTTTCGTCTTTCGTCCCTCATCGCTCTCCTGGCGGTGATAGCGGGGCCGGCTTCTAGGGCATTCACTGACGGGGAGGACGCTGCCATGCAGGAAGATGTGCTTGGACCTCGGCAGACGGTTGTTGGCGCCTGGTATGAGCCGTGCGCGCGCTGCGGCCAGCCGGTCTCGCGCATCGCGCCGGCACCGCATCAGGCCAGGCGAGCGGGCAACGCCGGCGGCGCGACGCCACATCCCCTCGAGCCCGTCGAGGATGACCCGCTGTGCCTGTGCGCCACCTGCGCCGAGGAGGTCGCTCGCGGCGAGCCGTTGGAGCTGCCCGAGGCGGAGGCGCCGCCTGAGGCGGGGCCCTGGGGACCGTAACGCCGCTCCCCTTCAGGGGCCCCGCGCTGTCCCCAAGGTGGACATGACAGGGCAGCCGCTCAGGCTGCCTGCGCTTCAGGCGCGGCCCGCTGCCACTGCGGGCACAGGTGGTCCAGGCACGTGCGCCACGGCTCGAGCGGCGCGGGATCAACCTGCGTCTCGTTGCTCACGCTGACCACCCCCGCGATCGACTGCGCCACCTCCGCCGCGCGGCGCCGCGCCTCTTCGGACGGCACCTTGCCTTCCAGCGTCACGCGGCCCAGCCAGCTATTCACGCGGATGACCGCGTCATGGGTCAGCGGGTCGTTCAGGAGGGCACCGGCAATCTGGTACTCCAGCCATTCGTCGGTGATCAGGCGGTTCTGCACATCCACCACCCCCGGTATCTCCCGCGCCTCCGCCTCGGCTAGCCGCGCCTGATACTGGAGGTTGACGTGGCCGGTAACCTCGACGATCCCCTGGCGGACCGCGACCTGGATCGTATCCCGAAACGGTCGCAGCACCGGATTGCGGCGCAGCTCAGCCAGAACCTTCCGGCGGAGCTCCTCGTCTGCCGAGCACTTCGTCCCACCAGCCACGTCCCTTCGCCGCAGAAAGGGCACAATCGAGAGCGCCATCGCTCGCCACCTCCATCCGTATAGCTCATACAGCTCACCACGCGAGCTCATCTCGCCAGGAGCACCGGCTGCGCGGCGAACGCCGGCATGACGCGGGCCGCGACCTGCGCCGGCAGCGGGTCGCCCGCGCCCGTCGCCCGGCCGTCCGCCCGCCCCACCGCCTCCACCTGGCCGGACCCGCGCCGGTAATCCACGAAGCGATAGCCTCGCCCGCGATCCGCCAGGATGTAGCGCGGCCGGGTCGGGTCCGGCTCGATCTTCTCCCGCAGATAGCTGACGTACAGGCGCACGTAATGCTCCTCATCCTGGTGGCTCTCGCCCCACACCCGCGCCAGCAGCTCGGCGAAGGGCATCAGGCGCCCAGGATTGGTCGCCAGGTGGTACAGCAGCCGGTATTCCGTGGGGGTGAGCGGCACGCGCCGGCCGCCCGCCCAGACCTGGTGATGGTCGAGGTCGATCACCAGGTAGTCGTCCACTACCAGCAGCTTCCGGCGACAGGCATGTCCGCGCCGCGGGGCGCTCAGGCCTGCCGCACCGGCGCCGGCCGCGTCCCGCCCCGGCTCCGCGCCCTGGC
>DAOTTI010000132.1:0-35570 GCA_034437795.1 Chloroflexota bacterium | reverse complement strand
GTGCAGCTCGTGATCCAGGCGCTCCTGATCACCGCGCTGCGCCTGCCAGCGCGCGCAGCGATCGTCGTCTCGTATGAGCTGGCCCTGATCCTGCACTTCGCCGTCAACAACTGGTGGGTATTCGGCCAGCGCCGGATCACCTGGCGGCAGTTCGTCGAGTTCCACGGGGCGGCGCTGACGGCCGAGCTGATCACCTTTGCCGTCGCGTTCGTCGTGCTGCTGGATCCGGTCGCCGTCCTGTTCGGCCCGCTAGCCCCCTACGCCGCCACCGTGCTCGGCACCGGCGTCGCCACGCTCTGGAACTTTGGCGCCAACTTCTACTGGATCTGGCGCCCGGGGCGCCAGCTCTGCCACGCGGCCGGTCCGCCACCAGGACACGCCGGCGCCGCTCTCGCCGGTCCGCTCGACGGGCACCGGCAGATCCGGCCGCCCGCGCTTGAATAGCAGCCGGCATAGTGGATAGGCCACGACGCCGCTGGCCAGGGCGGCGCTGGAGAGGGAGAGCGCCTGCGTGCCCTCCTCGGTCACGGTGCCGGCGACGGCCCCGACCAGCAAGGCGGCCGGAAGCAGGGCGACGAGCATGACGCCCGGCCAGCCGCCGGGGACGCGGTACGGGCGCACCATCTGTGGCTCCGTGATGCGTAGCGCGATCAGCGCGGCGAACTCTAGGAGTAGGGACGCGGCGTAGAGGACGACGTCGATGACGACCAGGGTGGTGAAGGCGCTCCAGGAGCAGAGCGAGTAGATGGCGGCGCACAGCAGGATGGAGATCCAGGGGGTGCCAAAGCGCGGGTGCAGGCGGGTGATGGCGTCCGGGAGGTAGCCATCCGCCGCCATCACGAACGGCAGGCGCGAGACGGAGAGCAGGTTGGCGTTGAAGAGGGCCGCGGCGCTGAACAGGCCGCCGATGGCCAGCCACGTCCCTAGCCACTGGCCGCCCAGCGCCGCCCCGATCTGGGGAAAGGCCCCCTCCTTCCACTCCGCCCAGTCGATGCCGGACAGGAGCCCGGCCGCCACGGGCAGCAGGTAGGCCAGGATCACCAGCGGGAGCGCGAGCCACATCGCCAGCGGTGCGGTGCGCCGCGGGTGTTCGACCTCGCCGTTCACCGGCGACACACTATCCCAGCCCTGGTAGTTCCACATCACCACGAACAGCCCCGCGCCGAAGGCGCCCAGGAGCGACGTCTCCGGCGGTACGACCGGCTGCCAGAAGGGCGCCGGCGCCTGGAGGAACCGCTGGATGCCGGCCAGCACCAGGGCAGTGAACGGGGCCAGGACCAGCACGCCGAACAGGATGGACGAGTGGCCGACCAGGCGCACGCCGCGGACGTTCAGGTAGGCGAACCCCCAGATCACGACCAGCCCCACGAGCCACTGGGCCAGGGGATCGTCGAGCGCCCGGACGCCGAACTGGGTGGACAGCAGGGCAGACAGGTAGCTGGCGAAGAGCACGGGGTAGATGGCCATGTCCACGAAGGAGGAGAGCCAGCTCCACCAGCCCTCCTGGAAGCCCCAGAACGAGCCGAGCCCCTTCTTCACCCAGGCGTAATAGCCGCCCTCCACCGGGATCGCCGCCGAGAGCTCGGCCACCATGAGCACCGCCGGCACGCTCCAGATCAGCGGCGTGACAGCGATAAGCAGCAAGGCCATCCCCGGTCCCGAGGCGCTGACGACCGGCTCCAGGCCATAGGCGCCGCCGCTGACGGTGAAGTAGAAGATCATCACCAGCGGTAGGAGGCCGAGCTGTCGGCGCAGGCCAAGGGTCTCCTGGGCGGCAGCCGTCCGCCCCAGCGGACGCGAGATGAGGAGCACGTCGGCCATGGCGGTCTGCAAGGCTCCCGGGGCTACGACGCGCGGCGCATGCGCCTCCGCGGGCTACACTGATGCGGGCGCGCGCGCCGGCAGTCTGGCGCTCCCCCGCAGCGGCGCGGCGCGGCCGCTGCCGAGCGTTGTACGGGGCGCGTCCCGTGTCGCACAGCGAGCGGCCGCACCGGGCGGCCAGGCGCGGCGGGTAGAGACGGATCGCGCTCGACCGCCAGATGAGCCGTGACCACGATTGTCAGCAGGGCAGAGATGGACGCGAGGCACACCGACGCAGGGCACGCCATAGACCAGGTGGACAGGTGGGAGCACCGCACAGTCTACATTAGCCGCGCCGCCGACGACTGGGAGGTGGTCTATGGCGACGGGACGAGGCTGACGGGCCTCGACCGTATCCTGGACGAGTACGGCGCGAGGAGCTGGGAGCTGGTGAGCTTTGTGCCCCACGCCTGGAAGACGCAGGCCGGACAGTTCGGGCCGTTCGAGGTCACCGCCTACCGCGCCGTGTTCAAGCGCCGCGTCCGGTCGCGGCCCGGCGAACCCGCCTAGCCCGGACTATTCACGGCCATTGAGCAGTTCCGTCTCCCTTTGGGAGAGCGCAGGGAGGAGGCACTCAATGATCAAGTGGGAATACGCCCACCTCTTTGTGGCCATGCACGGCAACACGCACGTGGTGGCGGGGATCAACGGGCAGGTGCTGGACTACCAGCGCCACCCGCAGACGCCCTGGGACGTGCTGAACGCCATGGGGCAGCAAGGTTGGGAGTTCGTCGCCGCCATTCCCACCACCCCCATGCAGGTAGTGCGCGACCGCAACACCGAGGTGGCTGAATGCTACTGGATGTTCTACCTCAAGCGCCCCCTGCTCCCCGAGACCTGAGGTTCCCTTACGGCGTTACGGCGCGGCTCAGCATGGGGTGTGGCTCTCCCGCGTTCGTTACAGGCGGCGCCTTTTCCCTCACCCGCTCCCGCAACGAGGGGCGCTGACCCCTGGCGTAACGAACCCAGGCTAACCAGGCTGACCGCGCCGCGCGCCCGCGCTGGACCAGGCTAATCGACGAACGGGCCGTACCAGCGGACCGGCTCGCGGTGCGGCCGGCCAGCGCCGAGGACGAAGCGCGCGCCACCGGCGCCGCCCGCCGCGCTTAGCGGGCCCCCCTCACCGAGCACCGCCAGCTGCCCTGCTCTGACCGTCGCCTCGTTGCTCCCCAGGATGGCTTCGCCTTCCAGGACGTAGGCGAAGCCCTGGTATCCCTCTGGAATGGGAAGCGTGGCGCGCCCGCCCGGCGGCAGCTGCACATCGTAGTAGATGGCCGGCGTGCGGAGCGTCGTAGGCGAGCCTTCGCCCACCAGCACGCGGACGGTGGCGTCGCCGATCCGGCGCACCGGGATCTGGTCTGCCTCGACCGTCTGGTAGCTCGGCGCGATCTGCTTTTCGGCCCGCGCCAGATTGATCCACAGCTGCAGGCCCCGCACGCGCCCTGGAGCTTGCCCGCCCGGCCCCTCGCCGTGCCAGATGCCGCGTCCGGCGGTGATCCGCTGCAGGCCCCCGGCCGAGACGACGGCCGTATTGCCCTCACTATCGGAGTGCGACGCCGCTCCTTCCAGCAGATAGGTGATGATCTCAAAGCCGCGGTGCGGGTGAGGCGGGAAGGCCGGCGACTGGGGATCGACCTCCATCTGGAAGTCGTCGAGCAGCAGGAAAGGGTCGACCAGGTCGTAGGTGGCTACCCGTGACGGCAGCACGCGCCGGACGGGTACGCCGGCTCCCTCCATCACGACGTGCGAATCCGCGACGGCGACGACGCGCCGGGGCGGCGCCCCGGCCGCCGGCTGCTCGCCTCCGGCAGCCTGCGTGCGCGTGGTGCTCATGTGGCTCTATGCTCCTTCGTGTCGGCGGTGTCGGCAGTTCGTGTCCGCTACGGGATCACAGTGTGCGTCCCGCCCTTGCAAGCGTACACGTGAGGTCAAGCAGGAAACGTGCCTGTCGGTCACGTATCATGTCGCGCCGGATCAAGGGGCCCGAGGCTCAGAGGCCAGAGGAGGCTGACGTGGACGATCCGCGTATCGTGCAGGTGGAATGGGGGCGCCTGGAGGGCCGGCGACCCCGCGCCGCCGGCTGCAACGCTCGACTGGGCGCGCACGGCGCCGTCGTGCGCGTGCCCATCGCACGCATCACCACTGAAGATGGATCGACCGGTTTCGGCGCCTGCCGCGCCAGCCGCGACCAGGCTGCCGCCATCACCGGCAGGCGTCTCAGCGAGGTCTACTCCCCCGAGCGTGGCGTGCTCGAGCCGTGGCTGGCGCTGGAATATCCGCTCTGGGACCTGATGGGCAAGCGGGCCGGCCAGCCGGTCTATGCCCTGGCGGCCGCCGTCAACGGGCGCCCGCGTCCCCAGCCTCCCTACCGCGCCCCATGCTATGACACCTCGCTCTACTTCGACGACCTGCACCTGGCGTCCGATGATGCAGGGGCGGCGCTCATCGCGGCGGAGGCGCGCGAAGGTTACGAGCGGGGGCACCGCGCCTTCAAGATCAAGGTGGGGCGGGGCGCCCGCCACATGCCCCTGGAGGACGGCACGCGGCGCGACGTCGCGGTCGTCCGCGCGGTGCGCCGCGCGGTCGGGCCGGACTGCCGGCTCATGCTCGACGCCAACAACGGCTACAACCTGAACCTGGCCAAGCGGGTGCTCGCAGAGACGGCCGACTGCCGCGTGTTCTGGTTGGAGGAGGCCTTCCACGAGGATGCGGTCCTCTACCGCGACCTGCGGGAGTGGCAGGAGCGGGAAGGCCTCTCCGTCCTGATTGCCGATGGCGAGGGGGCGGCGCATCCCAGCTTGCTCGACTGGGCGCGGGAGCGGATCGTCGACGTGATCCAGTACGACATCTTCGGCCACGGCTTCACGCGCTGGCTGGCCACGGGGCGCCAGCTGGACGAGTGGGGCGCGCGCACGGCGCCGCACCACTACGGGGGCCACTACGGCAACTACGGCGCGGCCCACCTGGGCGGCGCCATCCGCAACTTCACGTTCGTGGAATGGGACGAGGCGGCCACGCCCGGCCTGGATACCTCCGCATACCGCGTGCAGGACGGCTGGGTGCACGTCCCCGACATGCCGGGGTTCGGGCTGGCGCTCGACGAGGATGCGTTCCGCCGCGCCGTGGCGGCCGATGGCTACGTGGCGGCGCTCTAAACTAGGTTGAAAGTTCAAGGTTCAAGGTTCAACGTTCAAGGTCTATCAGTGCAGTTGCAGCTGCCCAACCTTGTGCAGTGCGATGAGCGGGCTGGAGTTGGAGATGACCGGTGGGGCGCTCATATGGCCTGGCTGTGCGCGCGCTCGGCCCCCTACTCGTCTTTAGGTAAACGCGCAGTGTGGAATGCCCAGCCGCGAGGCGCGCCGGAGAAACCCCAAGCGCTCCATGCCGAGCAACGCGGCGCTCGAGATGGCCTCCCGCCGATAGAGTCCGAGCTCTAATGAACTCTCCGGCCATGGCGTCGATGGGCTGGTTGAGCTAGTGGGTCACTTGGCATGGCTGTGGCTACTGGCTCCCCTGGTGGAACGGCAATCGGCATGACAAAGGACCCACTAGTGGAGCAGGCTCACCAGGTCGTCGTCCAAGTTGGTCTTGCTCGATCTTGACGGTGCCCATCACTGCGGCTCCTCACCTACCAGGATTAGGGCGGTCTCTCACGGCTGCTGCGACGACCGTTTACGCAAAGTGAGCCAAGTGAGCCAAGATGGAGGCAGGTGCGCCTGCTGCTAAACCGCAACCCGCCGGCGGGTTGGCGCCCCATGGTCTTTATCCCTTGGACGATGCCATCTCCTGGAGGACGGCGGCGCAGCGCTCTAGGACGCGGGACGCGCCGGCTACAGCAGGCGCCCGACCCGCCCGCCCTGATAGGTCGCCTCTTCCACCGTGCGAGGCGCGCAGGCGTCGCCGATCACGTGCAGCTCGAGCCCGGGCGCCCTGGCCGCGATGGCGGCAGCCACGCCATTCAGCGGCTCCGAACCGGCGGCGATAACCAGCAGGTCGACGCGCTCGATGCGCCGCTGCTCAGTGGAAAAGACGTCGCGCGCTACCAGGGTCGTCTCGTCCTGCCACCAGAGGGCGTCCTCGCCCGGGGCAAAGCGCACGCCCCGCCGGCTCAAACGCTCGCACAGCTCTCCCTGGTTCATGCCGTCAAGCTGGGGCCCCGGCGTCACGAACGGCGTGAGAAACTCCACCTCCACGCCGCGGTGGCTCAAGTAGTCGGCGACGACAAAGGCGCGCATGTGCCCCTCACGGTCGACGACGACCGCCCGCCTGACCGGCAGCCGGCGACCAGTGTCCGCCGCCTGTCCGCACGCATCCGGAACATAACCGCCGGCCGCTCGGCGGCCACCAAAGCCCAGCGCCTCCAGCACCGTCACGGCCTGGCGCCCATGCGTCCTGCCGGCCACGGGCACAGTGACGCGCCGCGGGATGGAGCCGGTGGCGATCACGACCGCATCCGGTTGGAGGGAGAGCACTATGCCGGCGTCTGCTTTCGTCTGGAGGCGCAGGTCAAAGACGCCCTTGCGCGCCTGGCCTTCGTAGAAGGCGGCGATCTCGCCGAACTTCTGGCGCAGGGGAGACGCGGCCGCGGCCAGCGTCTGCCCTCCGATCCGGCCGGTGCGCTCCAGCACCACCACGTCGTGCCCCCGCTGGGCCGCCACCAGCGCCGCCTCCATTCCGGCCGGCCCGGCGCCGACCACCACCACGCGCTTGCGCCGCGGCGCCGGCTGCAACTCGGCCCACTCCCGCTCGCGGCCAGTCACCGGGTTGTACACACAGGTCATGTGCTCCATCTTGCCGATGCAGCTCTGGAGGCAGCGCATGCAGTAGCGGATGTCGTCGAGCTGCCCGGCGTAGACCTTGCGCGTGAAGTGCGGGTCAGCGATGTGCGTCTTGGTCAGGCACACCACGTCGACCTGGCCGCTGGCCACCGCCTGCTCGGCCATGAAGGGATCGGTGATCCGTCCGGCGTGCATCACCGGCAGCCGGCACTGCTCGCGGATCTGCGCCACCAGCGGGAGCCATTCGCCGTCTGGGCGGTACATGGGGCCGTGGTGATAGGCATGGTCCCCCGCGGTCAAGCTGAGGTAGTCGACCAGCCCCATGGCCTCCAGGCGGCGGACCAGCTCGACGTAGTCCGCCAGCGTCATCCCGCCCGGCGCGAGGTCGTCCGCCTTCAGCCGGATGCCGAGTGGAATGCGGGGATCGCCGTAGGCCTCGATGGCGGCGCGCATCGCCTGTAGCGTCTCGATGACCAGCCGCGCGCGGTTCTCCGGTGACCCGCCGTATTCGTCGGTGCGCACGTTGGAGCGAGGGCTCAGGAACTGGGCGTGGAGGAAGCCCTCGTGCGCGTGCAGCTCCAACCCGTCGACGCCCCCTTCCAGCGCCCGTGCGGCGGCTCGGCCAAAGCTGGCCACAATCTCTCGCAGGTCTTCGACCGTGCGCGGCGGGGGCGGCACGCCGGAGCGCAGCGGCGGCGCG
This sequence comes from Chloroflexota bacterium, assembly GCA_034437795.1. GTDB lineage: Bacteria > Chloroflexota > UBA11872 > UBA12225 > UBA12225 > DAOTTI01. Next base: position 28,232 of record DAOTTI010000132.1, on the reverse strand, counting down.
TTCCGGGCGCGCGGGGGTGCGGGCCGCACGCCGGGCGGCTGGGCGCCGGGCTGCGGTGGGTCGCCCCGATGGATCAGCTGCGCGAAGACGGCGCAGCCGTGCCGGTGGCCCGCCTCCACCAGCATGCGGTACCGCGGGATGATGCGCTCGTCCAGGTTGAGCAGCCAGGTGGGGTAGAAGGGCGGGGTGCCGTCGTAGCGGGTACCGGTGGCGCCGATAACGAACAGCCCAACGCCACCGCGGGCCCGCTCCTCGATGTAGGCGCGGAAGGAGTCGCTGGGCAAGCCCTCGCCATCGACCCACCAGCCCGCGAAGTGGCCCGAGATGGCGATACGGTTGCGCAACTCGATGCCCCTGATCGTGATGGGGCTGAACAGGTGCGGGAACCGCGGGTGGGCCATAGTGATACCTGTCAGCGCAGTTCGGGGCGCTCCTCCGGCGGCACGGGCTCGATCCGGCCTTCGCCGGTAAAGAGCCAGTTACGGGGATGGCGCTTCAGGCGGTACCGCGCCAGTGGCCAATCGTCTTCGGTGCGGATGGTCCAGCGCAGGAGGTCGGCGAAGAGCTGCTGGGCGTTGATCTGGGGCTCCGGCGAGGGATCGGTGGCGCGGTTCTGTAGCTCAGCCGGGTCGTCGCGCAGGCAATACAGCTCCACCTCGCGCGGGCGCTGCCAGTCGTAGATCAGCTTCCAGTCGCCGGCTCGAACGGCCTTCAGGCGCCCGCTGAGCGTCAGGCTATTCAGCTCGTCGAAGGTCGGCGCGCCGCCTGGCTCCGCCGACGGATGGTAGGCGGTGCGATCCTCGAAGCCGAACGCTGCCGCATCCCCTGCCGTGTAGGCCAACCCGCCCAGGCCGACCTCCACCAGGATGCTGGCGAACTCTTCCGCGGGATAGGGCTCGCCCCGCAGCAGCGGCAGCAGGCTGCGCCCCTGCACGCCAATCGGCAGAGGCACTCCCAGGATCTCGCACAGGGTGGGGAACACGTCCACGATGGAGACATGCGCCGTGTCCTCGCGCCGGCCGACGGCGATGCCCGGCCCGCGCCAGATGAGCGGCATGCGGATGAGGCACTCCGGTAGGCCCACGCCCTTGCGCAGCAGCCCGTACTCGCCGACGTAGTCGCCGTGGTCGGCCAGGAAGATGACGTGCGTCGTCTCCGCCAGGCCGGAGTCCTGTAAATAGGCGAAGAAGCGGGCCAGCTGATCGTCGATCAGCCGGACCATGCCGCAATAGTTGGAGCGCGCCCGCCGCCAGAGATCGTCCACGTTGGGATAGACGTGGCGCATCAGGTCGCGCTCCCAGGCCCAGGGGAAGGGCTTCCTGGCCAGGACCTCCGGGCCGGCGGCGCGGTCCGGCACCCTGTCCGGCGGGAAGAGGTCGAAGTAGGGCGCCGGCACCTGGTAGGGGTTATGCGGCTCGGGGAACGACATCCACAGGAAGAAGGGCTGGCCCGGCGCCTGCGCTCGTCGCTGCTGCAGGTGGACGATGCTCTCGTCCACGATCCGCACCGGATACTGGTCTTCAAGCGGAAACGGCGTCGGCTCCGTTGCCACGCCGTGGTTAAGGCGCCGCAGCCAGCGCGTGAACTCATCGGTGGACGCCGCCCCTGCGCCCATGCCGGTGCCGCCCACCGACCCGGCGCCACGTGGCGGGGCGAAGGCGTGGGAGTACGGCCGCTGGAAGTCGAACTGCTCCGGGCGCAGGTAGGAGTGGTTCTTGCCCACCAGCGCGACGTGGTAGCCGAGCCGGTGGAGCACCTGCTCGAGGTCGTAGTCGAAGCGCACGCCCCGCGGGAAGTTGCCCCGCAGCCCGTGGGCGTGGGGAAAGCGCCCAGTGAGCAGGGACGCGCGGGCCGGCGTGCAGAGCGGTGAGCTGGTGTAGGCGCGGCCAAACGTCACTCCACCGGCGGCCCAGGCGTCCAGCGCTGGCGTCGTCGGCAGCGGGAACCCGGCCGACGACAGAAAGTCCGCCCGTAGCTGGTCGCACATGATGAGCACGATGTTGGGGCGGCGCACGCGTTCCGTCATGTCCAGTCAACCTGTCTCGCCAAGCTTGCCACGGCTCGCGTGGCGCGCGGCACGTCGGGCCTTCGGCTACCGGCAGGCCAGCTCGCCGGAGGCCCGGATTTCCTGCAGGATGGGATCGACGCCCCGCTTGATGGCCTCAGCCACGCTCTTGGCGTTGCGGGAGTTATTCCACAACGACGCCGCGTGAAGCGTGCGACGTCATTCTCCCTCCCTTCCCGCCTATCATAGAGGGAGCAGCACGCCGGGGGCACGTGAGCCGGTGAAGATCGAGGACCGCCTCCATCTGGTCGCCAGCGGCCGCGCAGGCTTTTGCCTGACGGACGACTATGACTGCCACGTCTACCTGCTGGAGGGCGGCGACGAGTACGCCCTGATCGACGCCGGCAGCGGGCGTGACCCCGCCGCCATGCTGGCGCGGATCGAGGCGGATGGCCTCGATCCGCGGCGAGTACGCCATCTTTTCCTGACCCACGGGCACGCCGACCACGCGGCCGGCGCCGCTGCGCTGCGGGGGCGTCTGGGCCTGCGTGTCTATGCCTCGGGGCCCGTCGCCGCCTTCGTCCGTGCCGGCGATGAGCGGGCTATTAGCCTGGACGTGGCCCGCGGGGCTGGCATGTATCCCCAGGACTTCGTCTTCGCGGCCTGTCCTGTCGACGAGGAGCTAGCGGATGGGGCAACGGTGCGCGTCGGCGACCTGACCGTGGAAGCGCTGGACACCCCGGGCCACGCCGCGGGGCACCTGACCTACGTCGTGCGGCGCCGCGGACGCGTGGCTGCCTTTACGGGAGACGCCCTGTTCGCCGGCGGCCGGATCCTGCTCCAGCACACGTGGGACTGCTCCGTGCAGGAGTCCATCCGCAGCGTGGAGCGCCTGGCCACCTTGGCGATCGATGGGCTCTACCCTGGCCACGGCGTGTTCATCGTGCGCGACGGCAGGCGCGAGGTGGACAAGGCGCTGCAGGCCATCGCGCGCTTGCTCCCGCCCCCTCAGTTCTCCTGAGGGGCGCTGGATTGCCGGCGCGACGTGTGCCCGGCCAGATGGAGGAGCCAGACCGCCGGACGCCAGCCCGCCTACGGGCGCGGGATTGCCACCGGCCTCGCAGATCGTCTAGCATTCCGGCGCACCGCACGTGGCGCCGGCAATTCGCGACCTGGCCGGGGGAAGGGCGGCAGGCTTGGCCACGCTATCGCCTGCCCTGACGAAGGGACGCACCGGCGCACATGCCCGCCACGTTCCCCTCGCGCGCCGGTGACGCTCATGGTCGCGCCTCCCCCCGCCGCCATCATCCACGTGCACAGCGCCCGCTCGCTGGGCCGGATCGACCGCAAGATCTACGGCCACTTCCTGGAAGGCAACTTCTTCGGGAACATCCATGGCGGCGTGTTCGACGAAGGCTCGCCACGCTCCATCGCCGAGCCAGGGGTGACCAACGGCCTGCGGCGCGACGTGATCGCGGTCTGCCGCGAGCTTGGCCTGCCGGTGGTGCGCTGGCCCGGCGGCAACTACGCCTCCGCCTACCACTGGGAGGACGGCATCGGCCCCCGCGAGCGCCGGCCGCGGCGGCTCGAGCTCACCTGGGGCGGGCAGGACGGCATGCCGCGCGAGGAGGATAACCGCTTCGGCACCGATGAGTTCCTGGCGTGGTGCGCCCTGACCGGCGCGGAGGCGTACCTGACCGTCACCTGCCGCAGCGTGGAGGAGGCAGTGCGCTGGGTGGAGTACACCAACTACGCTGGCGATACCCAACTGGCGCGGCTGCGGGCGACCAACGGCCACCCCGCGCCATACGGCGTGCGCTACTGGGGCCTGGGCAACGAGGTGTACGGCGCGTGGCAGATGGGCCACCGCCCGGCCGCACAATACGCCGCCGACGCGCGCGAGCACGCGGCGTTCATGCGCCGCGTGGATCCATCCATCCGGTTGGTCGGGGTCGGGCGTGGCCCCACCTCTGCGGGCGAGGCATGGACGCGGGCCGTGCTGGAGCAAGCCGGCCCGCTGCTCGACTACGTCTCCATCCACCTCTACGGCGCCAGCCGGCACCTGTACACGGCGCCGCACGGTGACGACGACTACGAGGCGGTTGTGGCGCAGCCGCTCTTCTTTGAGGAGGAGCTACGCGCCTACGCCGACCTGGTGGCGCTCGAGGCGCGGCGCGCGGGCGTCAGCCGGCCCCTGGCGCTGGCCCTGGACGAGTGGAACATCCGGCACCTGGAGCCGGCAGACTGGCCGGTGCCCCAGCCGGGCGAGGGCGGGGGGATCGCCCCTCGGGACGTGCCGGCGACCGATCCGGCGGCCGTGCGGCGCGTGCGCGTCAATCGCTGGAGCCCACGCACGGCGGCGGACGCCCTCTTCTACGCCGGCGTGTTCCACGCCTTGCAGCGCCTGAGCGGCCACGCCGTGCCGGTGGGTATGGCTAACACGGTCAACCTGATCAACGCCAATGCGCTGATCGCCGTCCGGCCGCGGGGCGTGGTGAAGAGCGCCACCTACTACGTCTGGGACCTGTACCAGAACCGCACCGGCCCTATCGCCCTGTCTGTGACGGTGGAGGGGCCGAGCATCCTGCAGGCCATCCGTTGCAGCCCGCACCTGGACGCCGAAGGGCAGTTCCACACCTGCCCGGGGATCGTGCCCTACCTGGACGCGGCCGCCACCTGCTCCGAGGACCGGCAAACGCTCCACCTGGCCGTCATCAACCGGCTTCGAACGCAGGCCATGGCGGCGCAGCTGGTGCGCGACGGCCGGACCAGCAACCTGCCGGCGCAGGCGCAGGTCATCGACCTCGGCGCCGACGTGACGGACGTACTGGCAGTCAACACGCTCGACGCGCCGGAGCGGGTCGCCAGCCGGGATCGAGGAACCCTGGAGCTCAGAGACGGGCGGTATGCGTTCCCGGCACACTCCATTACCGTGCTGACATTCCGCATCGATTGACACCGATCGCCGCGAAAAACGTGAAGGTGTCGGAGGCAATGCCGGGCGGAGCAGCTGGTGGCCCCGCCACCGCACTGCTGTCCGGTAGGGATTACCCTCATTGACCCCATCGAGACCAGCGAGGGAGTAGGACGCCAGCCATGCCAGCCTCCCGAACGCGACGCGCATTCGTGTACAAGGCTGTCGCCGCCGGCCTCGAGCCGCCTCCGGCACACATGAGCCTCTTCGTCGAGGGCGCGTCACTGCTCCGTGCCGACCCCACCGCCGTGCGCTGGCCGGAGATCGAGACGGTTCTGAACGAACAACTGGGCCGGCTGTGGACGCGCGAGGCGCAGCCGAAGGAGGTGGCGGACGCCATCAAGCAACAGGTGGACCCGCTGCTCACGTAGCTCAAGCAGCCCTCGGCCAACACATCGGCCGGCACGGCTGGCGGGGTACCCCAGAATGGCGCATCCCCATGGGGCGGGACGCTCAGTGCCAGCAGGGCGGGCGCGACCTCCCGCCGTGGCCGCCCGCTTAGAGAGGATGGAGTGTCGAGCCGATGCGCTACCGCGATCTCGTCCAGTTCGAGCCGATCGAGACCGTGATCCAGCTCCGCCACGCGGACGACGAGCGCGCCGCGCGGCGCCTGGTGCAGACCTACGTCATCTCCAGCCGGATGGCGGACCAGCTCACCAACGTCGTCCTTCCCCAGCTTCAGCTCCAGACGGCCCGCGACAGCAAGGGCGTGCTGATCATCGGCGCCTATGGCAGCGGCAAGTCCCACCTGCTTTCGGCGCTCTCGGCTGTCGCGGAGTACCCTGACCTGGCCGGCGCGCTAGCTCACCCGCAGGTGCGCCAGGCTGCCCAGGCCATCGCCGGCCGCTTCAAGGTAGCGCGGGTGGAGATCGGCGGTGTGACAGGGAGCCTGCGCGACATCCTCCTGCGCGAGCTGGGCGCGGCCCTCGCCCGCTGGGGCACGCCGTTCCGCTTCCCACCGGCGGACCAGGTCACCAACAACAAGGATGCCCTGGTTCAGGCCATGGCCGCGTTCCAGCAGACCTACCCCGAGCACGGCCTGTTGCTGGTCGTGGACGAGCTGCTGGACTATCTGCGCACGCGGCCCGGCCACGCTCTCATCCTGGACCTGGCCTTCCTGCGCGAACTAGGGGAGGCGGCCGCGCTCACTGCCTTCCGCTTTCTCGGCGGGCTCCAGGAGACCCTCTTCGACAACCCGCGCTTCCAGCACGTCGCCGGCCAGCTACGCCGCGTGCGGGATCGCTTCGAGCAGGTGCGCATCGCGCGCGAGGACATCGCCTACGTCGTCTCCCACCGCCTGCTCAGCAAGACGGACGCGCAGCGGGCGCGGATCACGGAGCACCTGCGCCAATTCGCGCCCCTTTACGGCGGCATGGCCGAGCGCCTGGACGAGTTTGCGCGTCTATTTCACATTCACCCCGCCTACATCGAGACCCTGGAGCGCCTCGCCCTGGCCGAGAAGCGCGAGGCGCTCAAGACCTTCAGCCTGACCATTCGCCGGCTGCTGGATCAGGAGGTGCCGTCCGGCGAGCCGGGGCTGGTGTCCTACGACCATTACTGGGACGTCCTGCGCGAGAGCCCGGCCATGCGGGGCCTCCCCGAAGTGGCCGAGGTCATCGATAAGAGCAGTACCCTGGAGGCGCGCGTCCGCAGCGCCTACACGCGCCCGCACCTGCGTCCCATGGCCCTGCGGCTGATCCACGCCCTCAGCGTGCAGCGGCTGACGACGAGCGACATTGACGCGCCCCAGGGCGTGACGGCGGAGGCGCTGCGTGATGGCCTGTGCCTGCACGCGCGCATGCCGGAGCCATCGGCCGAGTTCCTTCTCAGCCAGGTGCAGGTAGCCTTGCGCGAGATCAAGCGCACCGTCAGCGGCCAGTACCTCTCCTTCAACGAGGCCAATGGCCAGTACTACCTGGACGTGAAGAAGGATGTCGACTTCGACGCCAGGATCAAGGAGCGCGGCGAGCTCATCGACCAGTGCCAGCTCAATCGCTTCTTCTTCGACGCCTTGCGCCAGCTCCTCAACCTGAGCGAGGCCACATGCGTCGCCGGCCACCCCATCTGGACCTACGAGCTGCCCTGGCCGGAACGGAACGTGACCCGTCCCGGGTACGTCTTCTTTGGCGCGCCGGACGAACGCCCCACGTCTCTTCCCCCCCGCGACTTCTCCCTCTACGTGCTTCCGCCGTTCCTCACCCACGAGTGGCGAGACGACCGGCGCCCCGGCGAAGTGATCTTCCGGTTTGCCGGCGTAGCTCCGGACTTCGAGGCCGTCGTCCGCATCTATGGTGGCGCTCGCGCACTTGCCGGAGAAACGGCAACGCACCGCGACGTCTACCGCCAGAAGGCCGGCGAGGCCGCCCGCCAGCTGCTCCGCTGGCTGCGAGAGCATGCCGCCGGCCACCTCACCGTCATCTATCAGGGCGTCGAGCGCTCCATCTCCGCTGTCCATCCCCCCGCAGGCGGTCATGACAGCGAGGACCTGGCGGCCGTAGCGCAAGGAGTTGCGGCTTGGCCGGAGCGGGCCATGCTGCCAGAGGGCCTCGCACAGGATGATGTGGCCGCCGTGCTGCAGCGGATCGCGGCCTGCTTGCTGGCCCCGCACTTCGCCCAACGATATCCCGACTATCCCGCCTTCCGGCGTCTGCCCAAACCGATGGCGGAGGATGCCAGAGCTAGCAGCGCCGCGGCCGCCATTCGCTACCTGGCCGGAGGCAGGCGCGCCAATCCGGCCATCGCTGTCCTGGAGGCGCTGGAACTGCTGGACGATGAGGGGAACCTGCGTCCAGAACGGTCCCGCTACGGCCGCCGCTACCTGGAGCTGCTCCATCGCAAACATGACGGGCAGGTGGTGAACCGCGATGAGCTGATTGACCAGGTCGCCGGCCGCGCCACCGGCACACAGCCGATTGAACGGGATGTCTTCTTCGGCCTGGAGCCGGAGTGGGTGGCGGTGATCCTGGTCGCGCTCGTCGCTCGGGGCGAGATCGTGCTCAATCTGCGGGGCCAGGAGATGCTGGATGCCGGCACGATCGACCGCGCGGCTACCATGCCCGTTGCCGTGCTCGCCGGCTTTCGCTGCTACGCTCGCCCGCGCCCCGCCGCGGAGGCCGTGACGCTCCAGGCCGGCAGCCTGCTTGCTGCCCTCCAGGACGGGGGTTTGCCGTGTACCGTGCCGGAGCTGGAGCGCCGCTTCAGCGATTTCCTTCGCCGCGCGATGCAGGGCCACGACCCGGCCAGGACGCGTGTTACCCTTGCCGGCTCGTAGGTTCGGCCGCCGGCTCCGCCACGTGGCCGCGCGCCCAATCGGCTCTATCGATGCCGGCAGGGCCGGCCCGCTTGCCGGCTCACCAGCCTGGTTCCCAGCACTGCGATGACCGATCAACTCCAGTCTCGCGACGTCCGGGCAGGCACCCGTTCAGGCGCCCGCGCTGAGGCCGGCGCCCCGCCGGATACGGAGCAAGCCTGGCGCTCGCGCCTGCGGCAGCGCCTCCATGACGGAGCGTTCCGCGCCATGGAAGGCTTCCCCGCGGCGAACGACGAGACGATCCTCGCCCTGTCCGACCCGCCTCGATATACCGCCTGCCCCAATCCCTTCCTGGAAGAGTTCGCCCTTGCGTCGCGCGCCACGGACGAAGGCGGGACGGCTGTGACCCAGTCGCTCGCATCGCATGCCGCGGACGAGCGGGCGCCTGCCGGTGCCGACACCACGGTCGACGGGCGCGGTACCAATGAAGCCGGCGACGAACGTCGCACGCCCCTGGCGGTGGACGTCTCGGAGGGCAAGTCCGACCCCGCCTACCAGGCCTTCAGCTATCACACCAAGGTCCCGCACCTCGCCGTCCAGCGCTACATCGAGCACTTCACCCGGCCCGGCGACCTCGTCTTCGACGGCTTCTGCGGCGCGGGGATGACCGGCGTGGCCGCCAACCAGCTCGGGCGCCGCGCCATTCTGTGCGACCTCTCGCCGGCCGCCACCTTCATGGCCCACGTCTACTGCCATCCCGTGGACCTGGACGCGGCCGGCGCCGCCTTCCGCGACCTGGCCGGCTACCTGCGACGGGAGTGTGGCTGGCTCTACCTGATGCCGTCCGACCCGCCGGATGCCGGTGGCGCGGGCGACGGAGACGAGATCGCCTACGTAATCTGGAGCGAGGTCTTCGCCTGCCCGCAGTGCGCCGCCTGCTTCCCCTTCGCGGAGGCGGGGTTCGACTTCGCCACGCGCCGGCTACGGGCGACGATGAGCTGCCCCGGCTGCGGCGTCCGGCTCAGCGCCGCCGACCTGCTGCGCGTTGCCGGGCCAGACCGGAAGACGAAGGAGGTCCCAGTGCGCGTCGCCCTGGCACGCCCCGGCCACGGGGGCGCGCGGGAGGTGGCCCCGCCGGAGGCCTTCCATCGGCTCCAGGAGGCGATCGACCGCCGCCCCATTCCGTACCGGTACCCCGACTTTCCCATGATGCAGCGGGCGCGCCCCGAGCGCGGGTGGGGAGACATGTGGCGCCGGGGCTATCACGCGGGGTACGAGCGCGTCTCGGACTTCTTCTCCAAGCGCACCCTCTGGTTGCTGGCGGCCGCGCTGGAGTTCGTACGCAGCGCCTCACTTGATGAGCCCGTCCGCCACCTCCTGCTGCAGACGATCGTGAACCTGGCGCCGGCGGTGAGCAAGATGCGCCGAGCCTACCAGGGGATCGTGCCGCTGGTCCTCTACATCCCGAAGCTGAAGCGCGAGGTGAACGTGATCCGCGCCCTCGAAGCGCGGGCGGCGGCCGTCCTTCAGGGCTTGCAGCGCGTGCGGCGCACGGATCAGGTGCGCATCACCACCCAATCCAGCACCGCGCTGCCCAACGTGCCCGACGCCTGCGTCGATTACGTCTTCACCGACCCGCCGTTTGGCAGCAACATCATCTACTCGGAGGTGAATTTCCTCACCGAGGCCTTTCTGGGCGCCTTCACCAACCAAGCCCAGGAGGCGATCATCAGTCCGGCCCAGGGCAAGCAGCTCGCTGACTACCAGGAGCTAATGCGCCGCGCGTTCGCCGAGGCGCATCGGATCCTGAAGCCGGGACGCTGGATCACCGTTGAGTTCCACAACTCGCGCCACAGCGTGTGGAACGCCATCCAGGAGGCGCTGCAGGCGGCCGGCTTCGTCGTCGCGGACGTGCGGCTCCTCGATAAGCGGCAGGTGAGCTTCAAGCAGGCCTCCGCCAGCGCCGCGGTCAGGCACGATCTGGTGATCTCGGCCTATAAGGTCGATCGTCGGTTCGGGGCGCAGTTCGTGCGCCAGGCGGGCACGCCCGAGGCGGCCTGGGACTTCGTGCGCCAGCATCTGGCGCACGTGCCGGTGGTGGTCATGGGTGACGGGACCATCGAAGCCGTGGCGGAGCGCCGGCCCCACCGGCTCTTCGACCGCATGGTGGCGTTCCACATCCAGCGCGGGCTGGGCGTACCCCTCTCCGCGCCGGAGTTCTACGCCGGCCTCCGACAGCGCTTTGTCCAGCGCGACGGCATGTACTTTCTGCCCGAGCAGGTGCCGGAATACGACCGGGCGCGCCTCCAGGTCCAGGAGGTGGCGCAGCCAGCGCTCCTGGTGAGCGACGAGAAGAGCGCCATCGAGTGGCTGCGCCGGCAGCTTGATCCCGCCAGCGGGGGCGAGCCCCAGCGGTATCAGGAGCTCCTGCCGAAGTTCCTGCGGGAGGTCAGACAGGCGCGGCACGAAGCGCTCCCCGAGCTGAGCGACATCCTGGCGCAGAACTTCCTGCAAGACGAGGCCGGGCGGTGGTATGTGCCGGACCCGCACCGCGCCAGCGACCTGGAGCAGCTGCGACGGCGGGCGCTCCTGCGGGAGTTCGCCGACTACCTGCGCGGGCGCGGGCGGCTGCGCCAGTTCCGCACGGAGGCCATTCGCGCCGGCTTTGCCGACGCCTGGGCGCGCCGCGACTTCGCCACGATCCTCAAGGTGGCCGAGCGCCTGCCGGAAGACGTGCTCCAGGACGACCCCGATCTGCTCATGTATTACGACAACGCCTCGCTGCGCGCCTGATCGCGCCCCATTCCTATACCGCCTGACGGCGCCTGATGCGGGCCGGTACCCTGCTCGTCGCAGGCGACGCCTGCGTTGTGACCCTGATCTTGTCTCTGAACATGGAGTACACAAGCGCCGTGAACACGATAGAACCGGGGCCCGCACCCACGCAGCCGCGGGCGGCTCGCCAGCCGGACGGCCGCTCGAGCGCGGCACGTCCCAACATCGTCTTGATCCTGGTTGACGACATGGGCTACTCCGACATCGGCTGCTACGGGTCGGAGATCCGCACACCCCATCTGGACCGGCTGGCCGCGGGGGGCCTGCGCCTGACGCAGATGTACAACAGCGCGCGCTGCTGCCCCACCCGCGCCTCGCTGCTCACCGGGCTCTACCCCCACCAGGCGGGCGTCGGGCACATGGTCCGTGACCTGGGCGCCCCCGGCTACCAGGGCTATCTCAACGACCGCTGCGTGACCATCGCCGAAGCGCTGCGTTCCGCCGGCTACCGCACCTTCATGTCCGGCAAGTGGCACGTCGGCGGCCAGTACTCTACCGATCCGGAGCAGTGGCGGGTGGCCGGCAGCCCCACGTTCCCCACGCCGTTGCAGCGGGGCTTCGAGCGCTTCTACGGCACGCTGGCCGGCGCCGGCAGCTATTACCACCCGCACACCCTAATGCGCGACGGTAAGTTCATCGAGGCGCAAGGGGAGGACTACTATTACACGGACGCCATCGGCGAGCAGGCCGCCGCCATGATCGACGACGCGGCACGGGATGGAGCGCCCTTCTTCCTGTACGTGGCCTACACCTCGCCCCACTGGCCCCTGCACGCGCCGCCGGAGGACGTCGCGCGCTACCGCGGCCGGTACCGTGCGGGCTGGGACGCGCTCCGGCGCGAGCGCCACGCGCGCCTGAAAGCGCTGGGCCTGCTCGCCGGCAAGTGGGAACTCTCCCCGCGCGACGAACTGGCGCCGGCCTGGGACGACCTGCCCGACTGGCCGGACAAGGACTGGGAGGACGCGCGGATGGCGGTCTACGCCGCCCAGGTGGATCGTATGGACCAGAGCGTGGGCCGCATCCTGGCGGCGCTGGAGCGCCACGGTCTGGATGACAACACGCTGGTGATGTTCCTCTCCGATAACGGCGGCTGCGCCGAGTTCCTGCGGGAGGATGGGACGCACCAATCGGCCCCGCCCCTCACGCGCGATGGCCGGCGGGTGCGCGCGGGGAACATCAAGTATCTCTTGCCAGGCCCGGCCGACACCTACATGAGTTACGACCTGCCATGGGCGAACGCGAGCAACACGCCCTTCCGCCTCTACAAGCACTGGGTGCACGAGGGCGGGATCGCCACGCCGTTCATCGCCTGGTGGCCGCGGGTGATCCCCGCCGGAGGGATCGCCCACTCGCCCTGCCACCTGATCGACGTGATGGCGACCTGCCTTGACGCAGCGGGCGCGCCCTACCCTGAGCGCTCTAACGACAAGCCGGTGCAGCCCCTGGAAGGCGAGAGCCTGCTGCCCCTGTTCCACGGGGACCTGGGCTGGGAGCGGCAGCGCCCGCTCTGCTGGGAGCACGAGGGCAACCGCGCCGTGCGCCAGGGCAGGTGGAAGCTCGTGTCCAGATACCCCGGCAGCTGGGAGCTCTATGACATGGAGGAGGACCGCACGGAGCTCCACGACCTCTCGTCGCAGCGTGCGGACAAGGTGCGCGAGCTAGCGGCGATCTACGACGCGTGGGCCGAGCGCTGTGGCGTCCTGCCCTGGGACCAGATCCGGCCCCGGCGCCCCCGATAGCGTGGCGCGCCACTGGTTCAGTGGGGAGGGACGTCACTCCCTTCGGCCGGGGCCGCGCCGCCGTGGGGGACGGACCTCACCCCCTTCGGCCGCGGCCACGGCCTGGCGCTATCCGGAAGGGTCGTGTGCTTCCAGGGTGGCCGGGTGTCACCATCTGTTCTGAATGAGGCACTCTTGCGTTCCCTTGCCCTATGGGAGGGTGGGAGAGGGCGCCTACCGTCCGGGTACTCTGCACCTATGGTGGCCTCGCGCCCCTGCGTTCCCGCTCCCGTACGGGAGCGGGACGCTTCGCTGGCCGTGAATAGTCTGGGCTAGAGTGAACCGCGCAGGGGATGTCTGGATGTCCGCGCGATTTGCCGCGGTGGCGCTGGGCGAGCAGGCCGAGACGGCTGGCCCAGTGCCGCGAGACTACGGGAGCGAGTACTGCCTCGGATGGCCGGCGTCGTCGGCGCGGAACCAGCAGTTTATGGTCGGCGTCTCCGTGTCGGCGTAGATGTAGTGCTCTTCTCCTGGCTCAATGACGATCACGTCACCGGCATGGATCGGCTCGGTGCGGCCGTCGACCCAGAGGGTGCCTTTACCCTGCATGATGCAGAAGACCTCGTGGTGGTCGTGCCGGTGCTCGCCTTCAGGATGTGTCCGCGCCCCGGGGGCGTGGAAGCTCAACCCTCCGGCGGCGATGCGCCTGCCGGGGATCAGCCGGCTGGCGACGTGCTCCGCTCCATCTGAGCCAAGGTCAGAGATACGATAGCGACGCATCGCGGCATTCCTTTCAGCGTATGGTAGCGCCTCCGCCGCGTCTCGGCTTCGCCTCGTCCCGGCGTCACAGACTGTGGCTGGGAGGTCACGGGTGTTGGCAGCCGGCGGCGCGCCGCCACGGCCAGAGTACCGACCGGACGGGCGACCAGTGCCGAGAGGAGCGAGGAGCGAGTGGCGAGTAACGAATGGCGACGTGGCGACGAGCGAGGACGGAGCTATCGCCCGCGGCCCAAGAGCACCGGCCGGTCCCTCGCCCTGTCCCATGGAGCGAGGGTTAGGGTGAGGGCTCCGCATGCAGAGAACCGTGTCCGGCAGGGGCCTGTCCCGCGCCGGCGGGGCCGTGGGGGCTCCGCGTGCAGAGAATCGTGGACAGAGCCCATCCCGAGCGCCACCATCGGGCCGGCCAACCGGCGAGGCGAAACCGGCGCCTGAGCGCGGTGGGGCGAAGCTGAATGAGAGCGGCCGCGCGTTCTTGGGAGTTGCGGGGGCAGTGTGCTACTGTTGGATGTCCAGGTGACGCAACCTGGAGGCCACCAGGCCGCGCCCGCGGCGGATGGCGGTTCATTATCCTTGCAGCGAGGTGCCGTGCGTTCGGCAAGCGCCGACCACGAGACAGCGTCGCGAGACAGTAGACAAGAGGGTCAGGCGGATGTTTCCGGAGCGGTTACGGATCGGGCGGGTCGATGAGCGCCCAGAGAATATGAGCACCCTTCCCAGCCTCGAGGCCTTTGCGCAGATCAAGGTCATCGGCGTCGGCGGCGGCGGGAGCAATGCGGTGGACCGCATGATCGAGACCGAGATCCGGGGCGTGGAGTTCGTCACGGTCAACACCGATTCCCAGGCGCTGCTGCGGTCCCTGGCGCCCCAGCGCATCCGCATTGGGGACAAGGTAACCAAGGGCCTTGGCGCCGGGGGCAATCCCGCCGTCGGCGCCAGGGCCGCCGAGGAAAGCACCGAAGAGATCTACGAGGCGCTGCGGGGCGCGGACATGGTCTTCATCGCCGCCGGCATGGGCGGCGGGACCGGCACCGGCGCCGCGCCCAAGGTGGCGGAGATTGCTCGCGAGCTTGGCGCCCTGACCATCGGTGTCGTGACGCGCCCCTTCTCGTTCGAAGGGCCGCGCCGGCGCCAGATCGCGGAGGCCGGTATTCAGGCCCTGCGCGAGAAGGTGGACACTCTGATCACCATCCCGAACGATCGCCTGCTGGCCATCGCCGACCGCAAGATGCCGATGGTGGACGCCTTCCGCCTGGCCGACGATGTGCTGCGCCAGGGCATCCAAGGGATCTCCGACCTGATTACCGTGCCGGGCCTGATCAATCTCGACTTCGCCGACGTGAAGACCATTATGTCCAATGCCGGCTCAGCGCTGATGGCCATCGGCGCGGGCGCCGGCGAGAACCGCGCCACTGAGGCGGCCCAGGCGGCCGTCGCCAGCCCCCTGCTGGACATCTCCATTGAAGGGGCCAAGGGGATCCTGTTCAACATCACCGGCGGCGAGGACCTCACGCTGCACGAGGTCAACGAGGCAGCCGAGATCATCACCAAGGCCGCGGATCCGGAAGCCAACATCATGGTCGGCGCGGTCATCGACCCGCGGATGCAGGGCGAGATCAAGATCACCGTGATCGCGACGGGCTTCGACGTGAGTAAGCCTCAGACGCCGGCCCGTCCTGGCCTGTCCCGCGAGTATCCGTCCCGCGACTATCCATCTCGCGAGCCGTTTGCGCGAGAGCGGGACGCCTTCGAGCGCCCGGCGCGGGCCGCGATCCCCGACGAGCGCACGGGGCAGACCGACAACCTGGATATCCCGCCGTTCCTCCGCCCGCGCCTCCGCTGAGCGGACCGCGGGTGTGCGCAACCGTTCCAGACGGCCTCAGGCCATGGTCGGTGTCGCCGCGTCGGAGCGGGACCCGCACGGCTGCCAAGGGCCGCATCTTCCCCCATGGCCGTTCTTGCCCATCTCCGTGTCGGAGCGGGGGCGGCTGGGGTGGAGTAGGGCAGGGGGTGAGGCGCGGACGCGACCAAAGGGGGTGAGGGCTGCCCTCCCCACGCGGCCCCGACCGAAGGGGGTCAGGTCCGTCCTCACCTGAGGTCCGTCGCGGCCGCTGATCCGGATGGCTTGCACGGACGCGCGGGACCGCCTTCGCCTGGACCCGCTCCTGTTAAAATCGCTCAGAGGCAGTCCAGGGCGATGGAAGTGGCGACGGCCGGCGCGACGGAGATAGCCAAGGCTGCCGAGCGGGTCGGCGCCGTCTTGGAGCGCATCGCGACGGCGGCGCGCCGCGCCGGCCGTGACCCCCGCGACGTGACACTTGTGGCGGTCTCCAAGGCCTTTCCTCCCGCGCGTATCCTCCCTGTGATCGAAGCCGGGGTGCGCCACCTGGGGGAGAACCGCGTGCAGGAGGCGGAGGAGAAGATCCCGTTGCTACCGTCTGGCGTGACCTGGCACCTGGTCGGGCACCTGCAGAGCAACAAGATCAATAAGGCGCTGGAACTGTTCTCGATGATCCACAGCGTCGACAGCGTCGCCCTGGGCGAGAAGATCGCCGTCCGCGCCGAGCGGCGGGGCCGGCCGGCGCCGGTGCTCCTGCAGGTCAACCTCGCCAGAAAGGAGAGCCAGTACGGGTTCCCTGAGGAGGCGCTGGAGGAGGCGGCGGCGAGGCTGGCGGCGCTCCCTGGCCTGCGCATCGAAGGCCTGATGTGCATTGCGCCGGAGTTCGACGATGCAGAGCTCACGCGGCCCTACTTCCGCCGCCTGGCCGCGCTCCACCGGCAGCTAAGGGGGCGCATGACCGACGCCGGCCACCCCTGGCGCCACCTGTCGATGGGAATGACCGGCGATTTCCCCGTCGCGGTGGAAGAAGGGGCGACCCTGGTCAGGGTGGGGCGGGCCATCTTCGGCGACCGGCCGGCGGCCGCGCCGATCGGGTAGAGAGCCGGCCGGAACCGGCTTGAACGGGATAGTGTTTTACAAATGGCATTCAATATCTTCGAGTTTGCGGCGCGGTTCGTTGGCCTCCTGGTCTACGTGCTGACCACCGCCATCTTCTTGCGGGCCATCTTTTCCTGGTTCGTCCCGCCGGGCAGCGATAACGTGCTCATGCGCCTGCTGCGCGACATCACGGAGCCGATCCTGGCGCCGCTGCGGCGCGTCCTGCCCACGATGGGGATGCTCGACCTCTCGCCCTTCGTGGCCATGATCCTGTTACAGGTGATGGGCAGCATCGTAACCCAGACCCTGCTTGCGGCCGCGCACTGAGCCTTCAGCACTTTGCACCAGGACGTCGAGCGGCCATGTCTATCGCAGTCATCGATTACGGCGCCGGCAACCTACGCAGCGTCGTCCATGCGGTGGAGCACGTCGGCCTGCCGGCCGTCGTGACCAACGATCGCCGGACCATCCTCAGCGCCGCCGGCGTCATCCTGCCCGGTGTAGGCGCGGCGGCCGACACGATGCGCAATCTGGAACGCCACGACCTGGTGGGGGTGGTCAAGGAGGTCATCGCCAGCGGCACGCCGTTCCTGGGGGTGTGCATGGGCCTGCAGGCCCTGTTTACCGTCAGCGAGGAGGGCGGCCAGCATCCCTGCCTGGACGTGCTCCCGGGGCGGGTGCGTCGCTTCCCGCCGGGCCTGAGCATCCCGCACATGGGCTGGAACCAGGTCCACCAGGTCGTGCCGCACCCGTTCTTCGACGGTGTGGCCGATCACGCCTACTTCTATTTCGTGCACTCCTACTACGTCGACCCCGCCGACCGATGCGTCGTCGCCGGCGAGACCGACTATGGCGTGGTGTTCCCCAGCGTCTGCATCTGGAGGAACGTGATGGCCACCCAGTTCCACCCCGAGAAGAGTGGCGCCGACGGCCTGCGCCTCTACGCCAACTTCGGGCGGATCGTCCGCGGGGAAGTGCCCCTGCCGGATGGGTCTGGCGCTCCGGCACCCGCAGCGTCGCCGGCTCCGGCCGGACCGATCGTGGCCGGCCACGGCAGCTAGTGGGTCCTTTGTCATGCCGATTGCCATTCCACTCGGGGAGCCAATGGCCACAGCCATGCCAAGTGACCCACTAGTGGACGACAAGGGCTGAGCCGCGCACCTGCAAGTCCCGTGTCCGCTACCCGCGAGCCTCTTCCCCGCTTCGAGATCCTGCCCGCCATCGACATCCGCGCCGGGCGGGTCGTCGATCTCTTCCAGGGAGACTACTCCCGCGAGACCGTCTATGACGACGCCGCGGAGGCGGTCATGGAGCGCTTCATTCGCGACGGCGCGCGCTGGATCCACGTCGTCGATCTGGACGGCTCCAGGGGGGGATCCCCGGCCAACCGCGACCTGGTCCGCGCCCTGGCCCGTATGGCGGGCGCCGCAGGCGTGCGGGTGCAGCTTGGCGGCGGCATCCGCTCGCTTGACGCGGCGCACACCGCGCTGGAGAGCGGCGTCTCACGGGTCATCTTCGGCACGGCCGCTGTAGAGCGCCCCGACGTGGTGGAGCAGGCGGTGCGCCGCTTTGGCCCCGCGGCCGTCGCCGTCGGCATCGACGCGCGTCGCGGCCTGGTAGCCACTCGCGGCTGGACCGAGACCGCCCCATTGCCGGCCGTGGAGCTGGCCCGCCGGATGGTGGCCTGCGGCGTGGCGTGGCTGATCTACACCGACGTCGAGCGGGACAGCACCTTGACCGAGCCGAATTTCGCCGAGCTGGAGCGGCTGCGCCGCTCCATTGGCGCCGCCGTGATCGCCTCCGGCGGGGTGACGACGGTGGAGCAGATCCACCGCCTCGCCGCCCTCGGCCTGGCCGGCGCAATCATCGGCAGCGCCATCTACTCCGGCAGGCTGGGTCTGCGCCAGGCCCTTGCCGCCGCGGCCGTTGCCCCTGAGGCCACGGATCCGGCGGCTATCGCCGGCGGCAGGCCCGGTATCCGCGAGCCCGGGGCGGAACCAGGGAGGAAGTGAGCATGCTCACCAGACGCGTCATTCCATGCCTTGACGTGGCCAACGGCCGCGTCGTCAGGGGCGTGAAGTTCTCCGCCGATAAAGACGCTGGCGATCCCGTAGCGCTGGCCGCCGCCTACAACCGCGATGGCGCCGACGAGCTCGTCTTCTACGACATCACGGCCTCCCACGAGCGTCGCGGGATCATGATCGACGTGCTGGAACGGACGGCCCGCGAGGTCTTCATCCCCCTATGCGTCGGCGGCGGGCTCGGCTCAGTGGACGACATGTGGCGGGTACTGCGCGCCGGCGCCGACAAGACGTCGATCAACACCCGCGCCGTGCAGAACCCTGACCTGATCAACCAGGGGGCGGAGCGGTTCGGGAGCCAGTGCATCGTGCTCTCGATCGACGCCAAGCGGACGGTGGAGCCAGACGGCCGCACCTGGTGGCAGGTCTATCTGAACGGGGGGCGGATGCCAGCGGGAAAGGACGCGATCGAGTGGGCGGTGGAGGGCGTACAGCGGGGCGCCGGCGAGATCGTGCTGAACAGCATTGACGCCGACGGGACGCGCGAGGGCTACGACCTGGAACTGCTGCGCGAGGTCAGCCGGCGCGTGGAGGTGCCGGTGGTGGCGTCGGGGGGCGCCGGCACGCTGGAGCACTTCGCCCGCGCCTTTCGGGAAGGCAACGCCCACGCCGTTCTAGCTGCGTCCGTCTTCCACTACGGCATCTTCTCTATCCGCCAGGTGAAAGAGTACCTCCGCGAGCAGGGTCTGCCGGTCCGGCTTTAGCCGGCCATACGCCCGCTGATCCGCCGGCAGCAACAGAAAGCAAAGGCTCAGGCCGCGTCCGGCCGCGCGACACGCAGCCGGCCGGGAGCGTTCCCGCGGGGCGACGGCCATGACCGGAAGGCCGCGCGGTGGGAGGCGGTCATCCGGCCGGCGCAGGACACACGGCATCAAGCGATTGACATCAGGCAGGCGAAGGACAGGAGAAGAAAGAGGCGATGGACACGCCAGACGAGGCCTACGGCACACCCCTCCCATTGGAGCCCCTCTCCGCTGAGGGGCTCGACTCCATCGACTTTGGCGAGGCGGGCCTGATCCCGGCCGTGGTGCAGGACCGCGCCACCGGCGAGGTGCTGATGGTGGCCTTCATGAACCGCGAGATGCTGGCGCGGACGCTGGAAACCGGCCTGGCCTGGTTCTGGAGCCGCTCGCGCGGGCGCCCCTGGCTCAAGGGAGAGACCTCCGGCAATTATCTCCGCGTGCGCGAGGTCCGCAAGAACTGCGAAGAGAACTCCCTCCTGCTCCTGGCCGAGCCGCTGGGCCCCGCCTGCCATACCGGCGCCAGGACGTGCTACTACCGGCGCCTGGACGGCACGCCCGCCGGCGCGCCCCAGTTCGCGGCGGCCGGCGGGCCCGGCCAGGCGGAACCCCACCCGCCAGCGCCGGAGCGGCGGGAGCCCACGGGGGACCTGGACTGGCTGTTCGAGGTCGTACGCGAGCGCCAGCGCGCTCGGCCGGCGGGGTCCTACACCGCCACGCTGCTGGCCGGTGGCGTGGACCGCATCGCCAGAAAGATCGGGGAAGAGGCGGCGGAGGTGATCATCGCCGCCAAGAACCGCGCACCCCAGGAGCTAGCCGGCGAGCTGGCGGACCTCTGGTACCACACGCTGGTCCTGCTGGCGGATGCCGGCCTGACCCCCGCCGACGTCTACCATGTGCTCGCCGAGCGCCACCGCGCTCCAAGGCGCGCCGAGGGGAAATAGTACTCTTCGGCACATTCTGTGCCAGCGCTGTTCAGCCCCTGGCCCTGGATGCTAACATTTTCACAAGCGCTCGCGGTGCAGGCGAGTGAGGGGCGAGCGCTGGCGCGATGACCCGGCACCGGCGCGCTGGACGGCAACGTTGCCACCCATCAGCAGGCTGCTGAGCCTTCATGCCGGCAAGAGGAGCTTTGCCTGGCTCGCGAGATCGTGGCACGGCAACGCTGCCAGCCGTCAGCAGGCTGCTGAGACACCCCCTTTGGGCCTCGCTGTCGCCGGCCCGGACCAGTCCGAGCGGGTGAGGTGCCGGTGCCGGCAGGACATGCGCTTTCATACTTTCGGTAGCTCTGGAAGGAATTCGCGAGTGATGGACGACGGAACGGTAGGTAACGAGAAGCAGCAGCTACCGGCGGCGGCCCACACATCGGCGGTCGCGCCGCACGCCGCTCAACCGGTACAGCGTCACGAGGTGGAGCCGACGGTGCAGTTCGCTATCGTGCCCGGCCCGGCCCGCGACACCTTTCTCTTCTATCACATGGATGCGTCGTCCAAAGACGTGAACGGGCTGTGGGACTACTGCCGGTTCTGCGTCTCGAACCTGGTGTGGGTGAACGACCACTTCGTGGTCACCCCCAACCCCTGCTACCTGAACCCGTCCACCGACATCGACGAGCGCTTCGCCAAGATCAAGCGCGTGCTGCTCAACTGGTACGCCGCGAAGCGCCTCGTCAACTCGCTGGACATCGACTTCAACTAACCGGCTGACCCAGCCTCCTCACCACCGGCGATCACTCCCCTCCCCCTAGGGGAGCGAGCCAGGGTGAGGGCTCCTTCGGGAGCGCCCCCTCTCCCCTTGGGCGAGGCCTCCGCTCAAGAGCATTGGCGTCACCCTGGCCTCCTCATCGCCGGCACGGGCTCCCCTAGTGCTGTCGCAAGCAACCTCTTCGGGAATGCCAGCCCGCGCACCAGGGAAAGCCATGCCAGGTCGCTGGCCTGATGGTGCACTAGGCTGCGGGCCTGCGCCTGCACCACTGCTCCCCTTAGGTGAGCGCTCCCGAGGACGCTGATCACCGGCGATAGCGAACCCAGAAGCTGTCGGCCGCGGTGGGGCGCCCTACTGGCTGGGCCTGGCCTCTTTGATGAGATCACCGGCGACCTTCATCAGATCGTCCAGCGTGTAGCGAGAGACGAGGACCGTGTCCCGACGATCCTCGCGGCGCACGTAGTAGGCGGTCTCGTTCGGCGCCAGCCGGCCCACGGCGATCGTGCTCGGAGCGCCGCTCCTGGGCACCAGCGTCAGCGTGAAGCGGGGCTGGTCCAGCCCGTACTCCGGCGAGGTGCTGGGCTCGCTGGCCACGACGCGGTCGATCCGCAGGTCGCGTAGCTGGTTGATGAGCCCCTCCAGCCTGGTGGATGGCGAAAGCGTCACCGGCGCAGGGGTCGCCTCGGGGCCGGGTGTCGGCGTAGGGGTAGGCGTGGGGCCGGGCGCGACGAACTTCCCGTCGGCGCTGCGCTCGAACGTCACGCTCCCTTCCGGTGTGGTCAGGGTCACGCTGCGCAGGTCATCGGCTTTGTAGGGCGTGAGCAGCTTGGCGGCCTCGGCCGGCGGGGTCGGGTAGCGCCCTTCGAAATACCAGGCAGCGGCCGCGACAACCAGAAATCCAAGCAGCAGCCCCGTCGCCACTGGAGAGATCGGGAGCGGCCAGGGACGTCCAAAGACCGTCTGGCGCTTCACCCGCTCCCGCTTCGGCGGGGGCGCTTCACGCACCTCACGCGGCATCGGCCGGAGCGGCCGGCGGGACGGCGCCGGCATCGCCGGCTGTAAGCGTCGGGTAGAAGGAGGCTGAGACTGTCGGCTCATGCTTCCCTCACGAAATGAGGAAAATGAGGAAGAAAGAAGGAAGGGCAGACCTACCGATCATCCTTCTTTCTTCTTCATCCCCTTCACCGTCGCTGCCACCAGACGACGCCGCCCAGGAGCAGCACCGCCAGCGGGATGAACACGACGGACGTGTAGAAGACCAGTACCTGGCTCTGGTTGGTCAGGATGATCGGCGCCTGGCCCTGCGGCTCGGCGCGGATGGAGATCAGCTCTTCGTCCTCCGCCAGCCAGTTCACGCTGTTGATGAAGAAGTCGCGGTTGCCCAGCACCTGGTTGAAGAAGGCGTTCGAGGCGAACTCGACGTTGCCCACCACCACTAGCCGCCCCTTGGGCTTCTTCTCACCCGGGGCGGGCGTGGGCGTCGGCGTGGGAGCCGCGCCGGGGCTGAAGGTCGGCGCCGGGTCGGTCTTATTGACCGCGACCGCCAGCACCAGCGGGCCCTGCTGGTCCTCGCCGGGATCAAACCGCGCCGGGGCATTGAAGTTGGTCTCGCCCCAGGCCCGATCGGTCGTGCGCAACAGCTGAGCGATGACGAACTCGGCCCCAGCTCCACTCTTGATCGTGATCGAGCGCGACCCCGGCAGGATGAGGTCGGGGAGGCTGGTCGAGATGCGGTGTCCCGGCTGCGGCAGCGGCGCGGGGGTTAGCGGGTCGCCGATGTAGTTCCGCCCCGGGTCCACCACGATGTTGTCTTCGAGCTTCAGGTACCAGCGGTCGAGCAGGTCGCCGAGTCCGACGTCCTGGCGGGGCTCGGCCAGGTACAGGATGTGGCCCCCGCGGTCCAGGTACTCCTCAATGGCCCGGCGCTCTGGCTCGAGCAAAGGGGCGCGGGGCCCGGCAATAATCAGCACGGCGGCGTCGTCGGGGACCTTCTGCGTCGCCAGCAGCGACAGCTTCTCCACGATGTAGTTCTCGCGCTTGAGGCCCTCACTGGCGCTGTTGTAGCCGTTCTGCTGCGCCGAGTCGGGATCGCGCTCCTGGTGCCCCTGTAGGAAGTAGACCTTCTTGCGCTCAGTGCGGATCAGCTTGAGCAGCGCGCTGGTGAAGTCCTGCTCCGTGAGGCCGGTCGTCTCTTCCCTGCGATCGCCGGACTGGAAGATGGTGACGGGATAGCTCCGGATGTTGTACTGCTGGGCCGCGCCGGGGTTGATCTCGGGGTCAATGAACTCCAGCGAGATGCGCTTTGAACGGCGCGCGTACTGGCGCAGGAGGTCCTTCGTCCCGCGGGTAAAAGTGTCCTCCTGGCGGCTGGGGAAAAAGGCCACGATCTTGACGTCGCGGTTCTGCTCGTCAAGCTGCCGGAGGATCTTGACCGTCTGGTCAGACAGGGTGTAGCGGCGAGCCGCCGTCAGGTCCCATTGGACCGAGTGCCGGTCGGCGAGCCAATTGCCAACCACCAGCAGCCCCAGGAAGGCGGCGCTCATCAGGGTGACGTTGCCGCCCTGTCGCGCCGTGCGGGTGCGCAGCCAGGCGCCCAGCTCATCCAGGCGGGGCAGGAGGTACAGCACCCCCAGCACGCCGGCCACGAGCAGCAAGGCCAGCACCTCCTTGGTGAAGGCCCCCGCCGTGTTGTAGGTCACGATGGCCGCCGCCAGGACGGCCGCGGCCGCTAGACCGAGAAAGGCGCTGAAACGGTAGAAGGCGGATCCGTCGCCCCACTCCGGCGGCGGCTCCTGCCGGTCTCGGGGCTCGGGTGGTGGTGGCAGGGTACTCATGCTCTCCATCGGGCCGATTCAAAGACGCGCACGGTGAGGAAGAGCGCGCCGATAATGAAGCTGATGTAGAAAACCACGTCCTTGAGCTCGATCACGCCCTGGCCAAAGTTCTGGAAGTGGTCGGCGAGTGAGAGGTAGGCCAGGAACCCGGACAGGCGCGGGCCCAGCACGCCTGAGGCGGCGCCCAGCACCCACAGCAGGAGCAGGATGCCGATCCCCAGCACGCCGGCCACTATCTGGTTTCTGGCCAGCGACGAGCTGAGCATGCCGGCGGCCACGAACGACCCGCCCAGGAGGATGAGGCCGAGATAGCCGGTCAGCAGCGGGCCCCATTCGGTGTTGCCGTAGATCTTGAGCACCGCCACGTAGACCAGGGTGGGCACCAGCATGAGCAGGTAGACCACCATCGTCGCCAGGTACTTGCCCAGCACCACCTGCGTGTCCGTCAGCGGAAAGGTCATCAGCAGCTCGACCGTCCCGCTGGAGCGCTCCTCCGCCAGCAGGCGCATCGTCAATACGGGGATCACCAGCAGCAGCAGGAAGGCGGTGGTGGGGAGCAGCGGCCGGAGCGTCGGCTCGGCGAACCCGTTGGCCAGGATCAGGAAGAAGATAAAGCCGTTGATGAGCAGGAAGACGGCGGTCACCACGTAGGCCATCGGCGAGACGAAGTAGGAATAGAGCTCCTTCCGCATCACCGCGCTGATCGCCGCCAGGGCGTGACGGATGCCTCTCATGCCGCCGGCACTCCTTCCTCAGACGTGGTCAGCTGCAGGAAGATCTCCTCCAGGCTCATGCTCTGCGAGCGCAGCTCCTGCAGGCCCCAGCCGTGGCGCACCACCACGGCGGCCAACTGCTCGCGGAGGTCCCGCCCGGGTTCGGCGTCCACCTCGAAGCGGGCCACCCCGTTGGCCGTCGGGTTGACCGTCACGGCGATGACGCCGGGCACGCGCTGCAGGCTCTTTTCTACCTCCGGCGCCGGCCCACGCACGGTCAGCGCCACGCGGTCGGCCCCCGTCAGGCGGCGGGTCAGGTTCTCCGGCGTATCCACCGCCACGACCGCGCCGCGGTTGATGATCACCACCCGCCCGCACACCATGCTCACCTCCGGCAGAATGTGCGTGCTCAAGATGATGGTGCGGTCGCCCCCCAGGGCCTTGATCAGGGCCCTGGTCTCGATGATCTGGTTGGGGTCGAGGCCGACCGTCGGCTCATCCAGGATCAGCACCTCTGGATCCCCAATCAGGGCCTGAGCCAGCCCCACGCGCTGGCGGTACCCCTTGGAGAGCTTGCCGATGATCATGTCCGCCACGTGGTCGATCCGCGCGGCCTCCATCGCCCACTCGATGCTGTCGCGGCGCTGCGAGACCTGCTTGGCGCGGGCCACGAAGTCGAGATAGGCGTGCACCGTCATGTCGGTGTAGAGGGGCACGTTCTCGGGCAGGTAGCCGATCCGCCGGCGCACCTCCAGCGAGTCGTCCACCACGTCGTAGCCGGCAATGCGCGCCGTACCGCTGGTCGGGGGGAAGTACCCTGTCAGGATACGCATCGTGGTGGTCTTCCCCGCGCCATTCGGCCCGAGCAGACCGAGGATCTCACCCCGCGCCGCGGAAAACGTGACGTCCTGGATGGCCACGCGGGTGCCAAACGTCTTGGTGAGGTGTTCGACTTCGATCATGCGCTCCACGCGACACGGAAAGCGGCCCTCAACTAGACTACGCTGGGGGCGCTAGAAAAGATTACCAGCACGCTCCGGCGATCCCTGTTTAGGGATCGTTAATTCTCGCGGCTAGCCCGCCGGCGGGGTCGGTGCGGTCCCCCGCGCTGGCGCCACAGGGGACCCGCCCCCCGGCGCCTGGAGCCGGGCCTGCGTCTCCGGCGCCGCCGTAGCCAGCAGCTTGTTGTGCCATTCGAGCTGCTGCTGTAGGGCCTCATTCTGGCGCCGCAGCTCGATCAGCTGCAGCTCCTGCAGGCGCAGCCGCTCTCTGGCCAGCTCTAGCTCCTGCTGGCGGGCCCGTTTCTTGGCATCGAAGATCTTATCGATAGCGGTAATGACGATGCCCGTGCCGCAGCCGAGCGTCGTCAGCGTTACGACGGCAAGCCAGAAGTCCATCGCTCCTTTCCCCTGCAACTGCGGGCTGCGCCAGGCGGCAGCCCGATAGGCGTAGCTCGTGTACCCGACCCACAGACGGTCCATCTCGCCTCGCACTCCTTCATAACGAGCCAGGGCACGGCTCCGGAGCCGGTGGGGCGTCCCGCCAGACGGGCCATCGCCGGAAGGCGCACGGCGCTGCGTGCGTCGCCATCAGCCGTGTGACCCTTCCACTCCCGGCACCGGCGTCACAGACCGCCGGCCACGCACCTAGAGCTTGAGCACTGCCAGGAACGCCTCCTGCGGGATCTCCACGTTCCCCACCCGCTTCATGCGCGCCTTGCCCTCCTTCTGCTTCTCCAGCAGCTTGCGCTTGCGCGTCACATCGCCCCCGTAGCACTTGGCCAGGACGTCCTTGCGCAGGGCGCGTACCGTCTCCCGCGCGATCACGCGACTACCAATCGCCGCCTGGATAGGCACCTCGAAGAGCTGGCGCGGGATGAGCGTGCGCAGCTTTTGCACCAGCTCTCGTCCCTGATCATAGGCCTTCTCACGATGGGTGATCAAGGACAGGGCATCCACCGGCGAGTGGTTGACCAGCACGTCCAGCTTGACCAGGTCGGCGGCGCGGTAGCCGTCCAGCGTGTAGTCGAGCGAGGCATAGCCCTGGGTGCGCGACTTGAGCTGGTCGTAGAAGTCCACTAGGATCTCGGAGAGAGGGATGCCGTACTGGAGCAGCACTCGCCCCTCGTCGATGTACTCCAGTTTGTGGAACTCGCCGCGGCGCTTGGTGACTAGGTCCATGATGGTGCCGATGTACGACGATGGGGTGACGATCGAGATCTGCATCCAGGGCTCGTAGATCGCCCCGATCCGGTCCGGCGCCGGCAGGTCGGCCGGATTGTCCACGCGCAGCACCTCCCCGCCGGTGGTGAGGACCTCGTACTCCACGCTCGGCACGGTGGCGATCAGGTTCAAGCCGTAGTCGCGCTCCAGGCGCTCCTGCACAATCTCCAGGTGCAGCAGGCCCAGGAACCCGCACCGGAAGCCGAAGCCGAGCGCGGCCGAGTGCTCCGGCTGGAACACCAGGGCCGCGTCGTTCAGCTTGAGCTTCTCCAGCGCGTCGCGCAGCAGCGGATAGTCGTCGCCGTCGACGGGGTAGAAGCCGGCGAAGACCATCGGCTTGGCCGGCCGGTATCCGGCCAGCGGCTCCGGCGCCGGGGACCGGGCGTCGGTGACGGTGTCGCCCACGCGGCACTCGGCGACCGACTTGAGGCCGGTCGCCAGGTAGCCCACCTCCCCCGCCGCCAGCGTCTCGATCTGCGCCATCCACGGCCGGAACACCCCCAGCTCCCCCACCTCAGCCACGGCGCCCGTCTGCATCATCAGGATGCGCTGCCCGGGGTGCAGGCGCCCCTCCACCACGCGCACATAGGCCACCACCCCCTTATGCGGATCGTAATGGGAA
This sequence comes from Chloroflexota bacterium, assembly GCA_034437795.1. Classification (GTDB taxonomy): domain Bacteria; phylum Chloroflexota; class UBA11872; order UBA12225; family UBA12225; genus DAOTTI01. The sequence goes on along the minus strand of DAOTTI010000132.1, from coordinate 819 downwards.
TCGAAGATGCGCGCCCGTAGGGGCGCGTCCAGCCGGCCGGACGGCGCGGGGATGCGCCGCACGATGGCTTCCAGGACCTCCTTCGTGCCCTCGCCCGTCTTAGCCGAGGCCATGATGCACTCGTCCACCGGCAGACCGATCACCCGCTCGATCTCCTCGGCCACGTGCTCCGGCTGCGCGCTCGGCAGATCGATCTTGTTGATCACGGGGATGATGGCCAGGTCATGCTCCAGAGCCTGGTAGGTGTTGGCCAGGGTCTGCGCCTCAATGCCCTGGGCCGCGTCCACCACCAGCAACGCCCCTTCGCAGCTGGCCAGGGCGCGCGAGACCTCGTAGGCGAAGTCGACGTGGCCGGGGGTATCGATCAGGTTGAGCTGGTAGCGCTGGCCATCGTCCGCGGTGTAGAACATGCGCACCGCCTTGGCCTTGATGGTGATCCCCTTCTCCCGCTCCAGCTCCAGCTGGTCCAGCACCTGCTCCTGAAGGTCGCGCCCCGTCACGGTGCCGGTGTACTCCAGGAGACGGTCGGCCAGCGTCGACTTGCCGTGGTCGACGTGGGCGATGATGCAGAAGTTACGAATGCGGGCCTGGTCGGTCACTGTAGAAGTGTACCGGGGCTGGCGTCAGCGACGGAGGAGGCGGGCCAGGCGGCCACGAACCCGCGCGGCCAGCGCCGCCAGGTCCGGCGACCCGAGCGCGGCGGCGGCGCCGGCGTAGGCCAGCCCGCCCCCAGCCACGGCGCAGCCAAGCTGCGCCAGGGGCGACCACCCCGCGTGGCGCGTCCAGGCCACAAGCGGCACCGCCAGCGCCGCCAGCGCG
>DAOTTI010000131.1:0-4742 GCA_034437795.1 Chloroflexota bacterium | reverse complement strand
CGGCGGGGCCGCCATGTCCCGCACCGCCCTGCGCACGGCCGCGCGGCGGGCGCAGGCGCAGCTGACCGTCTGGCCCCACCTGCTGGTCAACGAGTTCATGTCGGCGGTGCTGCTCTTGATCGGGCTCACCGTCATGTCCTGGTTCGTGAATGCCCCGCTGGAAGAGCATTCCAACCCCAACCGCACGCCCAACCCGTCCAAGGCGCCCTGGTACTTCTTGAACCTGCAGGAGCTCCTGCTGCACATGCACCCGGGCCTGGCCGGCGTGATGGTGCCAACGGTGGTCATCATTCTGCTCATGGCCATCCCCTACCTGGACATCTCCACTGAAGATACAGGGGTGTGGTTCAGCGGCCCGCGGGGGCGGCGGGTGGCCATCATCTCGGCCATCTACACCACCGTGGCCACCATCGGGCTGATCCTGGTTGACAAGTTCATCGGCATTCGCGCCTCGCTTGAGGCCGCCATTCCCGTCTTCCGCACGAGCTGGATCTCAGAGATCGTGACGCAGACCCTGGTGCCGACGGCCATCATGTGGCTGGTGGCCATGGGTCTGTACGTGCTCATCGCGCACATGCGGCCCACCGTCCGCGAGGTGGTGATCGCCTACTTCACCGCCTTTGCCGTGGCCTGGGTGCTGATGGCCGTCATCGGCAGCGCCTTCCGTGGCCAGGGCATGGAGCTATTCTGGCCATGGGATCCCGGTATGACCCGCATCGGCTGAGACGGAAGGTCCCGTAATGGGCGATCATTAAGTGACAGGGGTTGCGCGGTACGAGGTTGGACCCAGGGAGCAGTGTCAGGGACGACCGCGAAAATCCGGTAAGTGAGTGGCCAATCGCACCTAAGGAGTAGCAGAGACGATGGCAGCAGAAGCGGCGGCGCGCGCAGGCGCTCCGGGCATGACGCGGCAGAGCATCCTGGCCTGGGCCGGATGGGGGACTATCGGCCTGGTGGCGCTCCAGGCCGTGGTGGCCTTTATCGTCTTTTTCTGGCCCCGCAAGCTCGGCACTTTCGGGAGCAAGATCGCCGTGGGGACGCCGGACCAGTACAAGCCCGGCGAGGTCAAGTACTTCGTGGACGGGAAGTTCTACCTGGTGCGCCTGTCGCCCGACGACGCGGGCGTGGACGGGGGCGCCGGCGGGTTCCTGGCCCTCTACCAACGGTGCGTGCACCTGGGCTGCACCGTCCCCTGGCGCCCCGAGTTCGAGTGGCCCTACGAGGGGCGGACGGTGAGGGGGCTGTTCCGCTGCCCGTGCCATGGCTCGACCTACCTCAAGACCGGCCAGATCATCTTCGGGCCGGCGCCGCGGCCGCTCGACTACATGCGCATGTCGCTCGAAGGCGGACGCTTGATGGTCGATACCGGAGCGATCCGCAAGCGGGAGCGGTATGAGCCGAACCAGGTCTTGAAGGTCTAACGGTCGAGGGCCGAAGAGCCGCGCTGAGCGATCCTGAGGTCTCCCGTTCACCCAAGGTTGCGGAACCCCCATCTCACATGAGGAGCGTCATCACGTGCTGAGCTTCGCCCTCGTCCTGGTGGCCCTGCTCTTACCGATCCTGGTGCTGGCCGAGATGTGGCGCACGCGGCGGATCGAGCTGCCGCCGGACGCGCCGGACACGCAGCTCGACCCGGTGCTGAGCACGTCCGGGATGAGCCGCAAGATCGTCTTCGCCATGGTGGCCCTGGCGGAGGCCTTCCTGCTGCTCGTCGCCTACACTGCCAATGAGCCGTTCCGGCAGAGCCAGGCCCGAGAGCTCCAGCTCGAGTACATGCAAGAGCAAGGGGCCCACCACTACGTCCTGTACTGCCTGGCCTGCCACGGCCCCACCGGGCGAGGCTACCTCGAGAACGTGGACCTGGTCGGTAAGCCCCTGAACCGGGCCGACCTGCAGTCGACCGACCCCGACGAACGCCGCGCCAACGTCAGGATGATCTATCAGACGATCGAGAACGGGCGGCCGGGGACCCCGATGCCGGCGTGGGGCGTGGCCAATGGTGGCCCGCTCAACTACGCCATGATCAACGAGCTGGTGGAGCTGATTACCGGCGGGCGCTGGGACCTGGTCCAGCAGTTGATCCGTAAGGAGGCCATCCCCGTCCCCACCGAGTCGCCGATCACCGATCCGGTGCAGGCCGGCCAGCGGATCGTCACCCAGGGCGCCTGCGCCGCCTGTCACGCTATTAGCGGCACCCAGGCGCGGGGCACGGTGGGGCCGGCGCTGGACGGCATCGCCAGCCGGCGGATTGCGGGGGTGCTGGACTTCACGCGCGACAACGTCAAGCGGTGGGTCACCAATCCACCAGCCAACAAGCCCGGCACGCCGATGCCGCCCTACCAGCTCAAGGAGCAGCACCTGGACGCCATTGCCGCCTACCTGGAGACGCTGCGCTAGCCCCGAGTTTTCACGGCCGGCGAAGGGAGACGGGGCTCGTCAGGCAGACGGCGACCGCATGCGCGTCAGAAGCGGAGCCCTCGCCCTTTCCCAAAGGCAGAGGCAACCGATCGCCGGGGGATCAGGCGCTGCCCCCAGGACCGCCAGAGGTCGGGCCGGGGAGCTGGCCCCGCACGCGCTGGCGCAGGTCCTCAAGCTGGCGTTCCAGTTCCTGGTCGCTCTCCAGGGCCGCGAACTGCTCCTCCAGGCTGGGACGCCCGCCCACTTCTGAGAGGGCCGCTGCCCGCGCCTCCTCCAGGCGGATGCGCTCCTCCATGCGCGCCAGCTCGGAGGTGGGATCGATTGCCGTGAGCTGGGCGGCGGTCTGCGCCACCTTCTGCTGCGCCAGTGCCCGCCGGTGGCGGGCGATCAACGCCTCGCGGTTGCGGATCGCGCTCTCGTACTTGAGCTCGAGCTGCTCCAGGTCGTGCTTGAGCTTGGCCACGACCTCCTGTTGCGCCTGGAGCTGGGTCTGATAAGCGTGGGCGTTGCGCTCGTAATCGATCTTGCGGCGCAGCGCCTCCCTGGCCAGCTCGTCGGCGCTGCGGGCGATGGCCAGCTCGGCCTTGGCGCCCCACTCGCGGGCCAGGTTGAGATTGCGCTCCATGTCCGCTTCCAGCAGCTTCTGCTGCGCAATCATCTCCGCGACCTGGCCCCGCGCCTGGGCAATGGCGTCCGCCATGTCGCGGATCACCTGGTCTAGCGTCTTTTCCGGGTCCTCGGCCTGGTCGAGCAGGGCATTGATGTTGGCCCGCAGGATGGTCGAGATACGATCCAGAATTCCCATTGAAAACCTCCCCAAGGTACCCCGAGGCTACTGGCTCGCAGCCGGTCTTGTCCACAGCCGGAAGTCCTCGGGCGCGACCTGCCGGCCGGCAAGAACGCGGAGCCCGTCCGGCCAGCGTTCCAGGACCAGGCGTTCCGCTCCACCGTCGTCGCCGCGGTTTCCGGCGGCGTACCGGCGGTACTCGACGAAGATGCCGTCACGCCGGCCGGCGGCGCTCTCCAGGTCCACCGTGGCCGTGCCGGCCTCCACCTGCCGGAACATCCTGCCGCCCGCTTCCAGCGTCTCGCCCGCGCCCGCTGCGAGCGTCTCCAGGTCCGGCCGCGGTTCGTACCACGCCACGTCCGCTCCCGCCGCCCGCACCTCCAGCCAGCGCTCCTGGCCACCGTCGCGGAGCTGGTATGAGCGCCACGTCCGGCCGCCGGCGAAGTAGGTGAGGACTGCCCGCACCAGGTAGTCCGTCCCCTCGTGCGTCACGGCGTCCTCCACCCGCAGGTCGAGCGGGCGGGCCAGGGGCCGGCGAAGCTGCGTCGCGGCGGCCAGGAGCTCCTGCGGCGCCATGGCGGCGGCCCCACGGCCGCGGCCGAGCAAGGCCTCGCGCTCGCCCACGTGGGTGGCTAGCAGGGCTATGGCCTCCTCGAGCCGGCGCACCGCGCCCGCATCGCGCATGAGCTGTGATTCCAGGCTGGCCAGCCGGCGCGCCTCCTCCAGCACCAGGTCGTCGTACCGGCGGAGATCGGCCAGTGCGCGGTCATCCAGCGCGGCGGCTGCCGGCCCCAGCCAGGTCGTCAGGTCATAGGCCGGCTGCGTGACGTCGTCCGCGATCTCCCGCAGGCGGCTCGCCGCGTCACGGACGGCCGCAGCCGCGTCCGCCGGGAGCTGGCCGGCCGCCGCCAGGAGGCCGGCTGCCCGTTGCTCCAGCTCGCGGGCCAGCTCGCGCCGCACGACGCGGTCGCGGTCCAGCATGGCGCTGCGGGCCTGCACCCGCGCCGCCTCAAGTATGTCGGCGGCGGCGCGAGCGCGCAAGTACCAGCCGGCGCCGATGATGGGAAACGCAAGGAGCAGCAGAAGGATGGCGCCGAAGAGTACGCCGCCGGCCGTCATCGCCCCCGCCGCCAGGTTCGCCAGCAGCCAGAGGAGAAACAGGAGCGCGATGGCCGCGCCCAGGGCCATCAGCGCGGCGCCGAGCGCCTCACCGGTGGCGAGGGGACGCCGGCCTGATACCGAGGGCGCGGCCCGGCCCAGGACCGGCTGAGCGCCAGCGTCGGCAGCCGGCTCGTGCGCCATTGGTTGACCCGTGTCCGTCCGGTCGATCATGAGACGTCGCCTCCCCCGCCGCCGCTCCCGCCGCTTTCACCGCCGCCGAAGAAGCCCCCGCCGAAGCCCCCGCTGCTCCAGTCCGCATTCCCGCCCCGGCTGAGCACGTCCGATGCGCGCTGGATTAGATCGGCCAGGTTCCCGCTGGCCTGCTCTAGCCCGCCGGCCGTGCGGTCGCTCCACTCCTGCGGGCCAGGCGCGCGGC
>DAOTTI010000130.1:0-28408 GCA_034437795.1 Chloroflexota bacterium | reverse complement strand
ACATCACGGTGGCCTACTGGCATGCCCACCAGGAGCACTTCCAGCAGGTGTGGCCGAACGTGCTGCCGGTGAGCTGGCGCCAGGTGGTGGACTTCCAGGAGCGGGGTCTGGTCGGCCCCGACTACTGAGGAGCAAGGGACCGGCTGCTGCCAGCGGAGCCGCCGGTTCCCTGCCACCAGCGCGCAGCGTGCGCTGCGGAACCGCGGCGCGTGCTGCGGACCGCCTTGCTGCCACCGTGCGCCGACGCGGAGTGCAGTGCGGTTACGGCCCGTGACAACAAAAGCGATCACGCCTTGACACGAGCCGTCTGCTGGCATACCATGGGGCCACCGGTTTAGCCATCGGGTGCATCCATGTGTCCTTGGTCGGCGCGCTCAGTCCCGTCTCCCCGCGGCCGTGCCCCGCGCCTCTCCGCCGTGAGGCGGCTGGCGGAACGCGACCGGCGCCACCTGCTCGGCCGGCGCCGGCCGGTGTTCGCCTTCCTGGCAGCGCCGGTGCTCGCTGGCTGCTCGACCATACGGGGGCGGGCCACGCAAACGGCGCCTGGAGGCGAGCGGGCGGTCGTGCCTCTGGCCTATCTGGCCTACCAGGATCACCTGGAGGCGATCGGGGCGCGCAGCATTGGGCCAAGCGACATGGCCGTGGTGCAGGGGACGGTGCTGTCGATCACCCCAGGTGAGGTGTGCGCCACGCCTCAGCCGCCCGCGAGCGCAGAGGCTGGGCCGTGCCCGATGCACACGTACCCCAGGGACACGGGGCTGGTCCGGATCGACCGGATTCTGGGCTACTCACCGTATGACCAGCCCGGCCGCCCGCCGGCAGAACAGCCCGCTGGCCAGCCGGCGGGGGCAGCGAACGACCGCGCCACTGCTCCCCATCCGGGCGCCGCCGTGCCCGGCGCAGACGGGCGCAGCTCGCCCGGAGCGCCGGGCGGCGGACGGCGCTTTCCGCCGCTTCAGGAAGGCGATGTCGTGGAGACCCTGTTCTTGCTCACTGCCCGGGTGGTCAAGGTGCGGCACATCCGCGTACCGGCCCCCGCGGGCGGCGACGAGGCCGGTAGCCAGGCAGCGCCGCGTGGGCCGGTGGTCCCGCCGGACGATGCGGCGCGGGCAGGGACTGCGACGGCCAGTGAGCGCACGGCAACGCAGGTCATCCCCGCCGCGCGCCGGGCGCCTCGTCCGATACCGCAGGAGGGTGGGGGCCTGGTGTTCACCACTCGCTTCGGGTCCGGGATCGCTGAGATCGAGCGGACGCTGCCGGGGCTGCGACCTGGGGATCGTTTTGTAGCCGAGACCCGCTATGCGGGCGTGCTGTACGTCGAGGACTATGAGCGTCTGAGTTAGCAATCGAGGCCTCAGCGGGAGCGCGCGACGGTCTGGGCACCTCGGCCGGACGTGCGCCTCCGCAGGCGATCGGGTCGCCGGGGGACTGGCGTGTCGGCGCCAGCAGCTCTGGAAAGGGTTGTGGCGAAGAGCGGAAGCTTGCCGGCGTACCAGCGTGTCGCCGTTGGGCGGTGTAGGTCTTTGGCAAGCCGAACATGGAGGGGTTGCGATGCGACGCGTCGTTCTGCTTCTGGGAGCGGCCCTGGCGCTGGTGCTGTGGTCCCCCGCGCCCCTGGAAGGCGTCCTCGCGGAAGAGGCTGATCCAGAGCGCGGGCGGCCGATCGCCAGGCAGGCGCCACCCGACGGCCCTGGGGCCGCGACGGCGGCCGGCACGCCGGCGCCGCGCGGGCCACGCTCGGAAAGCCCGCACCTGCACCTGCCAGCCGAGAAGCTGAACCGGCCGCCGGTCGTGCCCAAGACCACCGGCCCCGTTCGGGAGCTGGCCGATCCCACCGCCGTGGAGGTCTTCGATCTGGCTACCCGCCAGCGGCGGGTCGTCCCGAGCGCGGACCTCAGCCAGCAGCCCCGCGCCGGGCAGCCGGCGGCCGTGGAGCCCTTCGCCGGGCTGCTGGCTGAAGGCGCCAGCGCTGCCCGGACGGCCGTGGACGGGATTGAGAGCATCATCGGCGCTGACGGCCGGACGCAGGTCTTTAACACGGAGGATTACCCCTGGCGCACCGTGGTGAGCCTGGACATCGACTGGGGGAACGGGACCGGTGGCGGGTGTACGGGGGCGATCATCGACGCCTTCCACGTGCTCACCGCCGGCCATTGCGTCTTCGACTTTGGCGGCACCAACGACTGGGCGGCCTCGATCGAGGTCTTCCCAGGCCGTGACGGCAGCTATCTGCCCTACAATCGCGCCTTCGCCACCTACCTCCGCAGCTATACCGGCTGGACCCAGAGTGGCGACACCCGCCATGACTGGGCCGTGATTACCCTGGATCGGAACGTCGGCAACTTCACCGGCTGGATGGGACGCCGCACTCGGTCCTGCGCGTGGCCCTACGTCCCGCCGTTTTGCGATCAGATCTACTTCGATACGGTGAACAACGCCGGCTACCCCGACCTGAAGCCGGACGGCACCGCCGGCAATGGCACGATGTGGTTCGACGCCGACGTGGGCCACAGCGCCGACGACAACAACCACTGGTACTACAATGACACCCGCCCGGGGAATAGCGGTGGTCCCGTGTGGCAGCTCGAATCAGGCACATCGAACCGCTACATCCTGACGGTGCATACCTGTGGCACCGGCGGCTGCGGGATCGACGGCAAGGGCGTCAATCACGGCACGCGCCTGAACCAGGACAAGTTCGACCGGATCATCACCTGGCTCAACGAGGACGCGCCCTTTCCGCCCACCGATCGCGCCGACCTGATCGATGATGGCGTGGGCTTCTTCACCTTCAGCCCCTCGACCGTGACCCGCGGCGTGACCACGCTCACGCTCAACAGCGACGTGCGTAACGTGGGCACGGCCGCCTCGGGGACCTTCAGCGTGCGTTACGTCGCCTCCACCAACACGACCATCACCACGGCGGACTACACGCTGTGCCAGACGACGATGAGTAGCATCAGCCCCTTCACGCGGGCGGACGTGGCCTGTGCGGCGGTGGTGCCGGCCACCATTCCGCCCGGCACCTACTACGTGGGGGTGATCTATGACGTCAACGGCAATGTGAGCGAGTTCGACGAGAGCAACAACACCGCCGTAGACACGGCCCAGCTCACCGTCCTGGCCCCGACGGTAACCCCGACCAGCACGCCCACTCGTACGCCCACTCGCACCCCAACGGTGACGGCCACGCGCACGCCAACCTCGACCGCTACGCGCACGGCGACCGCCACGGCCACGCCGACGGCGACCGCGACGGCGACGCCCACCGCGACCGGCACTCCGACGACCACGGCCACCAGCACCCCGACCAGCACGCCCACGGCCACGCCACCCAGCGGCCCGCCCATCGGCGGCGCCGGCACGGGCATCCGCAATGACCTGGCGGGGCAGGTGGTCCTGCGCTGGCAGGATGGCACCCTGGGCCTGGAGACCGGCTACGTCGTGGCCCGCATCGACCTGGCCACCGGCGCGGTGACTATCCTGCCCCCCGGTGGCGTGCTGCCCCCCGATGCCACCGGCTTCACGGACGTGGCGCCCCCGCCCGGGGTGCAGTGCTACGTGGTGGTGGCCCTGGGCGCATCGGGCGTGCTGGGCAACGGCGACCTGCTGTGCGAGCTGGCCATCGCCTCCGGCGCCCAGGCCGAGCCCTTCTGGCTGGGCCTGCACCAGTCGAATGTGGCCTCGCTGAACTGGGCGGGGCCCGGCGGGCAGGACAGCTATCTGCTGGTGGTGCTCCGGCCGGGGCAGGCGCCCCAGGTCATCCCGCTCTCGGGGACGGCCACCACGTACCGCTTCGACACAGGCGGAGCGCCACGGGGCTTCGTGCTGGTGCCGCGCCTGGGGAGCACGACGCTGGGCCAGTCCGACCTGCTGCTGGGGGTACCGGGCTTCGCCACGGTAGCTTCAGAAACAGAAGCCGGGGCGGCGGACGAACCCGTGGGCGTGGAGGTGGCGGTGGCGCGGGTGCTTCGCCGCGCAGGTGGGCGCGAGGCGCTGGCGGAGGCGGTGGCGAGCGTCCGCCGGGAGGTGGAGCGCCTGCGTAGCGAATAAGCGGATCCCATGAAGGCGGAGCTCTTTCCCAGAGGGAGCGAGTGGCGAGTGAGGAGCCCTTACCGCCGCCCGCTGCGCGGGCCCCTGCTCTCCCACAGGGAGAGAGGACCTGGCGCCCTCACGCCAGCCCTCTCCCATGGGGAGAAGGGGTCCTCCTGCTCGACCATCGACCTCCAGCATACCTCCAGCCCTCTCCCATAGGGAGAAGGGGATTAGACGCCGATCTCCAGGCACCGAGCAGAAGCCCAGCGCTCTCCCATAGGGAGAAGAGACTCCGTCGCTGGCCGTGAATGGTTGGAGTGGGGGTGGTGCGGGGGCGCCGGATGACGTCTTCTCCCCGTGGCCATCGTCTCCCCTCTCCCGCGTGCGGGAGAGGGGGCAGGGGGCGAGGGCTGCCCGCCCCTCCCGGCGCGCCCGCGCCGGGAGGGGGGAGCCCCACCACGCATCCGGAGGCGTCGCCCGAGCCCCTCGGCAGCTCGCTAGCTCGACAGCCACTGGCTTGACGCGCCGCGCGGGCCGCGCTACAGTAATGGAAACGATTGCTAGCCACAATCGATGTCTATGAGTGGGCCTGTCAAGCTGGCAGATGTCGCCCGCGCCGCTGGCGTCTCCGTGGCCACGGCGTCTCGCGCGCTCAACGGGCGCGCTACCGTCCACCCCGTCCTGCGCCGGCAGGTCATGGCCGCCGCCCGCAAGGTGGGCTACCACCCCAACGCCCTGGCCCGTGGGCTGCGCACCCAGCGCACTGAGACAGTGGGGATCGTCATCCCCACCATCACCAATCCCCACTTCACTGAGGCGGTGCAGGCAGCGCAGGACGCCCTGGCGGCGGGCGGGTATACGACCATCGTCTCCAACGCCGCCCGCGATCCGCAGGCCGAACGGCGCGACATCCAGGTGCTGTGCGCCGGGCGGGTCGACGGGCTGATCCTGAGCCCGACGCAGACGGCCGCCGCCCAGCTTCTGGCCCTGCTGCCCGCGCGGCTGCCGGTGGTGCTCATGGACCGGCGGATTGCGGGGCTGCCGTGGGATTCGGTGGCGGTCGATGTGCGGGCAGGCGCGATCGCCGCTGTGGCCCATCTGGTGGCGCGTGGCCGGCGCCGCATTGGCTTGATCGCCGGGCCGGCCGGCATCTCGACGGCGGACGAAAAGCTGGACGGCTACTGGGCGGGGCTGCGCGAGCAGGGGCTGGCCGGCGACGCCGAACTGGTCGCCCCCGGCGACTACACCGAGGCCGGGGGCTATGCAGCGGCGATGCGTCTGCTGGAGCGCCGGCCGGCGCCGGATGCCCTGCTTGCGGCCAACAACGTCAGCGCCATCGGCATGGTGAAGGCGGTGCGCGCCCGCGGCCTGCGCGTGCCGGACGACGTGGCGCTCATCGGCTTCGACGACACGGTCTGGACGCAGCTCATCGAGCCGGCGCTGACAGTGGTGGCGCAGCCGGTGGGTGCGCTGGGGGCCACGGCGGCGCGGCTGCTCCTCCGCCGGCTGGCGGGCGAGGCGCCGCCAGAGCCCCAGCGCGAAGAGCTTGCCCCGGTGCTGGTGGTGCGCGCCAGCACCTGATCCGCAGGAGCGCTGCATTTTGCTGCCGTCATCGCCAGTGCCAAGCGGCCGGTCGTTCTGACGCAGAGCAGGAGCTCCGCCGCCCCGCCGGCGAACTCCATTGGGAGCAGAAGCCATGCAAGCGACGCAAGGAAGGGAGACCAGACCGATGCAAGCAGCAGGACCGGTACAGAGCGTGACGCGGCGGCGCCTGATGATGGGCGCCTCGGGGGCCGCCGCGCTGGCGGGTGGTCTGGCGCCGGCGGCCTGCGCCCCAGCACCGGGCAGGCCACCGGCCGCCGCCAGCGGCAGGGTGCTGTTCTGGCAGGAGAGCAGCAGCGAGCTGGCCATGCAGCTATGGAACGCCATGGCGGCCTCATTTAAGGAGGCGTACCCCAGGATCGACCTGCAGTTCGATCGCACCCCCGTACCGCAGGGGCAGTCCCGCGACGACAAGCTCTTCGCCACCCTGTCCTCCGGCGACGCCTGGGACGTCTGGCAGCGCGACATCCCGCCCAGCTACCAGCAGCCCCTGGTGGATCGCAAGGCGGTGCTCGCCCTGGACGAGTACTACGCCACCATGCCCAATCTCAAGCGCGTCTTCACCTGGGCCCGCAACCGCAGCAAGCTCTTCGGCAAGACCTGGGGCGTGCCCCACGAGGTGGAGTTCATCCCCATCTTCTATAACAAGGGGGCCTTCGCCCGCGCCGGGGTCAAGGAGACGCCGAAGACCTGGGACCAGTTCCTGACGTTGAACCGCACCTTCAAGGCGGCGGGCATCCAGCCGATGAACATCGCCAAGGGGCGCACCAACCCCGGGCATAACTTCAGCATCTACCTGATGGGCTTGATCGGCAAGGATGGCTTCGAGGACCTGCTCTACCGCGACAAGCGCTGGGATGGGCATGAAGGGGTGATCCGCGCCGCCCAGACGCTGGTTGACTTCCAGAAGCAGGGCTTCATCCCCCAGGACTGCATGACCGGCGACTACAACGTCGGCGTCGACTTCCCCAACGGCAAGGTGGCGATGTGGGGCAATGGCACCTGGGCCGTGGCCGGCTACGAGCAGAACAAGCGCAACATCCAGGGCTTCGACTACCACTTCTTCGTCCCGCCGCCACAGGACCCCAGGGTCAGGCCGACCCTGGCCGGCGGCCTGGGCGGGGGCTTCTCCATCTGGTCTGAGACCAGGAACCGCGAGGCCGCCGTCACCTTCGTCGATTTCCTGATGAGCCCCACGGCGCAGAAGCACTGGATCGAGATCCTCTTCCAGGTGGCGCCCGTGCCCTTCAAGCCGGAGGACTACAAGGTGCCGGAGGCCATGGTCGGCGCGCTCAAGACCATCGCCAGCCCGCAGGAGATGGGCTATAACGTCTCCGTCGTCGTCCCCGCCAAGTTCGTGGACGTCTACTGGGACGGCCTGGTAGACATCCTGAACGGGAAGCTGACGCCGCGGGAGTGGACCGCCAGGCTCCAGCAGGAGTGGGACGTCGCCAAGCGGGAGGGCCGGACGCCGAAGCCCTAGCCTGGACTGTCCATGAGCAGCAACCAGTAGAAACCAGGAGAGGAGGCGTGATGAGGAGCCAGCTGGAGGACAAGATTTACGGCTGCCTCCTGGGCGGCCTGATCGGCGACGCGATGGGCGCGCCGGCCGAAGGCAAGACCTACCAGCAGATCGGGGAGCGGTTCGGGCCCCAGGGCATTACCGCCTTCGACGGGGCCGGCACCGACGATACCGCCATCCGCGAGCAGTTGATCGACGCCATCTTCCGCTCCGGTGGCGACGTGACCTGCGACCACTTCGCCCAGAGCTTCCAGGACCACCGCGCCAGGAACTACCGTCTCTGGTACATCCCCGTGCGCAACGCCTTCCACAAGTTCGAGGCGGGCCTGCGCCTGCCGGCCTATGCCGGCTGGGACAACATGCAGTCCTCCTCCACGGCCATGAGCATCTCCCCGCTGGGCATCATCAATGCCGGCAACCCGCGGCGCGCCGTGCTGGAGACGCTGGACGTGGCGTCATTCATCCACAACGGCGCCTCCGGCTTCTGCCGTGACGCCGCCTGCGCCATGGCCGCGGCCGTCGCCCAGGCCTTTGCGCCCGGCGCCACCGTCCCGTCCATCCTGGACGCGGCGACGGCCTATCTCCTGCCGGTCAGCGCGCAGGAGATGCGCCAGCGGATCCAGGAGACGCTAGCCCTAGCCCAGGAGACGGGTGGCTACGAGGCCTTCCGTGCCGCCTACTACGAGCGCCACCTGTATCCCACCCAGTCCGACTCGCGGGAGACGGTGCCGGCGGCCCTGGCCATCTTCGCGCTGGCGGCGGGCGACCCCGAGCGGACGATCATCTGGGGCGCCAACTTTGGCCGCGATGCGGACACCATCGGGACCATGGCCGGCGGGCTGGCGGGGGCCTACCGCGGCGCGGCGGGGCTCCCGCGGCGCTGGGTGGAGCAGGTGGAGGCCAACGCCGCCGTGCCCTATGGCCAGATCGTGCCGCGGCTGGCGGAGATCGTGCGCGCCCGGGCGCAGGCGGCGCGGGACTACGCCGAGGCCATTGCCTCTCTCGGATAGGGGCGCCGACACAATTCGGATCGGGGAGCCGCCCCAATCGGTCCGGCCCTCGTGCAACGCTTAGCTCCAGGCGGCCGGCGAGCCTGGACGCTTCACAAGCGCAGCCCTCACCCTCTCTCTGGGAGCGGGGGCTCTTGGGCGTAGGCCCTCATCCTGTGGCCATTCCGTCCTCGCTACTCGCTCCTGAGGCGTGTCAGATGAAATCTGGGGCACCGTCCGGGCGCAGCGGGGCGCCACGGCGCCAGTTCCGGATGGGGCGCCTGGGGATAGCGTCCTCATTCAGCTCAATGCCGAGGCCCGGGGTCTCCGGCAGCTCCAGATAGCCGTCCTTGAGGCGGATGGGCTGCTGGAGCAGGTCGGCCCGCGGGCCCTTATCGTCCGGATGGTACTCCAGGATCAGGAAGTTGTGCGTCGTGGCAGCGAAGTGGACGTTGACCGCGGTGGCGATGGGGCCGGTGGGATTGTGGGGCGCCACCGTGACATAATGCGCCTCGGCCAGGGCAGCGATCTTCTTCATCTCCAGCAGGCCCCCGCAGATGCAGACGTCCGGCTGGATGATGTCGGCCGCGTGCTTTTGCAGCAGCTCGCGAAAGCCGAAGGTAGTGTAGAGCATCTCGCCGGTCGCGACGGGGATGGGGCAGGCGCGCCGGAACAGGGCCAGCGCTTCCACGTTCTCGGGGCGCAGGGGCTCTTCGAAGAAGAAGGGGTTGTACGGCTTGAGCGCCTCCGCCATTTGCTGCGCCTTGACCGGCTCGAAGATGCGGGCGTGGGGGTCCAGCCCGATCTCCACGTCCGGCCCGACGGCGTCGCGCACCGCGCGCAGGCGGGCCTCGGCCGCCCGCACCACCGCCGGCCAGGGCATCGATTCGGCGTGGGGCGGGTGAGGGGCCATCTTGAGCGCGGTGTAGCCGTAGGTCTCGACCAGGCGCCGCGCGTCCTCGGCGCAGGCCTCCGGCGTCGCCCCGCCGCAGCTCTGGTAGACGCGGATGCGCTGGCGGCACTTGCCGCCCAGCAGGCGGTACACCGGCAGCCCGGCCGCCTTGCCGGAGATATCCCAGAGCGCGTGCTCGATGCCAGAGATGGCGGCGTTGACCACGGAGCCGCCCGGGAAGCGCGAGTGGGCGTAGAGGTGCTGCCAGATGCCGGTGATGTCTCGCGGGTCCTTGCCTTCCAGCCAGGTGGCGAAGTCGGCAATTACCGCGGCTACCGCCGTGTTCGGCCCTACCGGGTACGGCTCGCCGATGCCGGTAATCCCTTCATCGGTGTGCACGCGGCAGACCAGGAAGTCGCGGTAGCCCATGGGCGCGGGCAGGGTCTCGATGCGCGTAATCTTCATGCGCCTTTCTCCTCCTTCACCTCTCTCGCTCAAGGGCCTGGGTCTCTAGCGGGTGCGCCCAGCACAACCGGATCGGCGGCCGCTGTGAGGTGCACCCTCCTTCGGCCGTGGCCGGGCCGCGGGACGAGGCCCAGGAAAGACGCTTACGATAATGTGGATTAGCTAAAGCGGCGTTGTGGGGTTAGGTGGCTGTCCATTGGGTGAGGGGGTGGACGCGTTCCGCCAGGGGCAGGCGGACGCGGTTTCCGTGCATGTGGGACTCGTAGACGGCCAGGATCATCTCCAAGGCGGCGCGGGCATCGTGGCCGCTGGAGAGCGGGCGGCGGTCGTGCTCTACCGCGGCGAGCAGGTCGCGCACCAGCGCCTGGTTGGCGGGGTGCATGTCGCCGGCCCCTTCGGGGGCGCCGGCGGGCATGGGGAGCGGTTCGACCGGCAGCGCCCGCCAGTCGCCGGCGCGGTCCGGCAGGGCGAACGGCCGCGGATAGAGGTAGACAGGGTGGGTGGCGCTGCTCCAGATGGCCACGATGCCGCCCGTCCCGCAGAGCTCCAGGCGGAAGTAGTTGCCCTGGCTGGCGTCGTCTGCCTGCGTGGACTCGTAGCTGCCGGTGACGCCGTGGTCGAAGCCGTAGGTCGCCATCACGTCGTCGCCAGCGATCAGGCCGATGCCCTCGTCGCCCGGGCGCACGTCGGCCGGCGTGGCGTCGCGCCCCTGCTGCGTGACGCGGGCGTGGCACCAGCGGGCGTCGCCGGCGAAGAGGCGCATCAGGTCCATCATGTGCGTCCCCAGCACCATCAGGTCCTGGCCTCCGCCGCGCCGGTCCTGCTTGCCAAAGGCCCGGATCGCCCGCAGACGCCCAATCTTGCCCTGGGCAATCAGCTCACGGGCCAGGCGAGGCGCGGGAAAGGCGCGGTTCTGGTGGGCGACGGCGATCTTGACCCCCCGCTCGTCGGCGGCGGCCAGCACGCGGTCTGCCTCATCGAGCGAGCGGGTGAACGGCTTCTCGCAGTAGATGGCCTTGACGCCCGCGTGGATAGCGGCGAGGAGCATCGCCTCATGCTGGTCGACATGCCGCGGACCGATCGCCACCAGATCGAGGCGCTCGGTCTCCAGCAGCGCACGGTAATCCGCATAACCGCGTGGGGCGCCCGTGCGGGCCATGGCGCGCTGCCGGCCCGTCTCATCGGGATCGGCGACGGCGAGGACGTCCACGCCGGGTAGCCCCACGAAGGCGATGTCTAGCCCGTGCCCGTAGTTGCCACGGCCGGTGTGGCCGATGACGCCAGCGCGGTAGGTGCCGCGGTAGGTTGCTGCCTCGCTCACTGGTCCCCCTTACGGATTGATGGCGGTGAGGGCTTCACCAGGGGAGCCCTCACCCTCCAGCCCCCTCTCCCGCGTGCGGGAGAGGGGGCGCTTGCAAATAAGGTGCCCTCACCCTAGCCTCTTCCCAAAGGGAAAGGGGATGCTTTCAAAAAGGCGCCCTCACTCTAGCCCTGCCCCAGAGGGAGAGGGGATCTTGATCAGCTACGTTCGCCATTCGTGGGGGTTGCCGGTGACGTCGACCACGTTGCCGTCGGGGTCGGCTACCTTGAACGAGCCGTTGGGCGGGGGCACGTCCGCCGGCTCGCGGCGCTGCTTGACGTCGGCCCGTAGCACGGTGGCGCCCAGGGCCACCAGCCGGTGGTAGGCCGCGGTGGCGTCGTCCACGATCACGCCGACGTGCAGGTGCTCCGTCCCCTCGTCGTGCACCGGCCGTGGCGGGCCGTCGTAGGGAATGACGGTGACGTTGAGGTGCCCGTCGGAGAGATCGAAGCTCCCCGACGCAGTCCCGCGGTAGCCGAGAAAGCGCAGACCCAGGCCCTGCTCGTAGAAGCGCCGCGTCGCCTGCGCGTCCCGCGCGCGTATGGCCAGGTGCGCCAGCCGCCCGTTCATCTTAGACCCCCCGGAGGAGCGTATCGCCCAGCTGCGACGCCTTGTCGCAGGCCTCCTTGACGCTGATCTGGCCTCGGAAGGCGTCGGTCAGCACTTTGATCGTCTCGCTGTACCACTGGGACCAGTTGAGGTGGAAGTCCAGGCTCCAGGCGTGCTTCATCTGCTCCAGCGAGACCTTCATCGACGGCGGCGGGCTGCTCAGCCAGCCGGCCGGGTCGGCCGCCGAGGCCTTGAGCGAGGGCATGTTGATCCGGAACTTGCCCACCAGGTCCTGGGAGTACTTCTCGGCAAAGAAGAGGGCCAGCTTGTAGGCGGCCTCGGGGTTCTTGCTGTCCTTGGTCACCACCATTGGGTTCTCGTTGGAGCTGATGCCGCGCTTGCCGAGCCTGGGGTGCTTGGGCGTGACGAACAGGTCCCACTCGAAGTCGGGCTTGGCGGTGAGCGTACCGCCCAGGATGCCGGTGCCGGAAAGCTGGATGGCGATCTTACCCTGGTACCACCAGTTGCCGGGACCGAGGCTGGTGTCGCCGGGGGAGGGGTGCACCTTGTGCTTGAGCACCAGGTCGACCAGCCACTGGAAGACCTCGATGGCGCCGGGGGTGTTCAGCGTGGTCTTGGTCTTTTCCTTGTTGATGTAGTTCTCGCCGGCTGAGCGGAGGAAGTTCAGCCAGCCGAACTCGAACCCGAACGGCATCTGGAGCCCGAAGGTCTCGCCCGACCGCGTGAGCTTGATGGCGGCGTCCAGCAGGTCGTTCCAGGTCCAGTTCTCGTTGTCCGGCGGCTTGACAGCGTGCTTGCTGAAGAGCGTCTTGTTGTAGAGGTAGACGGAGTGGGCCTGCCAGAAGGGCATGCCGTACTGCTTGCCTTTGCGGAAGAGCACCTCCTCCTGGACGTACCAGCGGTTCATGTCCAGCTTGTCGCGCTTGACGTATGGGGTGATCTCCTTGAGATGCCCCTTCTCGACGAAGTCGCTGAACCAGGAGCCGCTCGATTGGGTCACGTCGGGCCCGGTGCCGGCCACCAGGGCGGGGACGAGCTGATCGAACGGCATGATCACGTGCTCAGCGGTGAGCCTGGGGCCATTGATCCGGCTGAACTCGGCAGCGGTGAGCTTGGCCCACTCCAGGCGCTCGCCGGCGTCGAACTTGTTACCGCTAATGACCTTGTAGGGCACGGCGCCCGCCCCCGGCTCCTCTCCGGGGGTGGCCGCCGGCCGACAGGCGGCGGTTACTGCTCCGGCCGCCAGGAGCGCGCCGCCACGGGCAAGGGCCGCCCGTTTTGACCACCTGAGCACACGGCCGGGATCCAGTTGTCCAGGCTGCATCGTGAAACCTCCTCCACAGGAATGCCCGCCGCCTTCGCGGCGGCTCGCCAGCATTACGTCAAGCAGTCGGGGTCGGAGCCTGGGGCGCCGGCCCTCTCGCACCATACCGAACCTCTGGCTGGAAGGCAAGGGGATCTTGGAGGAAGCGGGGAGGGCAGCCCTCACCCCCTGCCCCTCTTCCGCACGCGGGAGAGGGGAGTAGACCTCACCCCCTTCGGTCGGGGCCGCGCCGCACCTCTAGCCCACGCTGCCCCGCCGTGCGGCTTGGCCCCGCCGCCCCATCTCCGACGCGGAGAGGGGGAACGAGGCCCACGGGGAGAGGACATCGCCCGCGCCCGCGGGTAAGCCCCGGCTACTACCAATGCGCGTGCGGCGCGTTGCTGATCGGTAGAGATGCCAGCGGACACGCGTGCGGCAGCGACCATGAGCCTTGCCTCGCCACCCCCGAATCCGGAGTGTTCCATCAGCGCGGCGCGGCGCGACTTTGAGGACAGTCTGGCCGGCAAATCGCCCCAGACGGCCAGGTGCTACGCCACCGGCCTTGATCGGTTCTTCGAGTACCTGCGTGAGCGGGGCTTCGACCCGGCGGCGCACGCTACCACCGCCCTGCCGGCGGACGCGCTGGATCGCTTCTACGTCTGGCTGGTGCGGCGCCACGGGCGGGCGGCCCGCGCCACTCACCTCACCTACCTGGCCGGCGCGCGCGCCTTCTACCGTTTCCTGGAACGGCGCGGGCTCACGCCGCCGGGAGTGACGATGGAGCGTCTCCGCGCCGGGCTGCGGGAGGTGATGGGGCGCCCGCCCGGCTACCGCACGCCCCGCATCGACCGGCGCCTGCCGGAGATTGTGACCTACGTTGACTCGCTGCCGCTGCCCGGGGGCGGGAGCGCCGCCGCGCGCCGGCGCCGGCTGACGCTGCTGCGCGATCGCGCCCTGATCCGCACCCTGTACTGCACTGCCATGCGCCGCGCCGAGGTGGCCGCGCTCAACCGCACCGATGTGCAGGATGGCCACGCCGACCAGGCCCTGATCACCGGCAAGGGGGAGAAGGAGCGCGTCGTCTTCTTCGACGAGGGCACGCTGGCCGCCATCCGTACCTACCTGGAGGCTCGCCAGGACCACTATCTCCCCCTCTTCATCCGCCACGATACCGGCCGCGGGCAGCCGGGCCCGCAGGGCACCCGCTACCGCCTGACGACGCAGACCATCTGGAACGTGGTGAAGCGCTACGCGCGGGCGATCGGCATCGACGCCTCGCCCCACGACTTCCGGCACGACAAGGCGAGCCTGCTGCTCAACCGGGGGGCCAAGCTCTCGGAGGTGCAGGACATTCTGGGGCACGCCTCGCCAGAGACGACGAAGAAGATCTATGCCCATTATGAGACGGCTCACCTGCGGGAGGCGTTCGACCGCTACAGCCTGCCGCCGGAGGCGCGGGTGAGGCGGCCGGGGGCTAGGTGAGCTTTGGTGTCGGACGGGGGCGGTTCCTCTGACGGCCCGCCCTCGCGCGCGGCGCTCTTGCCGGCTGCCAGCGCACCAGATCGCGCGGGCTTGACGAAGGCAGGGAGAGCGCTCCAGGAGCACGGGAGCCGTCCAGGAAGCGTGTTCCCCAGGCCCCGCGGTGATGCCAGCGCCATCAACCGCCTTGCCGAGCGGGTGGTGGAGCAGATCCTCACGGACCCGCTTACCCAGGTCGCTCGACGCCAGACCAAGCGCTATGGTCAAGTAACAGAGGTCCGTGCGCCAGACGGCAGGGGCATAAGCGAGGACGCAGCAGGAACGTTCATAGGATTTCTCGAGCCATGAGTACGAAGATGGCGGCCACCATCGCCAGCGACCCACAAAGGGAAGATCTCTTCGCCGAGCTGTGGCACGGAGACGAGCAGTGGGCGGAGATCATCCGCGATCCATCCATGGATGCGCTCACCATTGAGATCGTTGCTCTTCGCTCAGGGGGAAGCTACGTGTTCGCGCTTGCGGATCTGGGGGCGGCACTGGCCGAGGCGAAGAAGAGGCTCAAGGCGCCAATACTCCACCACGGTGATCCTGCTGGATGCAGGCCAGATTGCGGAACACAGCAGAAACACCGCGGCCAGGTACTAGGGTACGCGCGGCCGGCTAGGTAGGCGGGGGCGAGTGGATGTGGCACAGTGATCAGTGGTAGTGTGAAGGCGATGTCCCGGAGCATCTCTCTCCACGTCAACGGCGAACCCAGGACCGTGGCGGCCGGCCTCGACCGCACGCTGCTCAGCGTGCTGCGGGACGAGCTCGACCTCACCGGCACTAAGTACGGCTGCGGCGAAGGCCAGTGCGGCGCCTGCATCGTCCTTCTGGACGGGGAGCCTGTCCCCGCCTGCATCACGCCCGTCGCTGCCGCCGCCGGCCGGCAGATTGTCACCATCGAGGGCCTGGCCCAGAGCGAGGGAGGCGGTGACCTCCATCCCCTCCAGCGGGCCTTCATCGACTGCGCCGCCATGCAGTGCGGCTACTGCACCCCCGGCATGCTCATGCGCGGCGCCGCTGTGCTTCGCCAGTGCCCTCAGCCGACGCAGCAGCAGATCGCTGAGCTGATGCAGAACAACATCTGCCGCTGTGGCACCTACCCCCGCATCACCCGCGCCATCCAGCGCGCCGCCACCATGCAACCGGCGCACGCCCCTCATCCCACGGCCCCTTCCCCCATTGTGGGGGGAAGGGGAGCAGAGCCAGTGGCGGCGGGGCAGGCTGGCGCTCCATCGTCCGCCGCTCCCAAAGAGGGAGCGGGGCAGGGGGTGAGGGCTCTTCCCCCGTCGGCGATCGGCGCCTGGCTCCAGGTCAACCTGGACAACACGCTGACCGTCTTCACCGGCAAGGTCGAGGTGGGTCAGGGGATCCGCACCTCCCTCGCCCAGGCGGTGGCCGACGAGCTGCGCCTACCCCTGGAGGCGGTTCGTCTGATCATGGCCGACACCGAGCGGACGCCGTTCGACCGCGGCACGTTCGGCAGCCGCACCACCCCGGGGATGGCCCCGCAGCTCCGGCGCGCGGCCGCGGCCCTGCGCGAGCTGCTGCTGGACTGGGCTGCCGAACGCTGGGAGGCCACTCGCGCCGACCTGGTGATCGCCGGCGGCTCCGTCACGCACCCCGAAACCGGGCAGTCGCTCACGTTCGCCGAGCTGGCCGGCGGCCGGCCGCTCACCGAGCAGATCCCCGAGGATGCCCCGACCACGCCGGCGGCGCGCTGGACGGTGGCCGGCACGTCCGCGCCAAAGGTCAACGCCCGCGACCTCGTGACCGGCGCCCATCGCTTCGCCTCCGACGTGCGGCGCCCCGGCATGCTCTACGGAAAGGTGCTCCGCCCGCCGGCCTTGGGCGCGGCCCTGGTCGCGCTGGAGACGCAGGCGGCTCGCGCGCTCCCGGGGGTACTGGTGGTGCACGAAGGGGACTTTGCGGCGGTGGCGGCGCCGGACCCGTCCACAGCCGAGCGCGCGCTGGCGGCCCTGCGTCCGGCATGGAGCGCGCCCCCGCCGCAGCCGTCCAGCCGCACGCTCTTCGAGTATCTGCGGACCCATCCGGCGGAGAGCGAGACCAGGCAGCGGTACTCCGGCGGGGTGCAGCATGCCAGCGGCTCCATCCAGCAGGGTCTTGCCGAGGCCGACCACACCCTGCGCCAGACCTACACCGCCGCCTACATCGCGCACGCCCCGCTGGAGCCCCGCGCCGCGGTGGCGGAGTGGGAGGGGGAGACGTTGACCGTCTGGACCGGCACGCAGCGCCCCTTCGGCGTGCGGGCGCAGCTGGCCGAGGCGTTCGGCATCCCTGAGGAGCGGGTGCGCGTGATCGTGCCGGACACCGGCTCCGGCTACGGCGGCAAGCACTACGGCGACGCGGCGATCGAGGCCGCCCGTCTGGCCAGGGCCGCGGGCCGGCCGGTGAAGGTGGTGTGGACGCGGGAGGAGGAGTTCACCTGGGCCTACTTCCGCCCCGCCGCACTGATCGAGATCACCAGCGGCGTGCGAGCGGACGGCACGCTGCTCGCCTGGGAGTACCACAACTACAACGCCGGCGCGGCCGCCATCCGCACCCCCTACGACGTCCCGCACCAGCACATCGAATTCCACGTCACGCGCACGCCCCTGCGCCAGGGGTCCTATCGCGCGCTGGCCGCCACGGCCAACCACTTCGCGCGGGAGAGCCACATGGACGAACTGGCGCAGGTAGCCGGCATGGACCCGCTGGCCTTCCGTCTGAAGAACCTGCGTGATCCGCGCCTGCGCGCCGTGCTCGAGGCCGCCGCCGAGTCATTTGGCTGGCAGCGGCGGCCGCGTTCGGATGGGGTGACCGGCTTCGGCCTAGCCGCCGGCTCGGAGAAAGGCAGCTACGTCGCCACCTGCGCCGAGGTCCGGGTCGACGCCACCACGGGCGAGGTGCGGGTGGTACGCGTGGTAGAGGCCTTCGAGTGCGGCGCCATCGTCAACCCGGACAACGTCCGCAACCAGATCGAGGGGGCCATCGTGCAGGGGCTGGGCGGAGCGCTCTGGGAGGCGATCGAGTTCGAGGACGGCAGGATCCTCAATCCGCGCTTCTCGCAGTACCGCGTCCCCCGCTTCGGCGACGTGCCCCAGATCGAGACGGTCCTGCTCGACCGCAAGGACCTGCCCTCGGTCGGCGCTGGCGAGACCCCTATCGTGGGGATCGCCCCCGCCGTCGCCAACGCCATCTACGACGCAACCGGTCTCCGGCTGCGGTCCATGCCCCTGCAGCCGGCGCTGCGAGCGAGTGGCGAGTAGCGAGTAGCGAGTGGCGAGTAGGGCCCTCACCCTAACCCTCGCCCTGTACGAGGGGGGACGCTTCTGGAGGAAGGTGGTAGGAATGACGGGTTCAGCGGAGATGGCCGCGGGCGCGCGGCGCGCGGCGCCGGAGATGAGCCAGTCGCCGGCGCGCGCCGAGGATAGGGCGTGGTCGGCGACGGGGGCTGAGGATCGGGGGTGGCCGGCGGCGGGCGTGGAACGTGAGGGGGGCAGGATGCGTGCGTGGCTGCTGTACGGGCCGGAGGACGCGCGCCTGGTGGACGCGCCGCGGCCGGAGCCGCGGCCGGGGGAGGTGGTGCTGCGCGTGGCCGCGGCGCTGACCTGCGGCACGGATCTGAAGATCTACCGGCGGGGGAGCTACCCCAAGATCGCCGGCCTGCCGGCGCCGTTCGGCCACGAGCTGGCAGGGAAGGTGGCCGCAGTTGGGCCGGGTGTGGACCGGTTCCGGCCGGGCCAGCGGGTGGTGGCCGCCAACTCCGCGCCCTGCGGGCAGTGCTTCTTCTGCCGGCGGCAGCGGTTCTCGCTGTGCGAGGACCCGGTCTTCTTCTGGGGCGCCTTTGCGACGTACGCCACCATTCCAGCGCGCATCGTAGACATCAATCTGTATCCCGTACCGGACGGCCTGCCGCTGGCGCACGCTGCGCTGATGGAGCCCCTGGCCTGCACCGTGCGGGCGGTCGAAGTGGCGGAGATCCAGCCGGGCGACCAGGTGGCCATCGTCGGGGGCGGCGCGCTGGGACTGCTGCTCACGCGGCTGGCGGCGCTGGCCGGCGCGCAGGTGATCGTGTGCGACCGCCACGCGGAGCGCCGCCAGGTGGCGCGCGCCTTTGGCGCGGCGCACGTGGTGGATCCGTCCGCGGGCGAGCCGGTGGCGGCGGTGCGGGCGCTGGCCAACGGCGGGCGAGGGGCGGACCGGGTGATCGAGGCGGTTGGTACGCTCGAGGCGTGGCGGCAGGCGCTGGCCATGGCGCGGAAGGGTGGGACGGTGCTCTTCTTTGGCGGATGCGCGCCCGGAACGGCGCTGGAGGTCGATGCAGGGGACCTGCATTATGGCGAGCTGACGCTGAAAGGGACCTTTCACTACCACCCGCGCCATGCGGCGGCGGCGCTGGGGCTGATTACCTCCGGCCGGGTCGATCCCGCGCCCTTGCTGAGCGGCGCCTTTCCGCTTGATGGGGTGCTGGAGGCGCTGCGGCGCATGGCCGCGCGGGAGGGGCTCAAGTACGTGATTACGCCGTAAAGGATCGCGGCACGCGTCAGAGGCGCCCGTCCGGACTGCCGGCGCTCCGCCGCGTGCGCGACGAAGGCCGCAGGAGTTACAGGGAGCTGAGATGGCAGTCATCCGCAGATTTATCGGTCGCGATGGCGCGCTGGACTGGGAGAACGCGCCAATCCACCGGTACGAGGGCGCGACGCTGGGGGCCAGCCGGCGGACGCTGATCGGCCCTGAGGACGGCGCGCAGCACTACGGCCTGCGCTACTTCGAGATCCAGCCTGGCGGGTGGTCGTCATTCGACGAGCACGCCCACGACCACGGCGTGTACGTGCTGCGCGGGCGCGGGTCGGTGCTGCTGGGCGAGGAGACGGTGGAGATTGGCCCCGGCGACGTGATCTACATCCCGCCGTTCGAGAAGCACTGGTTTCACGCTACGGGCGATGAGCCGCTGGGCTTTCTGTGCGTGGCGCCACCCAAGGCGGCAGCGGATGGCCAGGGGCCGGCGGACGGCGCGCAGGCCCAGGCCTCGGCGGCGGGCGAGGAGCGTTCGACCGCAGGCGGCGCGCCCGAGCGCTGCTGAGCCTGGGCCACGGGATACCGACGGCGCATGAGAGTAGCCAGGTACTACGGGCCGGATGACGTCCGCGTGGAAGAGGCGCCGCGGCCGGAGATTGGTCCCGGTGAGCTGCTGGTGCGCGTCGGCGCCTGCGGCATCTGTGGCTCGGACACGATGGACTGGTACCTGCGCCAGAAGATGCGCGATGGGCGCCCGCTGGTGTTAGGCCACGAGCCGGCCGGGGAGGTGGTGGCGGCCGGCGCCGGGGCGCCGTTTGCGCCCGGCACGCGGGTGTTCGTCCACCATCATGTCCCCTGCGGCGCCTGCCGCTTCTGCCGGCGGGGGCACGAGACGCTGTGCCAGACCTTCCACGCCACCAACATCGACCCCGGCGGGTTCGCCGAGTACATCCGCGTGCCGGCGCCGAACGCGAGCCGTGACGTGCTGGCCCTGCCACCGGCTCTGTCGTTTGCGGCGGCGACGGTGATCGAGCCGCTGGCCTGCTGCGTGCGCGCGCTGGGACGGGTGGCCCTGCATCCTGGGGACGTGGCGGCCGTCGTCGGGAGCGGGGCGATGGGGCTGCTCTTTGTGCAGCTGCTGCGCCTGCGGGGGGCCGGCCGGATCGTGGTGAGCGAGCCGGTGCCGTTCCGGCGGGAGATGGCACGGCGGCTGGGAGCGGATGAGGCGGTGGCGCCGGCCGAAGCCGGTGAGGTGCTTGGCCCCGGCGGGGCGGACGCGGTGATCGTCTGCGCTGGCAGCGGGGCGGCGACGGAGCAGGGGCTGACGCTGGCCGGCCCGGGGGCGACGGTGCTGCTGTTCGCACCGCCGCCGCCCGGCGTTATGGTGGCAATCGAGCCCTACCGTCTCTTCTTCGGGGAGCAGACGGTCGTCAGCTCCTATTCCGCCGGCCCTGCGGACACGCGCGAGGCCCTGCGCCTGCTGGCAACGGGCCAGGTGCAGGCGGAGGCGCTGATCACGCACCAGTTCGAGCTGGCGCGCGCGGGGGAGGCGCTGCGCCTGGCGCGCGAGGCCGGCGCGTCGCTGAAGGTGCTGGTACTGCCATCCGAATAGGCCCGCTCAAAGTTCAAGGTGTAGGGCCGTGCGCCTGCGGCCCCCAGGAGGCCGGGCCAAGCGTGGGCGTGGCGGGAGGCGGTAGGCTTAAGGCGGGGGACCATCGGGAACGTTAGGAAGGTTGGGAATGACCACCAAAGAGGCGCTCCACCGGCTCATTGATGAGCTTCCGGAGAAGGAACTGCTGCTGGCGCAGCAGGTGCTGCTCGGATTGCGAGACCGTACGGTGGACCTGCTACGGCTCAAGCTGCTGATGGCGCCCTACGACAACGAGGTCGAAACCAAGGATGAGGGGATCGGGGCGCAGGAGGCGCGGGAGCAGATTGCAGTCGGCGATGACGTCACCAACGACGAGCTGCGGTATGAGATCGGCTGGTGACACGGCCAATTCTCTGGGCCAGGCGAGCCTAGGCGGACATGCGGCCCCTGGATCGGGCGGTGGCCCAGCGTGTAGGGCGGGCAGTGGAACGCCTTGCCGAAACGGACCAGGGAGACGTCAGGCGCCTACGGGGGGACGGAGGATGAGTTCCGGCTCCGCGTGGGCGAGTGGCGCGTGCAGTTTCGTCTTGACGAAAGTGGCGCGATCCACGTGCTGCCGCGTGGGCGGGGCTACCGGCGGTAGGCCCGTGGCGGGATAGCGCGTGAGTGCCTGATATAGGCGCCCAGGGCGGAGCGACGGCTTCGAGGAGGTGGCCATGATCCGGATCTACGTTGGCATGGAGGATGGCCTGGCGCAGTTCAGCCAGCAGGCTGGGGGCTGGCGCCTGGAGACCAGGCTGGACGGACGGCTCACCCAGTGCCTCGCCTATGACCCGCTCCGCCCCGAACGCGTCTACTGCGGCACCTTCGGCCAGGGCCTGTGGCGTAGCGAGGATGCCGGCCAGAGCTGGCAGCCGGCGGGTGAAGGCATCACCCACGATAAGGTCATGGCCGTGGCCGTCAGCCCACTGGAACGGGCGCGGCGGGGGCAGAACGGCGCGGAGTACGGCGTGCTCTACGCCGGCACCGAGCCGAGCGCCCTCTTCCGCTCTGAGGACGGCGGCGAGACCTGGGAGGAGGCCAGGGCTCTGCTGGCGCTGCCGTCGGTCCCGACCTGGTCCTTTCCGCCTCGGCCGTACACCCACCACGTTCGCTGGATCGAACTCGATCCCGTGGTCGCCGGCCGGCTGTACGTCGCCATCGAGCAGGGGGGCGTGATGCGCAGCCTGGATGGGGGGCGGACCTTCGAGGACCGCAAGCCCGGCGGCCCGCGCGACGCCCACACCCTGGCCACGCACGACCGCGCGCCGGGGCGCATCTACGCTCCGGCAGCGGACGGTATGGGCGGGCAGGGAAAGGCGCTGATGCAGAGCGACGACGGTGGCGCTAGCTGGTATGCGGCCGGCGAGGGCATCCGCCACGCCTACGGGTGGAGCGTGGCGGTCGATCCAGGCGATCCAGAGCGCGTGGTCTACTCTGGCTCGTTCACGCCCCGCCAGGCCCATGACCCGCAGGTAGCCAACTCGACCCTGTATTACCGCCATGGGGGCGAAGCTGAGGGCCGCTGGCAGGAGGCGCGCGACGGGCTGCCGGAGCCTGAGGGCACCGTCATCTACGTGCTGGCCACCAACCACACGGAGCCGGGCGTCGTCTACGCCGCGTCGAACAAGGGCGTCTTTCGTTCTGCGGATGCCGGCCGCACCTGGGAGCGCCTGCCGGTGCCCTGGCCCGCGCGCTATCTCACCCAGCACGTGCAGGGCCTGGCCGTGACCGACGTGGAGTAGCGAGTGGCGAGGGCCGAGTGGCGAGTAGCGAGTGGCGAGTGGCGACGAGCGAGGAGGGAGCCCTCACCCTAACGCTCTCCCACAGGGAGAGGGGGCGTGTCGCACCGCCAGCGCGGTGGGGGTGGTCCCCTAACCCTCTCCCACAGGGAGAGGGGACCTCTCGGCGGTTAGGAGACTGTGACGATTGGGGCTGGGGTGGGAAGACGAGGACGGGCTTTAGCACTCTATGACGGCCTTGAGCACGCCGCCGTCGCCCTGATCGAGGACCTGGAAGGCGCGCGGGGCGTCTTCCAGCCGGAAGCGGTGGCTTACCAGCCGCGGGAGGTCCACGAGCCCGGCCTGCACCAGGGCGATGGCGCGCGGATAGACGTGCCTCATCCGCCGGCAGAGCTTGATGGTCAAGCCTTTGCGCCGCGCCTGGGCGGCGCCGAACTCCACCCGGTCGTCGGACGGGATGCCCACCAGGACGACGGTGCCGCCCGGCCGCGCCATCTCCACCGCCTGGCGCGGGGTCTCGTCGGCGCCCGCACACTCGATCACGACATCGACGCCGCGCCCGCCGGTGCGCTCTCGAACCCAGGCCACGGGGTCGGCGGCGAGCGCGCCGCGACTGGAGGCGCCGGCGGCGCTGGAGGTCAGGATCGCGTCATGCGCGCCAAAGGCTCGGGCAGCGGCCACCCGCTCCGGCAGGACGTCCGTGGCGAAGACGCGCACCGCCCCGGAGAGGTTGGCCAGGCGGATGGCCAGCAGGCCGATCGGCCCCGCACCCAGCACGGCCACGGTATCCGCCAGCCGGACCCTGGCCAGGTCGAGGGCATGGATGGCCACTCCCAGAGGCTCGAGTAGCGCCCCCACGTCCGCGCTCATCCCCGCCGGCAAGGGATGGAGCAGGTGCGCCGGCCAGGCCAGGTACTCCTGGAGGGCGCCGTCGGTCGGCGGCGTGCCGGCAAAGCGGACGCGCGGACAGACGTTGGGGGGGCCGGCCAGGCAGTGCTCGCACGCGCCGCAGGGGATGGCCGGATCCACGGCCACGGCCATGCCCGGACGCAGGGGCGTCTCGCTATCGCGGTCCAGGCCCGGCCCGAGCGCGACCACGTCGGCCGAGAACTCGTGGCCCAGCACCA
Source organism: Chloroflexota bacterium (assembly GCA_034437795.1). GTDB lineage: Bacteria > Chloroflexota > UBA11872 > UBA12225 > UBA12225 > DAOTTI01. Next base: position 5,129 of record DAOTTI010000130.1, on the reverse strand, counting down.
GGGGCTGCGCCGCCAGGCTATCGCCGATGCGCCCTTCACGGTAGTAGTGCAGGTCGGAGCCGCAGAGGCCGACCGCACGTGTGCGCACCAGGGCCATGCCCGGCCCCGGCTCGGGGGCGGGGATGTCTTCCACGCGCACGTCCCGCGGGGCATGGAGCCGCGCTGCCTTCATTCCTGTCCTCGTCCGTGTTCTCGTCGTGTCCGCCGTTGCGTACGATTCTCCCACGCCACCCTCCTGACTTACCAGCAGATTTCAACGTACGAGCGCACGAGGAGCACGTCAATGGCAGCAACGGCAACCGACGAAGGACCCATTCGCGAGTCGTCTCGCCAGCGGCCGGACGCCCGCCACGATCCGCGCCTGGACTGGTTTCGCGACGCCAAGTTCGGCATGTTCATCCACTGGGGCCTGTACGCCATCGCCGCCGGGGAGTGGAAGGGGGAGCGCATCCCCGGCATTGGCGAGTGGATCATGTACCGCGCCCGCATTCCGGTGAAGGAATACGAGCAGCTGGCGCGGCAGTTCAATCCGGTGAAGTTTGACGCCGCCGAGTGGGTCTCGCTGGCCAGGCGGGCCGGCCAGAAGTACCTGGTGATCACGGCCAAGCACCACGATGGGTTCTGCCTGTTCAAGTCGAGCGTGACGACCTACAACATCGTGGACGCCACGCCCTTTGGGCGCGACCCCTTGAAGGAGCTGGCTGCGGAGTGCGCGCGCCAGGGGGTCCGGCTTGGCTTCTACTATTCGCAGACCCAGGACTGGCACCATCCCGGCGGAGACGGCAACGACTGGGACTACGACGAGGCGACGAAGGACTTCGACGGGTACATCGAGCATTACGTCAAGCCGCAGGTGCGCGAGCTGCTCACGAATTACGGCCCGATCAGCGTGATCTGGTTCGATACGCCGCGGCGCATCTCCTTCCAGCAGAGCAAGGAGCTAGTGGACCTGGTGCACAACCTGCAGCCCGGTTGTCTGGTGAACGGGCGCATCGGGAACGGCCTGGGCGACTACGCCGAGGCGCGGGATAACGTCATCCCCGAGCGGCTGGTGGACCAGGACTGGGAGACGCCAGCTACGATCAACGACACCTGGGGCTACAAGTACTACGATGAGAACTGGAAGGCGCCGCGGGACCTGATCCGCAAGCTGGTGGACATCGCGAGCAAGGGCGGCAACTACCTGCTCAACGTCGGGCCCACGGCGGAGGGGGTCATTCCACAGCCGAGCGTGGAGCGGCTGCTGGCGATGGGGGAGTGGCTGGACGTGAACGGGGAGGCGGTGTACGGCACGCGGCCGGGGCCGCTGCAGGGACTGGGCTGGTGCCGGACGACCGTCAAGCGCGCGGCTGCGGGGGGCGCGGGCAGGCTCTACCTGCACGTCTTCGATTGGCCCGCCGGCGGCGAGATCCGTCTGCCGGCGGTGGGGCAGCTGGGCGGGGGCGGCCAGAGCGGGCGGCGGGCGCAGGGGGATCTCCTGGCAGCGAGCGCCTTCCTGCTGCGGGATGGGACGCGTCTGCGCACCGCTCGGGGCGGCGACGGCAGCCTGACGATCCAGGGCCCTGTCTCCGCCCCTGACCCGATCGACACAGTGATCGTGCTGGAACCAGCGTCCTGGTAGAGGGAGGCCTCAGCTCGGCCTGGTCCGGAGTAGCGAGTAGCGAGTAGCGAGTAGCGAGGGAGGGGACCTTCTTCCAAGCGGGGCCCTCACCCTCTCCCTTTGGGAGAGGGGACAGCCCTTACCCTCGCCTAGAGGGAGGAGGGACAGCCCTCACCCTGTCCCTCTACTGGAGGGTGAGGGGATGTGGTCGGTGGCGGGCAGCGACCCGCCGGAGGTCAGATCCTGGAGGATGCTGCCATCGACGTCGGGTTCGAGGTCGGGCGCCGTGCGCGCCGGGCGGCGGGCGGCGTGGCCGGCGGGCGGCGAGGAGATGCGGGAGAGGGGGCGGGCAGAAGGAGGGGTAATGCCGCGGAGCGGCAGGCGGACCGAGAGCGTCGTCCCCTTTCCGGGGGTACTGTCGATCTCCCAGGACCCGTCGAGCTGCTCCACACGTCCGGCGACGCTGCTCAGCCCGAGGCCGGGCTGCAAGGTGGCCACGTCGAACCCCCGCCCGTTATCTTCGATGCGCACGGACAGGTGGGACACGGTTCCCTGGCTGTCGGGGTGCTCCACGCAGAGCCAGACGTCGACGACGCTGGCCTGCCCGTGGCGGATGGCGTTGGCGATGGCCTCCTCGATCACGCGGTAGGCGGCTAGGCGCACCGGCTCCGGCAGCCGGTTCTCCAGCGGGTCATCGAGCCGGACCAGGTCCTGGCCGACATGCACCTGCACGCGCAGCGGATCGGTGAAGCGGGCGGCGAGCGAGCGGACGGCGGGGACCAGCCCCATGCGGATGATGGACGGATGGAGCAGGTGGCTGGCCTTGCGGAGCTCCTGCTCGCGGATCTCGTCCAGGCGCTCCGTGCTCTGTTCCAGCAGGGCGCGGGCCCGCGCCGGATCGGTGTCCCAGAGGCGGCTGACCTCCTTGAACTGGTGCCAGACGACCAGGAGCTGCGTCTGGACGCGGCCGTGGAGGAACTCCGCCACGTTGCGGCGCAGGCGCTCCTCGGCCTCGGTCAGGCGCTGGCGCGACCGGGCGAGCTCCGCGGCGTGGCGCGCGATCTCCTCGCGCGAGCGCGCCAGCTCCTCCAGCTGGCTGCGCTGCAACAGGGAGAGGCGCGTATTCTCCAGCGTCAGCGCCGCCTGGCGGGCGAAGGCCTCCGCGGTACGGCGGGCCGCGCTGCCAAAGCGGCGCGGGCCATGGAAGGCGATGGATCCGGCGACGCTGTGCCTGAGCTTGAGGGGAACGGCAAGGGTGTACTGCAGGCCCAGGACGCGGCGGGCCGCAGCGACCAGGCGCGGATCGGTCGTGCCCTCTGCCACCGCCTCGAATGGGGCGAGCACGGTCAGGCCTTCGACGTGGATCGCGCGGAGGTGGGGGTTCGCGTCCACGCCGATGCGAAGCCGCGTGAGGTCGAAGCCCGGAATGAGCTGCCGGCAGGCCACGATCGTCTGCTGGAGCAGGTGGCGGGGGCCACCGGCCCAGGCCACAGTGAAGATCTCCTGCCGCTCGCGGTCGAAGCCCGAGAGATTGACGAACCTCGCGCCCAGGGCGGCCAGGGAGTTGTTCACGATCTCCTGGTAGAGAGCTAGCTCCTGCACGGCACCCCTGCCTGGCCCCGTTGCGAGCCTCTACCACGCCTCACGGCGTCGCGGCGGCAATCAAGCGGCGCCACACGGCACAACGTCTGGCTGGAGTGTACTGTAGCGGTGGCGCGCGCGCGGGGCAGCTACCCCAGTTGTCTCAGTAGTGCCGCCGGAGCAGCTCCGCGCCCAGCGGAGCGGCGCGGGCCCGCCGCGGGCGCCGGGCGCGCCGGTAGCGCGCCCGAACCAGCGCGCGCCTCACCTGGGGGAGGCGCAGCGCCAGGAGCGCGACCACGATAGCCCCGTACAGGAGCGGCTTGCGCACGTCGGCCTTGACCAGCCAGACGTAGTGCACGATGGCCAGCAGGGCGGCGACGTAGACCAGCCGGTGCAGGCGTTTCCAGTGTTTCCCCAGGCGGCGCATCCATCCTTTGGTGGAGGTGAGGGCCAGGGGCACCAGGGCCAGGAAGGCGGCGAACCCGGCCAGGACGAAGCGCTTTTCCACAATCGCCTGCTGGATCAGCGCCCAGTCCAGGCCGTAATCCAGGACGGTGAAGGTGAGGAAGTGGAGGCTGGCGTAGAAGAAGGCGTACAGGCCCAACGTACGGCGGACCAGCAGGGCCGGCTTCCAGCCCAGCACCGTGCTCACCGGCGTGCAGGCGAGCGTCAGGACCAGCAAGACCAGGGCCGTCTTGCCCGTACGGACAGTGATCTCTTGAATGGGGTTGACCGTAAGCTGGTGGTGGGTGCCGTCCCACAGGAGCTGCGCCAGGGGCACCAGGGCTCCCATGTGCACGGCGAGGCGGAGCCAGAGGCTGTGCAGTAATGAAGAAGGAAAAAGGGAAAAGGAAGAAGTGGTGGCCTGTGTGCGGCGGCGCGCCTCATCCTTTTCCATCCTTCTTCATTCGTCCTTCTTCATTCTTTTAAAAGTTCTTCCTCAGGTCCATGCCGGCGTAGAGGTGGGCCACCTGAGGGGCGTAGCCGTTGAAGGGGAGCGTCTTACGCCGGCGCAGCTCGCCAATGCGCCGCTCCGTGGCCTGCGACCAGCGCGGGTGGGGCACGTCCGGATTGACGTTCGCGTAGAAGCCGTACTCATGGGGCGCCGCCGCCATCCAGAAAGTAGTCGGCTGCTTATCCACGAGGTCGATCTTGACGATGGCCTTCACACTCTTGAAGCCATACTTCCAGGGCACGGCCAGCCGGAGGGGGGCGCCGTTCTGGGGCGGCAGGGGCTTGCCGTACAGGCCGGTGACCAGGAGGGTGAGGTCGTGGAGGGCTTCATCCAGGCGCAGCCCCTCCACGTAGGGCCAGCGATAGACCCCGCCGGCGCTGCTGCGCTGGCCCGGCATCTCCTCCGGGCGCATCACCGTCTCAAAGCGCACGAACTTGGCGTCCGACGCCGGCTCCACGTCGTCCAGGAGCTTCTGTAGGGGGAACCCGCGCCAGGGGATAACCATCGACCAACCTTCGACGCAGCGCAGGCGATAGATGCGCTCCTCCTGCGGGAAGCGCTCCAGGAGCTCTTCGATGGTGTAAGTCCTGGGCTTGTGGACCAGCCCACCCACGGCGACGGTCCAGGGGGAGGTCTTGAAGGTCCTTGCCAGGCGCGCCGGCGCTTCCTTATCAGGGGAGAACTCGTAGTAGTTGTTGTAGTTGGTGATGGCCTCGAAGGTGTTGGGCGTGTCCGGCGCGCCTTCCACGCCCGTGTCAGCGGCGCGCCCCGCGCCGGCGCTCTCGTCGCCGGGCTCCGGCTCAGCGCCGGCCAGGAAGCGCGGGTTCAGCGCGCCTTCACCCGTCCGGCCGGGGGCGCAGGCGCTGGCCGCGAGGGCCGCGGCGGCGCCGAGCGCGCCCGCGCCACGCACGGCCCGGCGCATGAACCAGCGGCGGTTGCGGTTGATGTGCTCTGGCGTGATCTCGGATGGATCGATCGGCTCGTTCGCGCTGG
>DAOTTI010000129.1:0-6554 GCA_034437795.1 Chloroflexota bacterium | reverse complement strand
GGCCCTGGCCAGCGCCGGGCCGTGGCGGGTGGCGCCCCGCGGCGCGTCGGCCGGCCCCGTGGCGGGGACGCCCAGCCGGCGTCGGAACTCGGCCGTCTTGGCCCGCAGCTCGTCGTCGGACAGGCGCTCGAACTGGGGCTCCAGCGCGTTGATCCGCTCCACGAGTGGCCGGAGCTTCTTGAGCTCGCGCTCGCTGCCGCCCGTCAGGAGCTTGGTAAGCAGACTAATCATTAGGAGTTGCCTTGGACTGGCCGCTCGCCGGCCAGGTGGTGATCCGCTCGCCCGCCTGGAGCGGGCTCGCGGTGATCGGGTGGTGATCCGGTCGCCGCCCGATGCCGGCGGTCCGGGCATGGCGGGGGCGCGCCAGCGCACCTCCGCTCACCGCCTGGTGCCGCGAGCGCAGTGAAGAGATGCCTACTTAATAGTACGGAGGACGGCCGTCACCTTGCCCAGAATCGCCAGTCTGGGGTCATCGCGCCGGACGACGATCGGCTCGTGCTGCGGGTTCTCCGGCTCCAGCCGGACGTATTCGCCAGCGGGAATGAAGCGCTTGACCGTGGTCTCGTCGCCGATCAAGGCCACCACGATGTCCCGCGGCTGGGCGGTGGCCTGCTGCCGGACGAAGACGTAGTCGCCGTCGAGGATGCCGGCGTCGCGCATGCTATCGCCGCGGACACGGAGCGCAAAGACGTCGCCGTCGCGGATGATCTCTGGATCCATGGCCAGGTATTGTTCCACGTTCTGGCTGGCGAGCACCGGCTGGCCGGCCGCGACGCGGCCCAGCACGGGCACGCGCACCGAGACCTCCCGCGCGCCGCCGGCGCCCCGCATCCCGCCGGCTGCCGGCCCATCCGCCACCCGGCCTGACGGCAGGCGCAGGACGCGCAGGCCGCGGGCGCTGCGCCCGTCGCGCTGGAGATAGCCCTTCTCGATCAGGGCCTGCAGATGGTCCCGCACCCCGTTGGTGGAGGTGATCCCCAGGTGCTGGCCGATCTCACGCAAGGTGGGCGGTCGGCCGGTGCGGATCAGGCTGGCGCTAATGAGGTCGAGCACGCGGCGCTGGCGATCCGTGAGCGGGCGCTGCCGGCCGGGGAATGACATACCAACAGTATCCTGTACAAACGTGCAGGAGTCAATGGGCGCGGGCACGCGGGCGCGGGCGGCTCCCACCTGGGCGCGCCCCTTGCCCTGGACGCTTTACGAGCGGCGCCGTCACCGTTTGGGAGAAGGGTCTCCTTGCTGGCTGTGAAAGGAGCCCTCACCCTGACCCTCTCCCCGTGGGGGACGGGACCCCTCGGCAGAAGGAGCCCTAACCTTCTCCCTCAGGGAGACGGACGCGTCGCTGGCGGAGATGAACCGGTCACGCGTCCCTGGGGCACCGGCGGCGAATGGAAAGGCTGGCCATCTTCACAGGCATCCAGGTTAGCGGGTTGGACCGCCAGCGGCCAGACGCGGATCGTTTAGCTGATGGGGGATAGGCGGCGTGATCAGGAGTGGCTGAGAGAATGGGGACGGACCACCCGCTGAGCCGCAGCGTCCTGCTTCCAGACGAGCCCGGCCGGCGTGGGCGCGGTCGCGCACCGCCGCCATCCGGGCCACCACCGGCGTGCCGCCGGCCGGCGCCGCCCGAAGCGTGGTCGCTCGGGCGGGAGACCGGCCGCCGGACCAGTCGCCGCGATACGGATCTGACACCTGCCGTGCGGGCGGTCCGTCCACCATAACTCATAGCCGGCGGAGCGCAGAGTGGCGCCAGAATTCGGTAAGAAAGGGACAAGAAGCGCGCCGAGAGCCGACTGGCCACCGCTAGTGCACCATCAGGCCAGCGATTTGGCATTGCCTTCCCTGGTGCGCGGGCTTGTATTCCCAAAGAGGTCGTCTGAAACAGCACTAGGCCCCGCCGTGCCGTAGTGGCGGGGCCGGCGGTTCGGCCGATGCGGCGCCGACGGGGAGATCAAACGAGCGGTGGCTGGCGGGCGGGCGCGGCCGGCGACGCCGCCGCCAGCAGGCCGGCGTCGACGCGGTTCCAGGCCTCCTGGGTGAGCGCCCACAAGCCCCCGGCGACGACGTTGCGACCGCCGAGGATGACCGGCACGGGGCACGCCAGGGCCGCCGCCGTGAACTCGCGCGCCGTGGGATCCCGGATGGCGTCCACCTCTCCCAGGTCGGACGCGTAGCGATCGTGCGCCGAGAGCTGGAGCCGCAGGTGGTGGAAGAGCACGCGCGTATCGAAGAACACGGCGGTGGCCAGGGACGCGAGAGAGGCGAACAGGGCGGCCGGCCCCACAGCTTCAAACAAGCAGCCGATGAGCGAGCGCACCTCGCCCCGCGCGTCCCGTCCCAACGCCTTCAGGCTCCGCTCCTCGACGTACAGGCGCTTGACGGCGGGACTATCCGGCGACGCGGCGCCCCAGATGGCGGTATCGACGCGCCCGATCAGGGCCACGTCGGCCGCCGCGCTGACCAGTTGAGGCAGCACCGCCTCCACCCGCCCCGCGTCCAGCGCCACGTCGTCCAGATAGCGGCGTAGGTGCCGCTTCGTCTGCTCCAGCAGGCGTAGCACCATCAGGTCGGCCGGCGTATCCAGATCGAAGCAGTTCTCGATGGCCGGCTCGAGCGCCTCGGCGCGCAGGCCCGCCTGGCGGGAGAGGAGGTAAGGGACGGTGTTATCCTGGTCGGCTGGCAGGGCGATCCGGTAGATAGCCTCCGGCGGCGAGAAGCCAAAGAAGTCGGCCGACCGCAGGTTGTTGGCGATGACCCGCCCCGTGGCGGCAAGGAGGTCTTCACACAACTCGTGGAGCGACTCGGGCGCCAGCAGCGGGGCGCTCCCGCCCCCGAAGTACAGGGGCCAGCGGATACAGTAGCGGTCGATGATGGCGGCTAGGCGCTGGCCGAAGTGAAAGGGCTCCCCCGGCGGGTCGAGCTCCACCGCCAGGCGGCTGTCGGCGGGCAGCTGCTCCACCAGCTCCGGCGCGCCGGTGGCGACGACCACCCGCTCCACCAGCGGGCAGGCCAGCGCCATCTCTACCAGATCACGCGTCGCGGCCAGGCGCGCCCGCCCCACCAACTGCTCGATGCTGGTCCGGCCGGGACCGGCGGCGAAGAGGATCAGCCCAACCTTCTGGGTGATCATGTGCCATGGTCCGGTGTGGCGGCGCGTCGTCCCTGGCCGGCCCCAACCCGTTCAGCCAGATCAGGCGCCCCGTCGGTCACTTGCCACGGGCATGGCTGCCTCTCCCGGGGAGCCTCCCGGCCAGAAGCCGGTGAGATGATCTCGCCTGGCGGCTTCACGGCCAACGAAGGGCCCCTCTCCCAAGGGGAGAGGCCGAGGGTGACGGCTCCGCTGCTGAACAATTGGCCTTGCCCCTCCTGGGCGCCAGCGGCGAATGGAAAAACCAGTCATTGCCCAGGAATCCAGGCTGGTGACGGGTGGCGGCTGCTACCGCGGCACGGAGTACCGTTGCTCCAACTCGTAGAAGCGGGTCTGCTGTCCGGAGAAGTACAGCTCGATATCGGCCAGCGGGCCGTTGCGATGCTTGGCCACGATGATGTCGGCGACGTTCTTGCGGGGCGTCTCGCGATCATAGACCTCCTCGCGGTAGATGAACATCACGATATCCGCGTCCTGCTCGATCGAATTGTGGACCGTAATGTCATTGGCGACGAAGTTGTGTAGTCCCTCGACGGTTAGGTCGTAGACTTGGCTCTCGCCATCCGGGACGATGGCCAGCACCTCGTCCCAGTACACGTCGCTCTCAGCGAGCGCGGCCAGTTCGCGCGAGTGGACGACGCCGGCCAGGCGTCTGGCGCGGTCGCGGCTGATGTTTTGCTCGTAGAGGGCGGTGCCGCAGCAGGCAGTCCCGAGCAACGCGTGCATCGCGCGCGACGTGATGCCGGGACGGGCCGTGGGTGAGACAGCATGGATGCGCCATACCTCGCGCGGCATCACGTCGCGCGGCATCACGTCGCGCGCGAGATCGGCCACGTGCTCCGCGAGCGACCGGTCGTTCGTCGTGTAGTGGACCGGCTGCCGGGGCAGCGTGCAGCCGTCCCCGATGAGGTGTCCGAGCAGGGCCAGCCCTTCATCGCGCATTGTGGGCTGAGATGGGCCGGGGAGTGTGCGGGGGACGGCGATCCTTTCGCCGGGCATCAACTCGTCGAGCCGGCGCCAGCCCCGGATGGTGAGAAACCTGTGGTTGCCTGTGGCGCGCAGGGTCCGACCGAGCCTGGTCGTGAGGTGGTACACCGGCTTGGTTCCGGTCCAGAACGCGCGTAGCACCCGGCGCGGCTCGAGCTTCCAGGTCTCCTCGTTCAGCGCGAGGACGTCGAAACCGCTCTGCCCCACGAGGCTGTCGATGCGCCGGTACGCGCCCTCGGCCGGGAGGTAGACCAGCGTTTCGCCCGCGAGGCAGCCGCTCTCTCTGAGGTCCGACAGCTGGGGGCGGTTGCCAGGACGTTGCTCGACGGCGCGGGAGAGCTGCGAGCAGGCGAGGACCGGCACGTTCAGCTCGCGGGCCAGCTCCTTGAGGCCGCGGGAGATGTCGGAGACCTCCTGGACGCGGTTCTCCGAGCTCCGGCCCTGCATCAGCTGCAGGTAGTCCACCACGACGAAGCCCAGGTCATGCTCGGCCTGCAGGCGGCGGGCCTTGGTGCGTAGCTCCATGACCGAGATCCCCGGCGTGTCGTCGATGAAGATAGGCGCCTCGGAGAGTTCGCCGATGGCCTGGGCGATCTTGCTCCACTCCCCCTCCTCGATGAAGCCGGTGCGGAGCCGGTGCGAATCGATCCCTGCCTCGGCGCAGATCAGGCGCTGGACGAGTTGGTCGCGGGACATCTCCAGCGAGAAGATCCCTACCGGCACCTTGTTCTTGAGCGCCGCGTGGCAGGCGATGTTGAGGGCCAGCGAGGTCTTGCCCATACCGGGGCGGGCGGCCAGCACGATCAGGTCGGAGCGCTGCAGCCCGCCGGTCAGCGCATCCAGGCGCGAGAAGCCGGTGGAGACGCCGAACACCTGGCCCCGGTGCTGGTGGACGTAATCGATCTGGTCGAAGTAGTTTTCCAGGATGCGGGCGATGGGCACGAACTCCTGGGCGCGCCGGCGCTTGGTGAGGTTGAACAGGATCTGCTCAGCCTTATCGACGGCCAGCTCGGCGTCGTGCTGGTACTCATAGGCCACGCCGGCGATCTGGCCCCCAGCGGTGATCAGGCGGCGCAGGATGGCGCAGCGCTCAACGATGTGGCCGTAATACTCGACGTTGACGGCCGTGGGGACCAGGTTGATGAGGGACGTCAGGTAGGCGGGGCCGCCGACCTGCTCCAGGCGCCCGCGACGTTCGAGCTCATCGCAGAGCAGGACGAAGTCGGCCGGCTCGCGGCGCTCAAACAGGTCCAGCGCCGCCTGGTAGATGAGGCGGTGCGCCTCGCGGTAGAAGTCCTCCGGCCGGAGAAAGCCCGCCACGCGGACGATCGCGTCGCGGTCGATGAGGATACTGCCGAGCACTGATTGCTCGGCCTCGATATTCTGTGGCGGCAGCCGTTCTTCGGCCATAGTGCCCCTCGTTCGTGGCGCAGCGACGCCTGCCCGGCGTCGCGCGCTACACCGGGGGCGTCGGCTGCTCGACCCGTCGCTCGTGCTCGACCTGCTGCTCCGCGACGAGTGGCGGGGCAGCGGGCGCGGCCGCAACTGCGGCTGCGTCCACTACATTAACGCGCAACTGGGCATGGACCTGCCCGCCCAGTCGCACGTCTACCACGTGGCTGCCGAGGGTGCGGATCGGCTCTTCCAGCACGACGTCGCGCCGGTCGATCTCGATGCCGTGCTGCTCCTTCAGGGCCTCGGCTACGTCCTGGTTCGTGACCGAACCAAAGAGGCGCCCCTGCTCGCCGGCGCGCGCAGGGATGGTCAGCTCGAGGCCGGCCAGGCGCTCCGCCAGGGACTGGGTTTCCACCAGGCGGCGCTGATCTTCCTTGGCCCGCCGCGCCTGGAGCACGTGCAGCTGCTTGAGATTGCCCGACGTGGCGGGGATCACCAGGCCGCGGGGCATCAGATAGTTGCGCGCGTACCCGGGCGCCACCTCTTTCACGTCCCCGATCCGGCCCAGGTTTTCAACGTCCTTGATCAGGATGACTTTTACACGCGGCATCCGTAAGCGTGTCTCCCTTGCGCCGGAAAGTGTACCAACCGCCCGAACGGCGCGTCGGACTGGGGAGGAGGGACGTCACCCCCTTCGGTCGCGGCCGCGCCGCACCCCTGCCCCACGCCGCCCCACCGTGCGGCTTGGCCCCGCCGGGAGGGAGGGGGGACCTCACCCCCTAGCCCCCGCTCCGTGTCGGAGCGGGGGAACGTCTCTCCCAGAGCGGAGCCTTCACCCTGACCCTCTGCCAATAGGGAGAGGGAACGGCTCTTCCTGTGGGAGAGGTAATTGCTCCCTGGCCATGGATAGGCCGGCTAGTTCAGCACGCTGAGCGGGTTGACGAAGGTGCCGCTGCGCAGGACCTCGAAGTGCAGGTGGGGGCCGGTGGAGCGGCCGGTGCTGCCCATCAGCCCCACTGTCTGG
>DAOTTI010000128.1:0-10912 GCA_034437795.1 Chloroflexota bacterium | reverse complement strand
TGGTCCGCCAGGGCCTGCGCCACCGCTACGACGCCCGCCTCGCCGGCGGCGCTGGGCAAAGGGCCAGTCTCCGCGCCTGCCTCGCGGTGAGCGGCCGGCGCCGCGGCGCCACCTGCCGGCGGGGGAAAGCGCATCCCCCCTGGCCCCGAGTCGGGCCGGCGCCCGACGAAGGCCGCGATCAGGGCCAGGATGGTCGCTACCAAGAGGGCCCCGGCCACCGCGACCGGACTCCCGGCCAGGCCAACGGCAACCGCCACCAGGAGTGCGCCGGCCGCCGCCGTCGCCACGAGCAGGCGCCAGGGAAGGCGCGGCGGCTCGGGAGATCGGTCGCCAGGGAGGGGCGCAGCAGTGCTGTTGCGGTTGGCCATCGCGTCGGGCGCGCCAGGCGCCTCAGCGCCGGGACGATCGCCGCCCTCTGCAGTAAGTAGTAGCACTGCGTCGGCCGGAAGGCACGGCCATTCCCAGCCGAGGCTACCCTGCATCCCCTGGCTGGCTCCGGCCGGCTCCAGTCCGCGGCTGCGGTAGGCCTGGCCGGAGGTCCAGCAGCACGTCGGCGGCGGCCTGGGGCGAGAGCCGACCGGCCGCCACGTCATCAAGCAGGCGCGGCCACACCGCCAGCGCCTCTGCCCGCGCGCGGGCCACGCGCACCGCCTTGGCGGCGGCGCAGCGTAGGATGGCCCGTTCCGCTAGCGCCCGGCGGCGCTCGCCGGCGGCACCGCTTTCGCACAGCCAGGCGCGATGCCGCCCAATGGCGTCCACCAGCTCCGGCACGCCCTCCCCCGTCGTCGCCACCGTCTTCAGGACCGGCACGCGCCAGTCTCCCGTCTCAGCCATGACGGCGGGCGATTGGCCCTCGAGGCCCGGCGCCACCGGCGAGGTTGGCAGGCTGCGGCCTGAGCCCTGCACCCCGAGCCCCCCCACCTGCGACTGCCGTCCGGCGGCTGGCGCCTTCCCGCCTCGCGTCACGGCGAAGCGCAGCTCAGCCACCAGCCGGTCGGCCCCTTCACGGTCGGCCTTGTTCACGACCAGGATGTCGGCGACTTCCAGGATCCCCGCCTTGAGCGCCTGGATCTCGTCGCCCAGCCCGGGGGCCGCCAGCACCACCGTCGTCTGCGCCTCCTGGGCCACGGCCAGCTCGTCCTGCCCCACGCCCACGGTCTCGATCAGGACGATGTCGAACCCCGCCCCCGCCAGCACGGTAGCGACGGCCGCCGTCTGCTCGGCCAGCCCGCCGCCCGCCCCGCGGCTGGCCATGCTCCGCACAAAGACCCCCTCGTCGCCGGCCAGGCCGCCCATCCGGATCCGATCGCCCAGGAGCGCGCCCCCCGTCAGCGGGCTGGTGGGATCGACGGCCACGATGGCGACAGTCTGTTTCCGGCGGCGCCACTCGCGCGCCAGCTGGCCGGCCAGGGTGCTCTTGCCCGTGCCAGGGGCCCCAGTCAGCCCGACGATGTGCGCCCCGCTGGCGCGAGGAGAGAGCGCCTGCAGGATGGCCTCCGCGCCCGCGCCCCCCGCCTCGACGCGGCTCAGCAGGCGCGCCAGGGCCCGCCGGTCGCCGGCCAGCGCGGCCGCAAGGAGTTCGCTCTCAGTCACGCTGTAACAGTTCTATCAGCACGCCGCAGGCGCTCTTCGGGTGCAGGAAGGCGACCAGGCCGCCGTGCCCGCGCCGCGGCGTGCGGTCGATGGGCTGGAACCCCTCACGCTCCAGGCGGGCCAGCTCGGCGTGGATATCGTCCACGGCCAAGCAGAGGTGGTGCAATCCCTCCCCCCGCCGCGCCAGGAACCGCCCCACGACCGTCTCCGCTCCCAGGGGCTCCAGGAGCTCCAGCCGCGCGCCGCCCGGCCCGGCTCCCACGAAGCAGACGCGTACCCCCTGCTCCGGCAGCGCTTCCACAGCGGTGGCCGGCTGGCCGGTCAGCCGGCTCAGCCTGGCCGCAGCCTCGGCGGCGTCGGCGACGGCGATGCCGGCGTGGTCGATCCCGATCATCATGGCCGGTACTCCCCGAAGACGGCGCGCAGGGCGTCGGCCATCTCCCCCAGTGTGGCTCCGGCGCGGGCGCCCTCTATTAGGGCGGGCATGACGTTCTCCGTGCCACCCGCGGCCGCGCGCAGCCGGTCGAGGGCGGCGGCCACTCGCCCGCCGTCGCGTGCGCGCCGCAGGGCGGCCAGGCGCCGGATCTGTCGCTCGCGGACGGCCGGGTCGACGCGCAGCAGCTGGATGTGCCCGGCCGCCTCCCGATCCTCCGACTGGAACCGGTTCACCCCCACGATGACCTTCTGCCCCTCCTCGACGGCGCGCTGGTAGCGATAAGCGCTCTCCTCGATCTGGCGCGCGTAGTAGCCCGTCTCCACCGCGCGCAGGCCCCCGCCGAGGCAGTCGATCTCCGAAAGGATCGCCTCGGCCTGCGCCTCGAGGGCATCGGTCAGGCGCTCGACCAGGTACGAGCCGCCCAGCGGATCGGCGCTGTCCGGCACGCCGCTCTCGTAGGCGATCACCTGCTGGGTGCGCAGGGCCAGGCGCGCCGTTTCGTCGGTGGGCAAGGCCAGCGCCTCATCCAGCGCGTTGCAGTGCAGGCTCTGCGTCCCGCCCAGCACCGCCGCCAGGGCCTGGAGGGTCACGCGCACGACGTTGTTCTGGGGCTCCTGCGCCGTCAGCGTGCTGCCGGCCGTCTGCGTGTGGAAGCGGAGCTTCCACGAGTTGGGGTCCTTGGCGCCAAAGCGCTCGCGCATGATGCGGGCCCACAGCCGGCGGGCCGCGCGGAACTTGGCGATCTCCTCGAAGAAGTGGTTATGGCAGGCGAAGAAGAACGACAGGCGCGGGGCGAAGGAATCGATCGCCAGGCCGGCCTCTAGCGCCGCCGTGACGTAGGTGATGGCGTTGGCGAAGGTGAAGGCCAGCTCCTGGGCGGCGGTGCAGCCGGCCTCGCGCAGGTGGTAGCCGCTGATGCTGATCGGGTTCCAGCGGGGCAGCTCCCGCGCGCAGTAGGCGATGGTATCGGTGACCAGCCGCAGGCTAGGGCGGGGCGGGTAGATGTAGGTGCCGCGAGCCACGTACTCCTTGAGAATGTCGTTCTGGATCGTCCCCGACAGGTCGGCCGGGCGCACACCCTGGCGCTCCGCCGCCGCCACGTAGAGGGCCAGCAGGATCGCCGCCGTGGCATTGATGGTCATGGACGTGCTGACCCGATCCAGGGGGATGCCGTCGAAGAGCTGCACCATGTCCTCGACGCTGCCGATGGAGACCCCCACCCGACCGACCTCCCCCTCCGCGAGGGGGTGGTCGGCGTCATAGCCCATCTGGGTGGGCAGGTCAAAGGCGACGGAGAGCCCCGTCTGCCCCTGCTGGAGCAGATAGCGGTAGCGCCGGTTGGACTCGTCGGCGGTGGCATATCCGCCGTACTGGCGCATCGTCCACAGCCGGCCCCGATACATGGTGGGGTAGATCCCCCGCGTGAACGGGTACTCGCCCGGGTCGCCGGCCGCGCGCTCGTAGGACCAGCCTTCCAGGTCGGACGGGCGGTAGACCGGCTGGATGGGGATGCCGCTGTCGGTGACGCGCTCCGCCATGGGCCGTCAGGAGGCCGTCAGGATTGAGCCCTGGGCCCCGATCCTTTCACCGTGATCCGCTTGATCTTATCGCCCGCGCGGATGGTTCGCGCCACCTCCAGGCCATTGATGACCTGGCCGAAGTTGGTGAACTCGCCGTCCAGGTGTGGGGCCGGCTTGAGGCAGATGAAAAACTGGGAATCGTTGCTGATGCGCGGGTCGTTCCTCGGGTGGGGCACGCCGACCGAGCCGGCGATGAACGGGCGCCGGTTCAGTTCGCTGGGCATGAACTGGCCGCCGGTGCCGTTGCCGCGCGGGTCGCCCCCCTGAACGATCCAGTCCTCGGCACGGTGAAAAGTCAGCCCGTTGTAGAAGCCGTTGTTCGCCTTCTGCTCGAAGTTGGCCACCGTCTTGGGGGCCAGCTCGGGGAAGAGCTCCACCGTCACCGTACCGCCCTTCTCCAGCTCGATCACCGCCACCTTAGCGCCGGCCGGCGCGGCGGCCTGCCTGGCGGGCGGGGCACACGTGCTCAGCCCCAGCATCACGCCGGCGCCGCCGGCCAGCCCTGCCGCCGCGGCGCGACCGAGATTGCGACGTCGCACGCTCACCTCTGCTCTGCGTCTGGGCTCTCTCGTCCGGCGCCGCGTGGCGCCCGGCCCTGGAGGCCGGCCTAGGCCTTCAACGTGATCCGCTTGATCTTGTCGCCAACGCGGATGGCCTGCACCACGTCCATACCGGCCGTGACCTGGCCAAAGTTGGTGTACTCGCGGTTCAGCCACTCCGCGGGGCGCTTGCAGATAAAGAACTGGGCGTCATTGTTGATCCGCTTGTCCGGCCCGCGCGCCACGCCCACCGCGCCGGCCAGAAAGGGCCGGTCGTTGTACTCGCTGGGCATGGTCCCGCCGCCGGTGCCGTTGCCTTTTGGGTCACCGCCCTGGACGACCCAGTCCTCGACGCGGTGAAAGATCAGCCCGTTGTAGAAGCCGGCCCGCGCCTTCTGCTCGAAGTTCGCCACCGTCTTGGGGGCGGCGTCGCGAAAGAGCTGGATGGTGAAGGAGCCCCCCTTCTCCAGCTCCACCTCCGCCAGCCTGGCTCCCCTGCCCCCGCCGCAGGCGGCGAGCAGGCTGGCCAGCACCGGCACGGCGCCGCGGGGCGCAAAGGCGAACATCATCCGTCGTGGCATCGCTAGCTGCATACGTAACGGTTATACCCGCTGCGGCGCTGTGGCGAGGTGGCGCTGGCCGAAACGGCCCTATGCGGCCAGGGGCGCCTCGTCGCCGACGGCGAGCCGGACCAGCGGGCGTTCGGCCAGCGTCACGGCGACCATCCGGCGCGCGGTGCCGGGGGTGATCACGGTGAAGGGCACGGTGTCGCCCACCTTGTGGTTGACCATGAACCGGCGCAGGTCGTCCAGGCCGGCCACCTCCTGCCCGTCCATCCCCACGATGATGTCGCCGGCCTGAATGCCGGCGCGGGCGGCCGGCGAGTCGGGCTGCACCTCGCGCACCAGGACCCCGCGGCTCACCGGCAGGCGCAACTGAGCGGCGAGGCTGGGCGTGACGTCCGCGACGGAGATGCCCAGGTGCGGGCGCGGCACGCCCCCCAACGTAATGATCTGGTCGGCAATCTCCCGCGCCCCTTCGACGGGAATGGAGAAGCCGGTCAGAGCCTGGCTGCGCCGCGCCACGCGAATGGCGGTATTGATCCCCACCACCTGGCCGTTCAGGGTCAGCAGCGGCCCGCCGCTATCTCCGGGGTGCAGGAAGGTATCAGTGGTGATCAGGTTGAAGAGCGGATAATCGTGCAGGGTCTGGATCTCTCCGGCCAGGGAACGGACCGTCCCCGTCTTGGCGCTGGGGGCGCCCGGCAGGGCCGGCGCGTAACCGATGCCGATGACGCGCTGCCCGGGCGCAAGCGCTCCGGCCATGCCCAGGGGGAGCCACGGGAAGCCGGCGCCTTCCAGCTTGATGACCGCCACGTCGGTCCAGTCGTCGTAGCCCAGCGGGCGTGCCGGCAGGGTCCGTCCGTCCGGCAGCACGGCCACCAGCCCCGCGCACCGCGGCGCCTGGGACCGCTGTAGCTCCGGACAGAGCGAGACCACCACGTGGCTATTGGTCAGCACCAGGCCGGAGGGATCGTACAGGAAGCCGGTTCCCAGGCCACTCTCGTTGTCGGTCAGCTTCACCACGGCAGGGCGCGCCCGCTCCACCACCCGCCGCATCGCGGCCACCTCCTCGTCCGGCAGGCGGGTGTTGCTGCCGGGCGGGGCCGCGATCTGGGCGGACGCCGGCTCCGGCTGGACCGCCTCCGCCGGATAGAGCCCCGCCTCCTTGCCCAGATCGCCGCCGTTCACCACGGTGATGTCTCCGGGCTGGGCGAAGGGCGTGGGGACCTTCCAGAGCTGGAAGGCGCGGCGCTGGGCGCGGAGCACCAGGGCCGGCCCCACATCCGTGACCGGCGCCACCGGGAGCCCGTTAGCCGCGATCGGGTCAGGCGTGGCGAAGTAGGCGGCACGGAGGGCAGGGTAGCCGTCCAGCAGGCGCAGCCGGTTGCGGATGATCTGGTCGAAGGGAAGGCCCGCCTCGTCCGGAAACGTGGCCGGTCGGGGGATCTGCCGGTAGACGAGCAGCCAGTCGTCCTTGCCCGCCCGCGTCAGCTCGTCCAGCAGGTTGACGAAGACGACCCGCCCAAGCTCCGGCCGCCACTGGAGCACCACCTTCTGGGTGGCCTGCACGACGAACCCGTCCCAGATGAAGCGCCGCGTGACGGGGTAGCCGAGCGCGTCGACGCCGCCCAGGCGCTGGTACTCGCTCCAGAAGGGGATCCCCGCCTCGTCGGTGATGCTATAGCCGAGATCGCCCCGGGGATTGCCGCCGGTCTGGGTAAAGAAGTAGCCGTTGACGATCTCGAACTCTCGCTGCGTCTCCCGCGAGATGGCCTGGGCCTGGGCGGCCGGGGCGCCGGCCGCCGGCACGAGGGCGCGCGCGCCGTCGCCCAGGGCGAGCCACGCCGCCAGCGCCCCCGCGATCAACAGGCGCGCCCACGCGGCGCACCACTGAAAACGATCGACCGATGCTCGAGCCACGGTTACTTGCACCCGGGTTGACTGGACCTGAATTGAGTGTATAGCTTGCGACCACGGCCGCCTGGCGCGGCTGTCGGACCGCCCGGTCGAAGGGGCCAGGGATCGCTGCTACATGCTACGCTAACCTTCGGTGGCTACCAAGGTCTCGGCTTCCGGCTCCGGCAACGTCCCAGTCTCCCCGCCGGTCCAGGCGCCCGCGGCGCCGGAACCGCCGGCGGTGTCCAGCGGCTCAGCCAAGATCGACGAGCTGCGTCGCCTCAAGGCGCAGGCCCTCCTCGGCGGGGGCCAGCGCCGGATCGACCAGCAGCACGCCCGCGGGAAGCTGACCGCGCGGGAGCGCCTCGACCTCCTGCTCGACCCCGGCTCCTTTGAGGAGACGGACATGCTGGTCACCCACCGCGCCACCGACTTCGGGCTGGACAAAGAGAAGTACCTAGGCGACGGCGTGGTCACCGGCTGGGGGCGCATCGATGGGCGCCTGGTGTACGTCTTCTCGCAGGACTTCACCGTTTTCGGCGGCTCGCTTTCGGAGGCCTTCGCCGAGAAGATCTGCAAGATCATGGATCTGGCCATGAAAAACGGGGCCCCCATCATTGGCCTCAACGATTCCGGCGGCGCCCGCATCCAGGAAGGGGTGGTCTCGCTCGGGGGCTATGCCGAGATCTTCCTGCGCAACACGCTCGCCTCGGGGGTCATCCCCCAGATCTCGGCCATCATGGGGCCCTGCGCCGGCGGCGCCGTCTATTCGCCCGCCATCACCGACTTCATCTTGATGGTGGACCGCACGAGCTACATGTTCGTCACCGGCCCTAACGTGGTGAAGCAGGTGACCCATGAGGAGGTGGACTTCGAGCAGCTCGGTGGGGCGGAGGTGCACAACACCGTCAGCGGTGTGGCCCACTTCCTGGCCCCGTCCGAGCCCGAGTGCCTCGACCTCATCCGGCGCCTGCTGTCGTACCTGCCATCCAATAACCTGGACGACCCGCCGCAGTGCGAGACCGGCGACCCGCCGCAGCGCGAGGACCCCGAGCTGGACACGATCGTCCCCGAGCAGCCGAACAAGCCGTACGACATGCGGGAGGTGATCCGGCGGGTGGTGGACCGCACCGGCGACGGCGACGGAGGGGCAGCGGGGCAGAGCACGTTCCTGGAGGTGCAGGCGCTGTGGGCCCAGAACATCATCGTCGGCTTCGCCCGCCTGAACGGCTATCCGGTCGGGATCGTGGCCCAGCAGCCGGCGGTGCTGGCCGGAGTGCTGGACATCAACGCCTCCATCAAGGCGGCGCGCTTCGTGCGCTTCTGTGACTGCTTCAACATCCCGCTAGTCACCTTCGTGGACGTGCCCGGCTTCCTGCCGGGCGTGGCCCAGGAGCACGGCGGGATCATCCGGCACGGGGCCAAGCTCCTCTACGCCTACTGCGAGGCGACGGTCCCCAAGCTGACGGTCATCACGCGCAAGGCATACGGCGGCGCCTACGATGTCATGAGCTCCAAGCACATCCGCGGCGACGTCAACTACGCCTGGCCCACGGCGGAGATCGCGGTGATGGGCGCGGAAGGCGCGGTGGAGATCATCTTCCGCGATGAGATCGCCAGGTCGCCAAACCCCGAGGTGACGCGGGCGCGGCTGATCGAGGAGTACCGGCAGAAGTTCGCCAACCCATACGTGGCGGCGGCGCGGGGCTACGTCGACGATGTGATCGAGCCCCGCCAGACGCGCCGCAAGCTGATCGCCGCCCTGGAGTCGCTGAAGAACAAGCGGGACCGCAACCCGCCCAAGAAGCACGGGAACATTCCGTTGTGATCAGGTGGCGATCGAGTGGTGATCAGGTGGTGATCAGGTGGTGATCGCCTACTACAGCTTGATCGCCACCTGACAACAACTTGACAACAACCTGATCACCACCTGATCACCGCGAGCGCAGCGAGCGGATCACTACCTGATCACGACCTGACCATGCCAGCCATGTTCCGTAAAGTCCTGGTCGCCAATCGGGGCGAGATTGCAGTGCGCATTATTCGCGCGGTGCACGAGCTTGGCGCCGAGGCAGTGGCTATCTACTCTGAGGTCGACCGCAAGGCCCTGCACGTGCGCCTGGCGGACTACGCCTATCCGGTTGGCCCCGCTCCGGCGGGGCAGAGCTACCTGAACATCCCCGCCATCCTGGAGGTGGCCAGGCGCTCGGGAGCGGAGGCGGTCCATCCCGGATATGGCTTTCTCTCCGAGAGCCCGGCCTTCGCGCAGGCCTGCGTGGCGGCCGGCCTGGCCTTCGTCGGGCCGACGCCGGATGCGATGGCCTTGATGGGCGACAAGGTAGCGGCGCGGCGCCTGGCGGCCGCGGCGGGGGTACCCACCCTCTCCGGCACGCCGGACCCCGTGGTGGATGACGCCGCGGCCGCCAGGGAGGCGGACGAGATTGGTTATCCGCTGCTGATCAAGGCGGCCGCCGGCGGGGGCGGGAAGGGGATGCGCGCCGTGCGCACGCCCGAGGAGCTGGCCCCCGCGCTGGCGCAGGCCCGCAGCGAGGCCGCCGCCTCCTTCGGCGATGGGAGCGTCTATCTGGAGAAGCTGGTCGAACGGCCCCGCCACATCGAGGTGCAGCTCTTCGGCGACGGCGCCGGCCGCGTGGTGCACCTGGGCGAACGGGAGTGCAGCATCCAGCGCCGCTACCAGAAGGTGGTGGAGGAGTGCCCCGCCCCGAACTTGCCGGACGCGGTGCGCGAGCGCCTGTGGCAGGCGGCCGTGGCCGTGACCTCAGCCGTGCGCTACCGCAGCGCGGGGACCATCGAGTTCCTTTACGACCCCGCGTCCCAGGAGTTCTACTTCCTGGAGATGAACGCCCGTCTCCAGGTGGAGCATCCCGTCACCGAGGCGGTGACCGGTGTGGACCTGGTTCAGGCTCAGCTGCGCCTCGCATCGGGAGCCTCCATAGAAGAGGCGCTTGCCGGCTTCAGTCCGCAGCCCTGCGACCCACAGGGTGGGGTCCGGACCCCTCCCCATGCCGCGGTTGGGGGCTCCCTCCAGGGCTCGGGCCTTCACGCCATCGAGGCCCGCATCTACGCCGAGGACCCCGACCAGAGCTGGTTCCCATCCACCGGCACACTGGCCATCGTGCGAGAGCCGGGCGGGCCAGGGATCCGCGTGGACAGCGCCTGCGAGCCGGGCATGGAGGTCACCGTCTATTACGACCCGCTGCTGGCCAAACTCATCGCCTGGGGGCGCAGCCGCGCCGAGGCGATCGCCCGTCTGCGCCGCGCCCTCGACGAGTACGTTCTGGCCGGCGTGCGCACCAACTTGCCGTTTCATCGCTGGCTGGTGCGCGACGAGGCGTTCCTGGCCGCCGAGCTTTCTACTGCCTTCATTGCTGAACGCTGGCCGTCGACGGGAGCCGAGGTGGAACGGCCAGGCGCCGGCGACGTCGTGCGCGCGGCCGCGCTGGTGGCGGGGCTGGACTTTGTCGCGCGCAGCCGCGCTGGCGTGGCCCGCCCTGCCCTCGGCCGGACCGCGCCCGACGGCAGCATCTGGCGCTACGTCGCGCGCCGCGAGAGCCTGCGCTGAGGCAGAGCCGCCGATGGAGCCCATCGTGACCACGCGCTCGGCGCCCGCTCTCTGCCGCCTCGCGCCAGGTACCCTGAAACAGGGCCGCCGATGAAGCTCATCGTGACCGTTGGGGGGCGCCGGCTGAGCGTCGAGTGGCCGGACCTGCCGGGCGCCGAGCCGCAGGTGGACGGGGCTGGCGTGCCGTGCGACCTAGTGCCGGTTCGTCCGGGGTTGTACAGCCTCGTGGTCGACGGTCGCTCGTACGAGGTCGTGCTAGAGTGGCAGGCCGCCGACCCGGAGGCAGATAGCGCCGTGCCGGAGCGCGTGCTGGTGCACGTCGCCGGCGCCACGCTGATGCTTGCCGTGCAGGACGAGCGCCGGCACGCGCTGGTGGCCAGCCAGGGCGGGCGCCGGCAGGGGGCGGGGGCAGAGCATGTGGCCGTCATGGCGCCGATGCCGGGGCGGATCGTCGCGGTGCCGGTCCAGCCCGGCTCAGTGGTCGAGCGCGGGCAGACCGTGGTCGTGCTGGAGGCGATGAAGATGGAGAGCGCGCTGGCGGCCCCGCACCCGGGACGGGTCACGGAGGTGCTGGTGGCCCCCGGGCAGACGGTCCAGCAGCGCCAGCCCCTGGTGCGCATCGAGGGCTGACAGCGCTTCGGTGATCACGGCTCGCTGTTATTGCCCTTCCAGGTGGCGCGCCATGGATGAGCGCTCACCTCCGGACAGGGATTAGGCGCTCC
>DAOTTI010000127.1:0-34356 GCA_034437795.1 Chloroflexota bacterium | reverse complement strand
ACAGCGTCTTTGGCGGGCCGGTGATCCCAGGATTGGGATTCTCCATCTCCACGCGGGGGACGCAGACCTGGCTGGACCCGAAGCATCCCTCCGGCCTGCAACCCTGGAAACGCCCGCGGCTGACGCCCAATCCCGCCCTGGCGCACAAGGACGGGCGCCTGTTCATGACCTTTGGCTGTCCCGGCGGGGACACCCAGGTGCAGGGCATGCTGCAGGTCTTCCTGAACGTGGTGGAGTTTGGCCTGGAGCCGCAGGCGGCAATCGAGGCGCCGCGGGTGGTGTCGCAGAACTTCCCCAACTCCTTCTGGCCGCACGTTTACCACCCGGGGCGCTTGGACGCCGAGACGCGGATCCCCGAGCCGGTGCGGGCGAAGCTGGCGGCGATGGGGCACCGTGTGCACGCCGAGCGGGCGTGGGGCGGGGTGTCGCTGATGTGCGCCATCACGGTCGATCCGGCCACGCGGATCCGCGCTGGTGGCGCCGACCCCCGTGGCGACAACTACGCCGCGGGATGGTAAGCACAGAGGAGGGTCGTCAAATGGGACGGCGACGAGGGCAGGCGACACGCCGAGCGCTGGCTGCCTCGGCAGTAGCCATGCCGGTGGCCTGGGCGGCGGCGTGCGGCGCCGAACGAGCGGCGCCTCAGCCGGCCAGGACGCTGGCCCCGGTCACGTTGCTGATGGTGACGGACCGCGGCGGGACCGATCTGGATGCCCAGAAGGCGCTCTTCGCGCGGTTCACGGCGGAGCAACCGCACGTGAGCTTCGAGTTCTCGCCCAATCCGCCGGGGCAGGCGGCGCGAGAGCGGGTGAAGGTCATGGCCCAGGGTGGCGTGCCGCCCGACTTCTGGGAGACGACGCGCGCCGCCTTTGGAGACATGCTGCTGCTGGGCATCGTGGCGCCACTCAGCGAGTATATCCGGCGGGACAAAATCCCCTTCGAGAAGATGTTCGTGCCGGACCACGTGGACCACGTCACGGTGCAGGGCAAGGTGTACGGCTGGCCGATCGTCATCTCGGCGGATGCGCTGGCCTACAACAAGGACCTCTTCGACGCGCGCGGGCTGCCGTATCCGCCGACCAACGCCGACGACAAGAGTTGGACGATGGAGCGCTTCCTGGATGCGGCCCAGAAGCTGACCAAAGGGGATGGGCAGCAATTCGGCTTCGGCGGGACGCGCAGCGGCTTTGCGCGGCTGACGGATGGCACCAACTGGGGCCAGCCCCCGTGGGACGGCAAGGCCAGGTGCCACTTTGACACGCCCCTCTGGCAGCAGGCGGAGCAATACTGGGTGGACTGCATCTACAAGTGGCGCGTGCAGCCGACGGCGGAGGAGCGCCCGGCGCTGGCGCCCCCACGCGGACCATTCTTCTTCAACGGCAAGACGGGCATGGACGTAGTGTTCGGTCTCCCGCCGGCGGACGTCGGGTTCAAGTGGGGCCTGGCCACGCTCCCCTATTCAGGGAAGGGCAAGAACGTCGCCGGCCGGCTGGGGCTGCATTCGCTGCACATGGGGCAGGGCAACCACAAGGACGTGGTCTGGCAGGTGTTCAGGTGGTTCCGGAACAAGGAGCACGCCGGGGCCTACCCGATGACGTGGGGCTCGCCGGTCTCGCCGCTGCTGGACGGCGGGTCCGACCTGGCGCAGGGGGAGTACCAGCGCCGGTATGGGGTAGATCCGAAGGCCTTCTTGATCACGGCGATGCACGCCAAGCGGTCGGGCTGGGGATTGCAGAGCCTGGTCAAGTTCCAGGACTACGACCCGCAGATCGAGCGACTGTACAACGACCTATTCGCCAACAAGATGTCCGTGGCCGACTACGTGCGCCAGGCGACGCCGATCATGAACCAGATGATCGACGAGTCGCAGAAGATCCTGCCGATTACGGGCAGCAAGCTGTAGTGCTCGGTCAACCGGCTGCTGCAGGAGAGCGACCCGCTGGTGGAACGCCGCAGATGCTGCTGGACAGTAGGTTTGCCTGGGTTCTCCATCGCCAGCGGGGAGTTCCCTCTCCCTGTGCAAGAGGGTTAGGGCGAGGGCTCTGCCTGGTGAAGACCCCAGGCTAGGCGGCAGAGCAACGGCCCGGTGAACTGGCGGGAGGGCAGCCGTGCGGATGAGCGGAGGGACGCTGACCGGCGCACGGTCGGTGCGGCTCAGCTATCGGACGTGGCTACCGGACGAAGGCGGGGGGCAGCCGCGTGCCGCCGTGGTGCTGGCGCACGGGTATGGCGAGCATATCGGCCGTTATGGGCACGTGGTGGGGGCGCTGGTCGGCCACGGGTACGCCGTCTACGCGCTCGACCATCGCGGGCACGGCGCGAGCGATGGGGCACGGGCCAACGTGGAGCGGTTCGATTACTTCGTCACGGATCTGGACCAGCTAGTGGAGCTGGTCCGGCGGGCGCACCCTGGACTGCCGCTCTTTCTGATTGGCCATTCCATGGGCGGGCTGATCGCCACGCTCTACGTGCAGCGGTATGCGGCGAAGGTGGATGGGCTGGTGCTCAGTGGCGTGGCGCTGTACGTCGAGCGCCGGATCTCACCGCTCCTGCGCCTGTGTAGCGCCGTGCTGGCGCGAGTGGCGCCCGGCTTTCCGATCATGCCGCTCAGCCGCGAGGGCGAGAGCGTACTCAGCAGCGATCCGGCGGTGCAGGTGGCCTTCGACGCTGATCCGCTGTGCTACAAGGGACCGCTGCGGGTGCGGATGGGCTATGAGCTGGTGCGGGCGATGGAGCGGGCGCGCCGGCAGCTAAGCGCGATCCGCGTCCCGCTGCTGATCATGCATGGGGAGGAAGACCGGCTGGTCAGTCCGGAGGGGTCCAGGCGGCTGTATGACGAAGCGGCGAGCGCGAACAAGACGCTCAAGCTGTGGCCTGGCTGCCGGCACGAGATCTTCAATGAGCGGTGCAAGGACGAGGTGATCGCCTTTCTATGCACCTGGCTGGACGAGCGGGTGCGCCAGGCCGGAACCCGCAGCGCCCTTGCGTCGCGCCTCGCACCTTGAAGCTCAGACGTTGAACTCGTTTTAAGCGCGCCGCGCGGGCTCCAGCGGTAAGGGGGACCGGGCCAGGCGGTGCAGCCAGCGGACGGCGGCTGCCCGATCGCGCAGGCCCCAGACCACGTGCCTTCGCTGGTAGAAGACGGCGAAGCGGGGCAGGCGCTCCTGTTCAGGGGCAGCATCGGCATCACCGGCGCGTTCGGCGCCATACTCCACAATCTGCCAGGGCGACGCCGCGCCCGGCGCGCCCGTGAAGGGCGTCTCGGGCGCACCAGTGGCGTGGGCGGGCGAAGAAGGCATGACCATCGTGTCGGCAGGACGGGCAAGAGACATTAGGCGCACCTCGCGATCAGATCAGGGGCGGTCCCGGCGGGCGCGGTGGGCCCGCCGGCGCGCGGCCCCAGCCGGCGGGCCGGAGACCGTGGCTCCCACCGCGCGGTGGGCTTCAATGAGCGCGGCGCAGGCGCGGCAGAAGAGCCGGCCGGCAATCAGCCGGTACTCCGCAGGCACGTCGCGGTCGACGCCACGGCCGCAGCGCAGGCACTGGCCAACGTCGACCCAATCGAGCGCATTGCCGCTGGCGTCGTACCGGACGATGCGGCGCCAGGGCGCGGGGGAGATCAGCTCGTGATTGAACATCTGTTCCATAATGCACCGGCTGAGGGATCCCTGTCAAGAGGGTCGCTTGAGCTTCGATCCCTACAGCATGCGCAGACGCTCCGACGCGGCAGCGTCTGGAACGGCTTAGGAGGGCCACGACGATAGAGCTCAGCCTGAATTCTCCACAATCAACAAGGAGTTGCCTCTTCTTTTGAGAGAGCGGGGGGCCGCGAAGCGGGCGGCGGTGAAGGCTCCGCACGTGAAGGGTCCAGGTTAGATGCCCTTGAAGGCGCCGGAGGCGATGCCGGTAATGAGGCGGCGCTGGAAGATCAGGAAGACGAGGATGACGGGGATGGAGCCCAGCGTGGCCGCCGAGAGCAGGATGCCGTACTGGAAGTCGTACGGTCCGACCAGGGCCGCCACCGCCACGTTGACCAGCCACAGCGACGAGTCGGTCAGGACGAGCAGGGGCCAGAAGAAGTCATTCCAGGCGGCGGTGAACCCGAGAATGGCGATCACGGCCATGCCCGGCATCAGCAGGGGAGTGGCCACGTGGCGGAAGATCTGCCATTCGGAAGCGCCGTCGATGCGGGCGGCGTCCAGCAGCTCATCGGGAACCGTCATGCTGTACTGGCGCATCCAGAAGATCTGGAAGGCGCCGACGGCGTGAGGGACAATCACTGCCAGATACGTGTTGAACCAGCCGAACCAGACCATCTGGATGAACTGCGGCACGACCGTCACCCAGAAGGGGATGAGGGAGGTGGCCAGCATCAGGACGAAGAGCGGGTTCTTAAAGCGGAACTGATACTTGGCGAAGGCGAAGCCCGCTAAGGACGCCAGGAAGACGCCCAGGGCGGTGCGGACCACGGCGACCGCGGCGGTGTTGATGTACCAGCGCCAGGCGTTAGGGAAGATGGTGAAGAGGTCTTGGACGTTCTTCAGCGTGGGGTTTGCCGGCCACCAGACGATTGGGGTCGTGAAGATCTCCGAGTTCTCTTTGAAGGAGCTGGTCCACATGAAGAGGTACGGGATCAGCGTCGCCGCCACGAGCAGGGCCAGGACCAGGTTGACCAGCACAAAAGCGATGGCCCGCCCAGGGCGCAGGCCGCGGCGCAGCGGCTGGGTCCGCTGCACGGCGGCTGGGCTGGCCACGGGCCGTTCCTGAATGGCGGTGCCGCTTGCCATGCGTGGGTCTCCTTGTGCGTTCAGCTCTGCGGGGCTGCCTGCCGCCATCGCGGCGTGCTTGGCCGGGCGTGGCAGGCGCCTTGCCATTGGGCTCCTTGTTAGTCCAACTCAGTCCAACTCAGTGCAATGGTCCGGTTGCGCTGGGGCGCGGCCGGCTCAGACCGGCCTGATCTGGCGCTCCTCTTGCTCGCGGAAGAGCCAGAGGTTGAGCAGGGAGAGTACGAGCGTAATCAGGGCCATCGAGTAGCCGATGGCATTGGCATAGCCGAAATTGCCGACGCTAAAGCCCTGCTGGTAGAGGTAGAGGCTCAAGGTCAAGGTCGCGTCGGCCGGGCCACCGCCGGTGAGCAGGAAGGGCTGCGCGAAGACGGCGAAGGAGCCGGCAATGGCCTGGATGATGATGAAGAGCGTCATCGGCCGCAGCAGAGGCAGAGTGACGTGCCAGAAGCGCTGCAGGGCGCTGGCGCCGTCGATGGCCGCGGCCTCATAGAGCTCCTGGTCGATGCTGTTGAGGCCGGCGGTCCAGTAGAGGGCGTTGATGCCGATGAAATTCCAGATGTTCATCAGGAACAGGGCCGACCACACGACGGTGCCGGCCTTGATCACGTCACCGATGACCGGCAGGCTCAGGACCGGCGCCAGCCAGCCAAACCCGAGCACCAGGGCCCGATCCCGCAGCCAATCATGCTGCAGGGTCACGCCGGCAAGACCAGCGCCGGCCAGGGATTGCTCTAAGCCGGCCAGGAACTGGTTCAGCAGGCCATAGCGCTGGTCGAACACGCGGGCGAAGATGATGCTGATGATGACGGCTGAGGTGACGACGGGCAGGAAGAAGACCAGTCGGTAGAAGCCGCGCAGGCGAGCGGTAACGAAGGTCGATTGAAGGGCTACCGCCAGAAGCAGGGCGAGGGGAGAGAGGACGAAGATGCTGGCCAGCGTGAAGTAGACGGTGTTCCAGAGGGCGCGCAGGTAGCGGGGATCCTGGAACAGGTAGGCGTAGTTGCCGAGACCGTAGAACGTCTTTGGGCCGAGGCCGAGCCCCTTCAGCAGGCTGATGTAGAGGCTGAAAACGATGGGGAAGACGCCGAAGACGAGGAACAAGATGAAGAAGGGAGCGATATAGAGGTACGGGATCACGCGCCGCTGATGACGCGTCCACCAGCCGGCGCGCGCCGGCTGCGACTGGGCCCGGGTGGTGGCGACGGCCATGCTCACTCCTTTCCTGGCACATCTCCCAACTCATGCAGCCTCAGTGCGGAGGCGCTCAGTCGGGACTGATGCCATGTGTCGCGTGGTGTCGTGGCGTCTGCGATGGTCGAGTTCGCTGCGGTGGTGGCGTCAGGCGGATTCGAAGGCGATGATGCGTTCGGCCTCGGCCTTGGCCTCCAGCAGGGCCTGGGCGGGATCGCGCTTGCCCTGCAAAGCAGGGACGAGGCCCACGCGGGTGAAGGCATCGGTCCCTTCGGGCCAGAAGGGAGAGTTGAACCACTTAGGGATCTTATCGGCCACCTCATTGATGACATCCCCCACCCTCTGGTTGTTGAACCAGGGGATGGGTGCGGTGAGCTCCTCCTTGCCCCAAGCCTTCTTCAAGGTGGGCCAGACCTGGCGCTCGCGGAAGTCTTCGATCACGGCGTCGGGCGTGAAGTGCTCCCAGAGCACGAACTCAATGGCCCAGTCGCGATGGCGGGCCGTACGGGGGACACAGACGCCGGTCCCGCCCCAGGTGGCGGTGGGGGCGCTCGGCACCCCGGCCCAGACCGGCATGGGCTGCACCATCCACTTGCCGTCCGTCTGCTTGAGGTTCTGGCGGGGAAAGCCGGAGATGTTCCAGGACGGGCCGAGGATGGTAAGGATCTCGCCGTTGATAAAGGCCGCGTTGCGGCTGGGCCCGGCAGGGGGCACCATGGCCCAGGCGTCACGCCCGTCCTTATTGGGCCCATACAGGGCCTCCTGGATGAACCGCATCGTGCGCACGCCGCTGGGCTCGTGCCACTTGGGCCGGCCCTCCACGTCGAAGAACCCGCCGCCCTGCTGCAGGGTCATCATCCACCAGTATCCCCAGCCATCGATGGGGAAGTCGATGATGAACACCCGGCCACCGGTGTCGCGTTGCAGCTTCTTGCCGGCCTCGGCCATCTCCTCGTAGGTCCTGATCGGCGTGCGGATCCCGTACTGCTCGAAGAGGTCCCAACGATAAGCCATGGCGCAGGCATTGAGCTCGTTGCCTAGGCCGTGGATCTCGTCCCGCCAGCTCCAGGGATCGGTGGCGGAGCCCTTGAACAGGGCGTCCTCGCCTCCGAAGTCCTTCAGGTACTGGTTGAGGGGGATGAACCCGACAACGCCGCCTTTAATGAACTGTGAGTAGCGGCTGATCTCGATGTCGACGATATCGGGCCCGCCCTGCCCCGCCTGGGTGGTGATCATCATCTTGTCGTGCATCTGGGCGTAAGGCAGGACTAGGAAGTTGATGTCGAAGCGCCCACCATAGCGGATGGGCGTGCCGCGACCGTCGCCCTGGCTGTAGTACTGTTTGAAGGCCCGCTCCTGCCAGGCCGTCCGCGTGCGGCTGAAGGCCCACATCTCCAGCAATGGCTTCTTCTCGCCCGGTGATGCGCCGGCTGGCGCGCAGCTCATCGCCAGGGAGGCAAGGAGCGCTGTGCTCCCCAATTCGAGCGGGCCGAGGAACACCCGTCGCCGTGTCAATGGCGTATCCATCACGTCCTCCAGCCGATGATCATCGCCGCGCGACTAACGCCTCTAGCGTGGACGCGCAGCCCGACGCGCCGGCCAACCAGATGACGGTACTCAGCCGTTCCGAACATAGCGCGCGCCGGAACCTCAGGTCTTCGGAACACCAGTACAGAACACTCAGGAGACAATGGATTGGATTGTGACGCCACCGCTAATCTCTGCAAGTCCAATGCCACAGATCAAGCAGATGAAAAGGGCGAGATTATCCCGGTGGGAGTGGCGCCACGCGCGGGGAGCGCTCGCCAGCCGCTGACACGGTTCGGCTCCACCGCGCCGGACCGCCTGAAGCAGGCGCTCCCGTGGAGCCGGCAGCCGAACGAATCACGAACACATCAATAGAAGCATCACCAGTAACAAGAATGGGGGAACGATGGACGATGGCGTCGGCGCCAGATATGCTCGCGGTGCTGGGGATCGATGCGGCCTGGACGGAGCGAGCGCCGAGTGGCGTCGGGCTGGTGGCGCGCCGCGATGGCCGCTGGACGTGCCTGGGGCTGGCGCCGAGCTACGAGGCGTTCTGCCGCCTGGCGGAGGGGATCGCCGTTGACTGGTCGGCAAGGGTGGCCGGATCGGCGCCGCAGCCGGAGTGGCTGCTGGCGGCGAGTGAGAAGCTGCTGGGCGGGAGCAGTGTGACGGTGGTCGCCGTCGACATGCCAGTGGCGACGGCGCCGGTCACAGGGCGGCGGGCAGCGGACGACGCGATCAGCGCGGCCTTTGGCCGGCTGGGATGCGGCGTGCACTCGCCGACGGCAGAACGGCCGGGGGCGGTAGGGGCGGCCCTGACCGCGGACTTCGAACGACTGGGGTACCGGCTGGCGACAGCCGCCACGGCGCCGGGGACGCCCGGCCGGTTGCTGGAGGTGTACCCGCACCCCGCGCTGCTGCGCCTGCTCTCCGCTCCGTATCGCGTCCCGTACAAGGTGTCCCGAGCGCGGCGGTACTGGCCGGCGGGCTCGCCGTCGCTCGGGCGGCGGCGCCTGCTTCAGTCGTTTGGCCTGGTTCTCGAAGGGCTGCGCGGCGAGATCGGAGAGATCCCGCTGCACCTGCCTTCCGTGGACGAGGCGGCCACGCAGTCGGCCCTGAAGCGCTACGAGGATGCGCTGGATGCCTTGATCTGCGCGTGGGCGGGCATACGGTATCTGGAGCGGCGAGCCAGGGCCTACGGGGACGAGACGGCCGCCGTCTGGGTGCCGGAGGGATGACGCAGTGTGCGGCGGCCCCCGCGCCGCCGGCCAGGCGTGTGGCCAGGCCGCCCGCGGCTGCGGAGTGGCGTGCCGGTGCACGCAGAACTTCCGGATTAGCGGCCGCAGCGGACCTCACCCATTCGGCCGGGGCCGCGCCAGGAGGGAGGACGGATCTCACCCCCTTCGGCCGGGGCCACAGCCGTGCGACTTGCCCCTGCCGCTTGCTTTGCGCGCCAGAAAAGGGGAACCAAGGCTGTGGCGGTGGGGCTTGGCTGCGCCGCCCCGTCTTCCACGCGGAGCGGGGGACGACGGCTTTCAGGTCTGCCGCACGCTGAAGCGCTCCCCCGCCTTCCACGCGGAGCGGGGGACGACGGCCGTGGACTGGCGCCAGCGGGAACGGTTGCGCACGCCCGAGTGGTGGTGAGCAGTAGACGTTCGGGTGGCTGGGCCGGTACGCTGGCCCGGCACACGGCGAAGCGGCGAGGAGGCCGGCCTGGCGGATCGGGCCGGACACACAGACAAGTTCGCCTGCCACGACGCGAGGAGGCACATCGATGTACAAGGGATTGAGCCCGGGGGCGATTGGCGTACGACCGGCGGACCTGCGTGACGCCATCGCCATGGCCGCGCGGCATGGCTTCGGCGGGGTGGAGGTGAACGCCCGCGAGGTGGCGGGTCTGGTCGAGCAGGCGGGGGCAGCGCAGGTCAGGCAGTGGTTTGAGGCGGCGGGCGTGCGGCCGGCGGGGTTTGGCCTGCCGGTGGACTGGCGCGGGGACGAGCAGAAGTGGCGGGAAGGACTGGAGGCGCTGCCACGCCTGGCGGAGGCGGCGGCGGCCGTCGGGGCGACGCGGTGCATGACCTGGATTCCATCGAGCTCAGACGAGCGCCCGCTGCAGGAGAACTGGCGGTTCCACGTGGAGCGCTTCACGCCCATCGCACGCATCCTGGCGGACTACGGCTGCCGGCTAGGACTGGAGTTCCTGGGGCCGAAGCACCTGCGCGAGGCGCGCAAGTACCCGTTCATCTACCGCATGGGCGACATGCTGCGCCTGGGGGCGGAGATCGGGCCGAATGTGGGGCTGCTGCTCGATTCCTGGCACTGGTACACCTCCGGCGCCACGGTGGAGGAGCTACGCGCGCTCAAGGCGGAGCAGGTGGTGTACGTGCACCTGAACGATGCGCCGGCCGGCATCCCGGTGGACCAGCAGATCGACAACGTGCGGGCCCTGCCGGGGGAGACGGGCGTGATCGACGTCACCGGCTTCCTGGGGGCGCTGCAGGCGATCGGCTACGATGGTCCGGTCACCCCGGAGCCGTTCAAGAAGGAGCTGCGGGAGCTGCCATCGGACGACGAGCGCCTGCGGGTGGTGAGCGCGGCGCTGGACCGGGTGTTTCGGATGGCGGGCATCCAGTAGGCGGCGCCTGGAGGATGGAGGAGAGACGCTACCCGGTCTCGGATGGCGGGTACCGGGGGCGCGGAAACGAGCGCGGAGGGCAAGAGTCGTGAGACTGATCATTACGGGCTGCGAATACGCGGGCAAGACGACGCTGGCGAACGCCTTGAAGGCGTGGGAAGCGGACCATGGGTTCCACTTCCACATGGATGACCACTTCACCATTCCGGACGGGACGCTGCGGACGGACGAGGAGCGCGAGGCGGCCGTGAACGCGCCGCCGATGATCAAGGAGCGCTTCCAGCGCTTCCAGATCTACTACCACCTGAACCTGCTCCACAAGTACCGTGACATCATTCTGGTGGGCTTCCACATCGAGGAGGCGGTCTACGGGCCGCGCTACTATTACCCGGGGCGCCGGCTGCCGAACGACTACCACCGGCAGGTCGAGACGGAAGCGCCCCGCGATACGATCCTGGTGGCGCTCTCGGCGCGGCCGGAGGTGATCCGCGCGCGGATGGCGGCGACGCCGCACCGCTACCAGGTGGTGGCCGCGGAGGACGTGGAAGGCGTGCTGCAGGCCTTCGACCAGGAGTTCGCGGCGTCCTGGTTCAAGCACAAGTTCCGCATCGATACATCCGAGCTGGCACCGGAGCAGCTGCTGGCGGTCTTCCTACGGAACGTGAGGAGCTTTCTCAACGAGCGGGACCTGCTGCTGTTCCAGCTGCACGGCGTGTGACCGGAGGTGCGATGGCGGCACGAGCGCGTCGACCGCTGCCACATGACCGGCGGGACGTCTCCCGTGGGCCGGCCGCACTTGACGCCGTGACCGCTGAAACGTACATTGGGAAGCGTTGAAGGCTGGGAGCAGCCGGTTGCGGACCTGAATGGCCTGCTGCGCACGGTAGCAGGGGCCTAGACGACGCCGGCCGCGCGTAGCTCGGCTAGCTCCGCCGCGCTTAGGCCCAGCATCCCGCAATAGATCTCCTCGTTGTGCTGGCCGAGCTCAGGCGCGGGGCTGAGCCGGCGCGTGGGGGTCTTGGAGAGGCGCGGGACAGGGGCGGGGACGCGCACCGTACCCAGGACCGGATCGTCGACGGGGACCAGGGTCCAGCGGGCGCGGTACTGCGGGTCCTCGAAGATGTCGGCGATGCTGTAGATGGGGCTGTTGGGCACCTCGGCGGCGTCCAGCCGGGCGCGGAGCTCAGCCAGGGTGAAGCGGCGGGTCCAGGCGGCGACGCGGGCGTCGACCTCCTCTCGCCGCGCCACCCGCTTCTCCATGGTATCGAAGCCGGGATCGGCGCTCCAGTCCGGCTGTTCCGGATCATGCGCCCTGATAGCGGTGGCCAGGCGCTGGAAGATGCGGTCACTGGTGCAGGCGATGGCGATCCACTTGCCATCGGCGGTGGGATAGTGGTTGTGGGGCGCGGCGTGGGCCTGCGTGCCGGTGCGCTCGCGCACGACGCCGAGCGTGTCATAGGCCAGGGCCAGGTAGTCGGTGAAGCGAAAGATGCTCTCGAAGAGCGAGACGTCGATCACCTGTCCCCGGCCGGTGCGGTCGCGATACTGCTTGGCGGCCAGCACCGCCAGGGCGCCGTACAGGCCGGCGGCGTAGTCGGCCAGCGTCGCCGAGCCCGGCAGCACCGGCGGCCGGTCCGGGTAGCCGGCCAGGTAGGTCAGGCCGCCGAAGGCCTGGGCGATGCGCCCGAAGCCGGGGCGGCCAGCGTAGGGCCCCGTCTGCCCGAAGGCGGAGATGCGCAGCAGGATCACGCCGGGGTTGGCCGCCCGCATGCGCTCATAGCCCAGGTTCCAACGCTCGAGCGTGCCGGGGCGGAAGTTCTCGATGACCACGTCGCTGCGGCGGATCAACTCCAGGGCCAGCTCCTGGCCGCGGGGCAGGCGCAGGTTGCAGGTGATGGAGCGCCGGCCGCGTCCTTCCAGCGCCCAGAAGAGGGCGCGGCCGCCCACCTTTGTCCCCAGGTCGCGGATGGGATCACCGATCCCCGGCTGCTCGACCTTGATCACGTCCGCACCGAACTCGGCCAGCAGGCCGGCGGCGAAGGGGGCCGCGATGAAGGTGCCCAGGTCGAGCACCGTGAGCCCATCGAGGGCGTGAAGGAGCGACACGCCTTACTCCCTTGCTCCGCCTTCGGGGCGCGGAGCGGCGGCCGCCGAGAGGATCCGTCTGGCCCTGGCGACGAAGGCGTAGTCGATCAGCTGGTCGCGGACGGCGATGGCGCCAACTCCCTGCGCCTCGGCCTCGCGAAAGGCGGCGATGACCTCCTGCGCCCAGGCGATCTCTTCGGGCGTGGGCGAGAAGATGCGGTTGGCCGCTTCCACCTGGTCCGGATGGATGCACATACGGCCCTGGAAGCCCAGCTGCCGTGCCCGCCGGCTGGAGGCCTCGAAGCCCTGGGGATCATGGAAGTGCGGATACACGGTGTCGATCGGCGGCTCGAGGCGGCCGAGGCGGGAATAGAGGACGAGGTGCGCGCGGGGCAGCAGCAACTCCTCCTCGCCGGCGGTCCAGGTGGCGCCGACGTCAGCAGTGTAATCGGCGGCGCCGAAGCCGAGGCGTTTGACGCGCGCGAGGCCGGTAGTGCAGATCTCTCGCAGATTGGCCACGCCCTCGGCGCTCTCGATCAATGGGAGCAGGTCGACGCTGCCGCGGGGCAGTCCGCGCTCCGCCTCCAGGTGGGACAGGTGGCGATCGGCCAGCAGCAGCATCTCCACGCTGGCGGTCTTGGGGAGCATGACCCCATCCAGGCCGCGCCGGACCACTGCCTCCAGGTCGCCGAAGAACCAGGGCGTCTCCACGCCGTTGACGCGCACGTAGAGCGTCGTGCGGCGGGGGATGGCGAGCGCGGCCGCCACGGCGGCGCGGGTCGCCTCCTTGGCCGCGATAGGTACGGCGTCCTCCAGGTCGAGGATCACGGCGTCGGCGGGGATCTCGGCCAGGGCCTTGGCGACGCGCCTGGGCTGATTGCCGGGGGTGAAGAGCATGCTGCGGAGCATGGTCGTGGCTTCGGTTTGATCCGTTTGCGCTGCCGGATCACCATTCAGGCTACCGGATCGGGCGCCGAGCAGTCCGTCCATAGCGTAGACTTGCCCCGCCATTGATTCCGGTGGCGCCATCGCGCCGGACCAGGCACTGAACACTGAGCGCCAAGCATTGACGACTGGAGAGAGCCGTGGCCCAATACCGTACCGCCATCATCGCCTGCGGCACGATTGCGCGGGTGCACGCCCGCGGCTGGCTGGGCGTGCCGGGGCAGCCGACCGAGATCGCCGCCATTGCCGATACGCATCCCGACGCCCTGCGCGAGTTCGGCGAGTTCTTCGGCGTGCCGGCGGAGCATCGCTACGCCGACTACCGCGAGATGCTGGATGCGGAGCGGCCAGACTTCGTCGACGTCTGCTCCTGGCACCGGCAGCACGCGGAGATGGTGATCGCCGCGGCGGCGCGCCAGCCGAAGGCGATCATCTGTCAGAAGCCCATGGCCGTGAGCCTGGGCGAGGCGGATGACATGCTGACGGCCTGCGAGCGCAACGGGGTGAGGCTGGCCATCGCCTACCAGCGGCCGCACCACGCCACCTGGCTCAAGGCGCGCGAGCTGATCCGCGAGGGGGTGATCGGCCGGCCGATCCAGGTGCAGATCGACGACGGCGGGAATATCCTGAACACCAACTCCCACAACATCCGCCTGGCCCTGTTCCTGATGGACGAGCCGCGGGTGGAGTGGGTAGTGGGCGCCGTGGAGCGCACGACGGAGCAGATGGAGCGGAGCATTCCGGCCGAAGACGCCTGCCTGGGGCTGGCCGGCTGCGACAACGGCGCGACCATTCTCATCCAGGGCAACCAGCCCCTCCGCGCCCGTATTGGGGACCGGCGCGTCCGCCTGGGCCAGGGGGCGCGGGTGATCGGCACCGAGGGGATGATGGAGCTATGGACCGGGCGCCCGCCGGCGGACCAGATCCCGTCCGACGCGCCGATGCGCCAGCCGGAAGGGCCGTCGGCCGGCTACAACCTCGAGTTTGGCGTGGCGCGCTACCTGAATGGCACCAGCGGGGGCTGGGTGGACGTGGAGGCCCCATGGCACGACTGCTGGGCGTACATGTACCAGGAGATCATCGGCTGGGTGGAGGGGAGGATCGCCAGCCCGATCAGCAACGCGCGCCACGGGCGGGCGGTGCAGGAGGTGATGATGGCGCTATTCGAGTCGGCGCGGAAGAAGCGGCGTATCGACCTGCCGCTCAAGACGCGGCTGAACCCGCTGGTGCTGATGGTGGAGCAGGGCGACCTGCCGGTGGAGTGGCCGGGGGCCTATGAGCGCCGCGCGCGCCTGGTGCGGGGCGAGGCGATGTCCTGGCACGAGGGGCAGTAAGCCAATCCGTGTTCTGGACAGTGAGGCCCGCGCGGCGCAACTGGTGTCCCAAGCGGGCAGTATCCTCCCAGGCGGCCTCGTCTGTTGGTCGCTGGTGGAGGCCGTCGAGCACGGCACGCAGCCGGCGGAAGTGATCGTCGTCGCGGGTGCCTTGCAACGGCTCCAGGCGCACCCCACCGGTCGTGCCAACGACATTCGCGGCGGCCAGACTGGCGATCCGCTGCTGGAGCGGCGTCCGCGAGGCGGAGCTTTCGACGACGCACAACCTTCGCCGTGGAACGGTCAACTAGCTGCCTCAGGCGTATCGGGCGTGTCGAGGAACTGGAACCGGTCCTGGCGCAGGGCCCGCGACGCCTCGAACGTGATGGCCAGGTCCATCGTGCCAATCGCTCGGAGTAGCTCCTCCCCACGCCGCGCTTTGATGGCCTCGCGCAAGGCTACTTCGATGATGGCGCGCAGGCTCTCGCCACCCAGGACCGCTCGCGCCTCCTCCACCAGCCAAACGTCCAGCGCCACGGCCGCTCTCACGCTGGTTCCGCCTCGGTATCACACTCGGCTTGAAAGGCTGAGATGACCTTCTACCAACACGGTGTACAGGCATTCCTGGATCAGCCCCGTGGGCAGGCTTGTCGCGTCATGGCCTTTGAAGGGGCGCGTCGAACCGGAGCGCCATGGTCGCAGAGCGCAAGGTGCAGCAACACCCGCCGGTCGCTCCCAGGCAGGGCGCGCCGCAGCAGCCTGCAATCGCACCGAGGTTGGTCACAGGCAGTGTGGCACCGAAGCTCGGCCATGACTGCAGGGGGTCCTGGAGGGTGCTCGCTTCAACCGACGCCGTGCCTCTTGCAATCACTGCAGGGTATAGTGGGCAACCACCAGCGCACCGCTGGCAAGCCGTTGAACCGACGCCGTGCCCCTCGCAATCACTGCAGGCGATAAAGGCGCTGGGCAGTGCCGCCCAGAATGGCGGCCTGCTCCGCGGCCGTCAGGCCAAGCTCCTCACGGAAGAGCCGCAGATGGCCGGCGTAGGTGACCTTGGGGCACCATAGCTCGGTGGGGAAGTCGGAGCCCCACAGGCAGCGGTCAGGGCCATAGGCATCGATAAAGCGCCGGCAGGCGTCGTGCATGTCGCGGAAGGGGTACTCCTCGGCGGAGCCGGTGGGCAGGAAGGTCAGCTTGGCATAGAGGTTGGAGTAGCGGGCGAGTTCGAGCACCCGCGTGACCGTCGGCTGATACGTCGGGCCGGCGCGGAGCGCCAGGCAATGGTCAAGCACCACCGGCAGGTCGGGGTAGTCGCGGAGCAGCGCGGCTAGCTGATCAGCCGCCGGCGCCGTAAGGAGCGCGTTGACGACGATACCGAGCCGCCGCGCCGCGTCAAAGAGGCGCCGGTTACCCGGGTGGTCGTAGCGGCCCTGGGGGCCGGAGGCGTAGGTGCGGAGCGCGCGCACGTTGGAGCGGTGGACGAGCGCGTAGAGCACGTCTGGGCTGTGGGGATCGTCGGGGTTGAGCGTGCAGACGCCGGCGGCCCAGTCTGGCGACGCGGCGGCCGTGTCCCGCAGGAAGGAGTTGTCCCAGCCGTAGAAGGTAGTGGTCTGGACCATCATCACGCGGTCCACGCCCGCCCCCTGCATCTCG
Source organism: Chloroflexota bacterium (assembly GCA_034437795.1). Classification (GTDB taxonomy): domain Bacteria; phylum Chloroflexota; class UBA11872; order UBA12225; family UBA12225; genus DAOTTI01. The sequence goes on along the minus strand of DAOTTI010000127.1, from coordinate 18,220 downwards.
CGCCGCAGGTGCTCGGGCGAGCCGGTGCCGGCCGGTGGCCGGTACGGCCTCTCGATCGGCGGATAGGCGACCTCGTCCGGGCTGTAGATATGGGCATGGCTATCGACGATCATCGGTGGTCTCCCGTTCGGAACTTGCTGGTCAACATGCTCTTCTGGCCATCATGCTTCACGGGCAGTGATGGTGACAGATCCTGGGCGCCACATTCACGAGCAGCCATGGTGACAGATTGCAGCGTTGTCGGGTGCAGGCAGCAGGTGCGCAGCAGCGGCCGCAGCAGCCCTCACCCCCTTCGGCCAGGGCCGCGCCGCACCCTCCCCTTGCCCCACCCCACTGTGCGGCTTGGCCCCGCCGCCCCTCTCCCGCAAGCGGGAGAGGGGGGAACGACGGCCACGCTCGTGGGGTTGGGCCCTGCCGCCCCCGCTCCGTGTCGGAGCGCGGGAACGACGGCCGCGGAGAAAGCATCTCATCCACGGTGGGCTCACCGGCCCCGCTTCGACACGGAGACGATGTTCTCCACTAGTTCGGAGCGGTCTTGCGGCAAGGCACCGACAGCGCGGAGCTGGTGGCCGGTACGATTGAGCCCGCAGGCCGGCATGCAGGACGCGATCACCGCCGCTGGGGCGGATACCATCATTCGCGTGTACGTGACGCCGCGGGCGAGGCAGTCGGAGCTCGCAGGCGAGCGGGAAGGGGCCCTGTGGGTGCGCGTGGCGGCGGCGCCGGTAGAGGGGGCGGCCAATCAGGCGCTAATCGAGCTGCTGGCCAGGACGCTGGGAGTGGCGCGGTCGGCCGTGGTGCTGGAGGCGGGGGCATGGGGAAGGCAGAAGCGCGTGCGAGTGGTCGGAATGACGAGCGACGAGGTGAAGGAACGGCTGGGGAGAGTAGGGAGTAGCGGGTAGCGAGGGGTGAGGGGAGCGGCGGGCAATGCCCCTGCAGGGCGTAGTTCATGGATGCCGCTTGTGGAACCTGCCCAAAGGAGGAGTACCGCGGCGGGACACTGTTACGGGGTGGCTATGAGCATGATGGAACGGCTGGACATGTCCGCACGGATTCGGGCTAGCCATTCGCCAGTCCGCGAAGGTCAGGCTACGTAAGACCTTCCGCGGTAAGCTCCACTCCCGCGGCTGGCAGTCGAAGGCGGTCAAGGATGGCTTCTCGCTCTTGCTCGGACCCAAGGCGGATACGTAATCCGTGCTTTCCAGGCAAGGCGCTGATCTGGGAGGTCTGACGGTCGCCGGATGCGGCCAGCGACCCGCGCAGGAAGCGCCGCGCTTCACGTCTCAGACCCTTTACCTGGGGCCGATCGCGCCATAAGTGGTATACGCCACGAGTTGCCTCCTCCAACAGTTCATCGGTAGGTAGGTCAGCTGTACCGGGAACCGGCGCCTTGCCCAAGCGCGAGAGGGCAGCGCTGCGGATCCGCTCTTGCAGCACCCGCCGACCGTGGCGTGCGCTTGGCGTGCGTTGATCAACTGCGGGATCCCAGGGAATGGGGTACAGGGGCCTCGGATCGGTGTCCGCGCTCACCTCCTGCACGCGCTGCGGCGTGGGGAGTAGCCGCTCCAATGAGAGTGGGAGCACGCCAGCGGGATGCCGATTGTGCAGGTAGACGCCGTCTGCGCGGCGGCTCAATCCGAGCGCGGCAGCAGGTGCGCTCGGAATTTCTACGCTGGCTAACTCAGCCTTGAGCTGTGAAAGGGTAGTCAGCATCGCGCCGGCGTCGGGCTCAGGAATGACGTACGTCACCACAGCCAATGGACGGGGCACCGCGGGCAGGCCGAGTGGCTCACGCAGGTCTTCGCCGGCCACCAGCAGGCCTGGCGCCTGTCCCGCCGTCGAGGACGCGGGACCGAAGCTGTGGCCCTTGGCCTCGAGCAGTAACCATTCCGGAGACTCCAGATGACGGACCAGAAGGTCTGGTACCGGCTGGTGCCTGGCACGAATTCCGCTCATCGCTAGATGGACCTGACGGCGCGGCGGAACCGGCAGCGATCGTGCGACCGGGTCCAGCACGAACCCCCGCCTCGCGTAAGATCGACCGAACGGGTACGACCCCCTGGGGCATCGGCTGCAAGAGCCAGATCAGGAGGTTCAACTGGTAGAGGGGATCACTGAGCAGTTCATCCCCCGCTGGGAGGGGTGCGTGCGATCGTGGCGTGGTCACGCGGCCCCCGCGGCGAGCTTCAGGAAGTCGTCGTACGGCGCATCTCCGATCCAGGCCTCGACTGCCGGATCGAGGAAGCGCTGGATATTGGTGATCAGCCGGTGAATGGTATTGCCGCAGGTGCCTTCCGGCAAGAGCGCGACGACGTGCGCTGGGGTTAGCTCGAGGTCGATCGGCTGCCAGACGTGTCTATCTACACCGTAGGCGTGAACCTTCTGGACATCCACCGTCCAGATCGTCGGGCTCGTGGGCGAGTTCGCGCTGACCTGCGTACTCTTCGTCTGCGCGGTCGACATCGTAGATGCCCTGGTGTTCGAAAGTGATCCGGGTATAGCGGGAGGGCCTGGTAACCGCGACGACGTAGCGCCACAACTGCTCAAACACGGGAGCGCTGAGCCAAACACGGTCCAGCCACGACGACTGGTGCACTAACGCTGCCATCCAGGCGTCGCTCTCGTCGGCGCGACGGAGCGTGTGGACGACGACGTATCGCCTATCCGGGATGTCAAGCAGGGCCCAGATGCCTTGCGCGCCGTACGGCTCAAGGCGGAACAGCGAGTCATCCACGGCGTCCACGCGGATCCCAAGTTGGAGGAAGAGGTCGGCGGGGTGGGGCGCTCGCTGCGCACCCGAGCAGACCGTCTCGAGCATGTAGGACTTGACGAGGGCTCGGTGGATCTCGCCCCGATCTAGCTCCTTGCTGCGCTCAACCGTATACCCCTCCAGGAAGTCGAAGTACTCGGCGCGTGATCGCAGGTAAGGCATTACGCCCACTTCTGGTTCGGCCGCCATGATCTCCGCACCCCGTTCGGGACAACTCGGCACCTTTCGCCTTCAGGCGCGAGCATAGCAGTTCGACCACCGCCAACGCCCTGGATGGGGAACATGCGCGGGCAGTGGGCGCCCTCGCCAAGGTGTCCTTTGCGCCTGATGTGGTATTCGAGCGTGAGTTCTATTATTGCGGTAGAAAGGGCGCCAGGGAGCCGCATATAATGCGCTGATTGGCGGCGGGTCAGCCGGTGGGGCTCGGGTAACGTATGGCACGTGGGGCGCGCATGGGGTACGTGGCCGGCATGAGACCGGCCGCCGCCGAACAGGTGGCGGGCATGGGACAGAGCGGAGGCGCCGCGGAACAGGTTGCGTCGCGATGGCGACGGTAGAGCCGGATGGCCTGGCGCAGGCCGGCGTTTCCGCCATGGGAGCGCCGCGGCTCACGCTGCCAGCGCCGGCGGGCGCCGCGGAAGCCGTTGACGTAGAAGGTCAGGGACGCCGCGCGGCGGCGCGGCGCTTCGGGGCGCTGCGCCACCGCGACTTTGCCCTGTTCTGGGTGAGCATCATCACCTCCAACACGGGTTACTGGATGCAACTCGTGGCGCAGGGCTTCCTGATGTACCAGCTCACCGGCTCCAAGACCCTGCTGGGCATGGTCGGGCTTGCCCGCGCCGTGCCGATGCTGGTGTTCCCACTGTTTGGCGGCGTCGTGGCCGACCGCGTGGATCGGATCCGGCTGCTCTACATAACGCAGGGGAGCCAGGCCGCCCTGGCGCTGGGGCTGGCGGTGCTGGTCTCGACGGGGCTGGTGCAGCCCTGGCACATCATCGCCGCCAGCTTCCTGGGGGCGGTGTGCGGGGCGTTCGACCAGCCGGCGCGGCGCGCGCTCACACCCGACCTGGTGCCCAAAGCAGACCTGATGAGCGCCGTTAGCCTGGAGTCGGCGGTGTTCAACGGCGCGGCCTTCACCGGCCCCGCGATCTACGGCCTGGTGGCGCCCTACATCGGCATCGCCGGGGCCTTCTACGCCAATGCCGTCAGCTACGGCGCGGTACTGATTGCGCTGGCGCTGATCCGCGTGCCGCCCCGCCCGGCCGGGCAGGGGCGCGGAAACATGCTGGCCAGCCTGCTGGAGGGCTTGCGCTACGTGCGCCGCCATCGCATCCTGTTCACGCTGGTGCTGCTGGCGGCGGTGACGAGCTTCTTCGCCCGCTCCTACCAGCAGCTCTTGCCAGCGTTCATCAAGGACGTGCTGGTGCCGGGCGCGCCTCATGAGACGCAGCTGATCTACCAGTCGTACCTGACGTCGGCCGCCGGGGGCGGCACCCTGCTGGGGGCCTTCAGCCTGGCGGCCATCGGCGGGGTGAGGCGCAAGGGACTGGTGCTCTTTGGCAGCGTGCTGGCCTTTGCCACGCTGCTGGGGCTCTTCGCCCTCTCCTCCTGGTACCCGCTCTCGCTGGCGGTGCTGGTCGGCGTGGGGGCGATGAACCTCACCTTTGGCGCCACCACCAGCACGCTTTTGCAGACGATCGCGCCCCCCGAGCTGCGGGGCCGGGTGATGAGCCTGTACACGCTCTGTTTCCTGGGCTTCTCGCCGCTGGGGGCCGGCTTCACCGGCCCGCTGGCGGACGTGATCGGCGCCCCGGCCGCGGTGCTAGCCGGCGCTGCCGTGGTGGCCGTGGTGGCGGTGACCCTGGCCCTGCGCCGGCCGGAGGTGCGTCGCTATGAGTAGCAATGGCTGCGTAAGCGTCTGGCCCGAAAGTGGCTCGGGGCGCCACAAACCGGGCCGTAACGCGCATGTTGGCCAGCGGGATGGCGGGGATCGCCATCTTCCTGGCCGACTACGCCCGGCTGGCCGAGGTCGAGCGGGCCCGCGACCTCGCCGCCGGCGGGCTGCGGTGGTGCTCCGCGCCGGAGCGCGCGGTCGAGGGAGAGAGCCTGTTCGTCGGCCGGGCCGGCATGGGCATGGCCTGGCTGGGGCTAGCGGCGGCTGGGGGAGACCGCGAGGCGCTGGCGCAGGCGGCGGGCATCGGGCAGCGGCTGCTCCAGAAGGAGCCGGGGCCGGTAACCACTCCTTCCGTCCGTCGCTAGTGCCCTACAGAGGCTTGGCCGATCATTCACGAGACGGAACCCTCGCCATCTCGCAAAAGGAGAGGGATGGGGCAGTGGTCGTATCACCCTTACGGGGCTACCCTCGCCCTCTCACAAAGGGAGAGGGAACTGATCGCCGGCCATGAATAAGCCAGGCTAGCCGGCCGGTGGGAGTGTCCCCGCACGCTGGCTGCTGGCGAGCGCGCCGCGCGACGCGGCAGAAAGGCGCAGAAGATGTCGGTAGAGGATAGTAAGGCACTCGTCCGGCGCCTGTTTGACATCATCAACCAGGGCAATCTGGCCCTGCTGGACGAGGTGATCGCGCCCGGTTCCGTCCACCGCAACCCCGCCGATCCCAACCTGCCGTCGGGCGCGGAGGGCTGGCGGCGGATGGAGGCGCCGTGGCAGGCCGCCTTTCCCGATGGCAGATCGACCATTGAGGATCAGATTGCGGAAGGGGATAAGGTGGTGACCAGGTGGCGGTTCCGCGGCACCCACCAGGGGGAGATCTTCGGCATTGCGCCGACGGGGAAGCAGATCGAGTTCACGGGCATCTTCATCGATCGCGTAGCGGGCGGCCGGATCGTGGAGCACTGGGACGAGGCGGATATCCTGGGCGTACTACAGCAGTTGGGGGCGGTACGATAGCGCGAGAGTGGAATAGCTGGCTCACACGTAGCCGGACACGCAGCCGGGCGAGCCGGTCGCGCGCATGAGGCAGCAGCTGGGGGCGGAGCGATAGCACGCTCGCCGGCTTGAGCCGTGGCAGGCCCTGCGCGCCGGGCCGGTGCGCCATGTGGCGAGGGTGGCGATGGTGTGGACCGCCGCGGGTGGCGCGTGCGATCATCACAGGCAGAAGGGCGCGAGCATGGGCGGCGAGGCGTGGCGCGCGCACGTGACGGCAGGCGGCAAGGAGTGCTCGCGCGGGAGGGCAACCATGCAAACGATGGATGCTCGAGCCGGCCAGCCGGCCATCGCCGGGCCGGCGACGGGGCGCTTCGTCCACGACTTCACGCTCCCTGCGGCGGATGGGCGCATGGTGCGTCTCGGCGACTATCGCCAGCGGGCCAACCTGGTGCTCTTCTTCCACCACGGGCAGGGCTGTGGGGAGTGCCGCGCGTATCTGCGTGAGATCGCGGAGCGCAGCGCGCTGCTGGGCCAGGAGGAAGCGGTGGCGCTGGCGATCGGTCCCGACGATCCGGCGGGTGCGCGCCGGCTGGCGGGCGAGCTGTCAGGGCCGGCGGGCGGGCGGCTGCTGCTGCTGTGCGATCCGGGAGGGGGCGCCGCGGCGCGCGAAGGGCTGGCGCCCGCGGCGGTGGTGGTAGCCGACCGCTCCCGCGAGATCTGGGCCGCCTGGCCGGGCGGAGAGGGGCACGCCTTGCCTTCGCTTCAGGAGATCGTGGACTGGCTGGAGTTCATTGAGCTGCAGTGTCCGGAGTGCGGCGCGCCGGAGTGGCCGGCGGCGACTGGATAGAGGCACGCCCCGCGGCTCCGTGTGTGGCCAGCAGTTCGGCGGCCATCCCACTGCTGGTGCAGGCGTCACCTGGCTGCTGGCCACACACGTCGTCCCCATCCTTCGCGAGGGGAGCCATCACCTTAGCCCTCGCCCTGTGGGAGAGGGAACTCCTCGCCGGCCATGAAGAAACCAGGTCAGGCAGGCCACGTCGCAGCCGCGGGTGAAGAGGGGGCGCACAGCTCCGCCTCCGTCTCGGCGTCGAGGAAGACACAGCCCGCCGTCCGCGAGGCTCGGGCGCGGTGGAAGCGCGCGGTTCGCTCCGCTACCGTGTAATGCTCGGTCTCCGTTGCATGTGACGCGCGTCACGTGTTTGGCCTCGCCGCCGGAGAGGGACGTCACGCCAGGCCCGGCAGGAGAGGGGAGACGGGGCGACCGGGGATCAGGCGCTCGCCGTCGGTGAAGCCTTCCGGCCGGTCGCGGAGCGCTTCGATCAGGACGCGCCGCCAGTGCGCGACCCGCTCGGCGTGCTCGGGGCGCCGGCTGAGGTCGTGGAGTTCCTGCGGGTCCTGGTCGAGATCGAAGAGCTGCTCATGGCCGGTCCCGCTCAGCCAGACGTACTTCTCATGGCCATCCGTGACCCACTGGATGGACTGGCCGAAGGCGGTGTGCTCGCCGTGCAGGTGGGGGCGCCAGGGCGCGGCGTCGTGCGCGCTCTGGGCCGCGCCCGGGCCATCATCCCGGCGCGGAGGAAGGCTCTCGCCGCGGGCCAGGGGGAGCAGGCTGCACCCTTCGACCGATGGCGGGATGGGGAGCCCCGCGCAGTCGAGCAGGGTAGGCATCACGTCGCGCAGCTCGACGACGGCGTCGATGGTGATGCCGGGCCGGATGCCGCTCTGGCGAGGGCCCTTCAGGAGCAGAGGGATGCGGGCGGAGCCTTCGTAGGGGAGGCTCTTGCGGAAGAGGTGGTGGTCGCCCATCAGCTCGCCGTGGTCGGACGTAAAGAGGATGTAGCTGTTATCGCGCTGCCCGAACTCCTGGAGGACCTCGAAGAACCGGTTGAGCTGGTGGTCGATGTGCGTCATGTGCCCGTAGTAACCGGCGCGGGCGCGCAGGAGGACGCGCGGGTCGATCTGGCCGACGGGCGACGTGGGGTCGTACGGGCTGGCGTAGGGCGCGTAGAGGTCCACCCAGTCTCCGACCGGCGGATCGGGCATGGGCTGGTTGACGTATTGCTCGAAGGCCCAGGCCGGCGGGTCGTAGGGTGGGTGCGGCCGGTGGAAGGAGAGATAGAGGAAGAAGGGCTTCCGCGGGTCGCGCCGGCGCAGGAAGTCGATGGCCTGAGTGACGACGTAGCTGGTGGGGTGGAGGTGCTCCGGTTTATCCCAGGGGCGGGCGACGACCGAGTTGCAGTTCACGCCGTGGTCGAAGTAGTCCGCGTCGGGGCCGAGACGCTCCCGCAGCCAGGGGAGGTAGTCGTCGATCAGGCCGAAGTTGCGCTCCCGCCTGCGGGCGAAGTGCAGGAAGCCGTCGTGGAGGATGACGTGCTGGAAGCCGACCTGGGAGCGCTCGGGGTAGACGTGCATCTTGCCGATGGCCTGGGTCTGGTAGCCGTGGCGGGTGAACTCGCCGGCCAGGGTGGTGTCGTAGTTCCAGGGGACCCCGTCGCGGTAGCCGACGCGGCCGTGGCTGCGCTGGGAGAGGCCGGTCATCAGCGCAGCCCGCGCGGGGATACAGCTCGGGGTGGCGGTGTAGGCGCGGGTGAAGCGCGCCCCGCTCAGGCAGAGCTGATCCAGGTAGGGCGTATGGACGACCGGATGGCCGGCGATGCTCAGGCAGTCGCCGCGCCACTGGTCGACGCAGATGAGAATGACGTTGGGGCGGTCAGGCATGGGAGAGAGTGTAGGAAACCGGCGACGGACAGGGAGAAGCGGGGAACAGCCCTCACCCCCTTCGGTCGCGTCCGCGCCGCCGCTCCCACACGCGGGAGCGAGGGGACGAGGGCAAGGGCCCGGCGCAGTCGGGGCCGGTGTGGCCGCCTCAGAGTGGAGGATGTTGAGAGTGGTTCGGGGGAACCCTGGCGGAAGATGTGCGCCCGCCGGAGGTAGGGGCACGTTGATGGTGACGTGGGGGAAGTTCCGGCGTATGATATGTGGCCGCCGGAGGACGGGGCGCGTGGAGCAAGAAGCGAGAGAGAGGAGCAGAATGGCGAAGGTCAGGCCAGATGACGCGCGGCCGAAGTGGCCCGGCGCGGTCTCGCTACAGCGGGAAGCGGCGTGGGTGATGCCCTGGAGGGTGCCGTTCGAGGAGCGGGGCCTCTATCCGGCGCCGCTGCTGGAACGGGCGGCGATGCCGGCAGGGGTACGGCTCGCCTTCCGCAGCAATACCACGATCGTGGCGGGCGCGGTTGAGCCCCAGGCCGAGGGCGCGCCGATCGATCTGTGCATTAATGGCGAGCTGATTGGCTCCCAGCCGCTCTCGGGGCAGGAAGGGTTCCGGTTTGAGGGGCTGCCGCCTGGGGACAAGCTGATTGAGCTGTGGCTGCCGCAGTTTGGCGCCTTCCGGCTGCGGTGGCTGGAGCTCAGTGACGGCGCCACCATGGGGGAGGCCATGGACGACCGGCCCAGATGGATCACCTACGGGAGCTCCATCACGCAGTGCCGCGCGGCGGCCAGCCCGACCCAGACGTGGCCGGCGATCGTGGCGCGAGAGCGGGGGCTCAACCTGACCTGCCTGGGGTACGGCGGGCAGTGCCACCTGGACCCGATGATCGCCCGCCTGATGCGCGACCTGCCGGCAGCGTTCCTCTCCATGTGCGTGGGCATCAACATCTACGGCGCGGCCAGCCTGGGCCCGCGGACCTTCGGGCCGGGGATCATCGCCTTCGTGCAGATCGTGCGCGAGCGGCATCCGGACACGCCGTTCGCCATCATGTCGCCGATCTACTCGCCGCCGCGGGAGACGAAGCCGAACGCGGTGGGGTTCACGCTACAGGCGATGCGCGAGGAGGTGGCGAGCGCGGTGGAGGTGCTGCGGGCGCACGGCGATCGGAACGTGCACTACGTCGATGGGCTGCGGGTGTTTGGGCCGGACCTGGCGCACCTGCTGCCGGACGAGCTCCATCCCAACGCCGAAGGCTACCGGCGGATGGCGCGCAACTTCCTGCGGGAGGTGGCGGCGCCGCTGTTTTCCTGATCACGGCCCAACAGGTGCAAGTCGACGGCAGGCTCGCCCTCGGCGACAACGCCGACCCAGAATTTGCACCCGATGCCCAGGGACGCGGCGGTAGAGCCGTACCGGAGCACATCTTCCAGCGGGGCAGCGAGGAGGATCACGCCGCCAAGCCGGTCGAGGCACCCGTGTGCCTGGACGACGCGGGGGAAGGGCAGGTCGAGGAAGCTGACGAGTGGGCAGGCGAGCGCCCCGCTGGCCAGCGCACTGCCGAGGGCCAGGGGCAGCAGGTCACGGCGCACGCCGAGGCCCAGCGTGAGCCCGAGCAACGCGCCGGCGGTAGTGGCCGACGATGCATGCATCCCCAGCCGGTGGACGAGCAGGCGCGGCTGGATGATCCAGGCAGCAAACGTGAGCTGCGCCAATACAGGAGCAGCCAGACGCCCAGCAGGGCGAGCCCGCGGCGGCGATCAGGTCCCGCTCCCTGTGGGGGAGCGGGAGCCCGCGCAGCGGGCAGCGGTGAGGGCGCCGCTCCTGAACACTCGGTCATGCCCCTGCGCGGCACTGGCGGTGGGCGGAACGTCTGGCCAACTCCACAGGAAGCCTGGCTCGTCGAGCGGCCGCTCGGCCTTGGCGCGCTGGCGCCGGCTCTGGCGGGCTTACTGGACGTGCAGCACGGCCTTGCCCGGGAAGCGCCGGTCCAGGAGCTGCTGGGCGACGGCGCCGGCCTCGGTCCAGGGGGCCTCGATGGCGACGTGCGGGCGCAGATGGCCTTCGGCGACCAGGCGGGCCAGGCGGGCCAGCCCGACGGAGGCCGGCTCGCGGGCCAGCTCGTGGAACATGATCAGGCCATAGAGGGTAGCGCCGCCGATGCCGAAGAAGGGGCCGATGGCGAAAGTGACCTGCTGCCCGGCGGAGGCGCCGAAGGCGACGCAGGTGCCGTTGGGCGCCAGCATACCCAGGACGTTGCCCAGCACGGCGCCGCCGACCGAGTCTACGATCAGGTGGTAGGGGCCGTACTGAGCTGCGGCGGCGCCGTCGTCGCTGGCCAGGACCTCGTGCGCCCCTAGCTCGCGGACGAAGCCGGTGTAGCGCTCCTGGTGGACCAGGCCAATCACTCGCGCCCCGGCGTGGCGCGCGAGCTGCACGGCCAGGTGGCCGACGCCGCCGGAGGCGCCGGTCACGAGCGTGGTCCGCCCGAGCAGGCTACCGCCCTTCTCCAGGGCGTGCAAGGCGGTGAGGCCGGCCACGGGCAGGGTCGCGGCTTGAGCGAAGCTGACCGCTTCCGGGAGCGGCGCCAGCCGGTCGGTGGGCACCGCCGCCAGCTCCGCCCAGGCCCCCGACCGGAGCAGACCGACCACCCGCGCGCCCCTGGGCGGGCCGGAACCGTCCGCAGCCGGCGCCTCTACGGTGCCGGCCAGGTCCCAGCCGGGGCGCCAGCCGGCTTCGGCGCTGCCCGCGCGGCGGACCTCGCCGCGGTTCAGCGAGACAGCCGCCACGCGCACCAGGGCCTCGGACGGACCGGGTCGGGGCGGCTCCACCTGGTGGATGGCCAGGCGCCCGGGCGCCTGGGGATCGACGACGACTGCACGTATGGTGCTCTGGGCGCTCATTGCCAGACCCTCCATGCTACCTGCAACGACGTGGGTAGGACGCCGCTGGTGACGAGTCTTGTACCACGCCGCCCCCCGCCCTGACGCGGGGACGCGGAGACGCGGCGAGCAGCCCTCACCCCGTCCGGCCGGGGCCGCGCCGCACCCGCCCCCTGCCTCACCCCACCGTGCGGCTTGGCCCCGCGGCCCCTCTCCCGCTTGCGGGAGAGGGGGAACGAGGGCCACGAGGAGAGGGCGTCACTGGAGCGGTTCAACCTGCCCCGTACCGCCATCAACCAGGGAATGAGGGCCACGGGGAGAGGGGGTCACCCCCACAGAAGGGATCACGGCAGAGGGGCGCGCGGATCGGTCCCACTGCTCCGCCGCCGTGTCAGCGAAGGGGACGAGGGCGCAAGCAGCTTGCCGCGAAATGGCCGGCGTGATAGCTGGGGTTCGCGTGGGCACGATTACGCGGTGGCGGTGAGGGCGCAGCGGGCGGCAGGACGGCGGTACACCGTATGCTCTCGGAAGTGACGTGACATGGAACGGCTGTGGACTCCCTGGCGCATGAGCTACATCGAGAGCGCAACCGGAAGCGGGACGGCCGGCGTGGGTGACGGGGCGTGCTTCCTGTGCGAGAAGTCGCGGGCGCCACAGGCGCAGGACCAGGAGAACCTGATCGTCTATCGCGCGGAGCGCGGCTTCATCGTGCTGAACCTGTACCCGTACAACAGCGGCCACGTGATGGTGGCGCCGTACGAGCACATTGGCGACCTGGCGGCGCTCCCCGCGGCCGTAGGCCACGCCCTATTCGATCTGACGCGGCAGGCCGTGGCCGCGCTGCAGCGGGAGTACCGGCCGGACGGGTTCAACGTGGGGATGAACCTGGGCCGGACGGCAGGGGCAGGGCTGCCGGACCACCTGCACATCCACGTGGTGCCGCGCTGGAACGGGGACACTAACTTCATGCCGGTGATCGGCGGCACCAAGGTGCTCCCGGAGGCGCTGGACCGGACGTGGGAGCGCCTGCGCCGGCACTTCAAGTCGCCGGACGCCTGACCTGGGTAAGGCATCGCGGGCTGGTCGACGGACGCCACGTATTCTGGCCCATTCATCAGCGGAGCCCTCGCCCTCTCCCAAAAGGGGCGGGGGCTCGTCGCTGGCCATGACTGATCCAGGCTAGTCGTCCGCACGTTGCGCCATTGAGTGCCCGCACCCGCTGAGCGCGACGCCAGTCCCGCGCAGAAGGGGCCACTTCAGGCGCCGGCAGGGCAGGCCAGATTGGGCGCGACGCTGCGCGCCAGCCGGTGAGCCCGCGGATTGCGCCAGTTCCAGGGGCGGCTCTGGACGCCCGCAGGGTTGGCACCGTGGTGGCCAGGTTAGCCCGCGGTCTGGGCCAGCTCCTGGGGCAGCCAGCGCCGCGCTTCGGCTTCGCCGATGCCGAGAGCAGGCAGCTCATCCCAGGTAGCGACCACCGTCGGCGCGCTCTGCTCCAACAGCGCACGACGGACCCGACCTTCGCTCGGGCCGGCAGCAATGATCCGGTAGCCCCCGCCCTCGCGGAGCAGCCCGAAGAACCAGGGGCGATCGTGCGGGCTCGCGTCGGGCGAGCCGGCCGGCATGCTGGGTGGTGCGGACATGATGCTCCCCTCCTGCAGGTGCGATGACAGATCTGGTCTCATGAGCCGCTGGGGCTCATTCCTGCCCCGCGACGAGGCGTCCTTCTCTCCGGCAGCTTTGATAGCCCGTCAAAGGCACGTTGGTAATCCGTCCGGTCTCCATTATGCACCACGCCGTGTGGCCGCCACGCCGTGACGCGGCCACGTGCCCGGACCCCGCGCCAGGCGCAACCTGCGGTTCCGGAAGGCGGAGCCCTCACCCTAACCTTCTCTCAAGGAGAGGCAGACAACCTACCGGATGTCGCGGGGGACATCGGCCCCTCTCTCTTGCACCGGCCAAGGGAGCTGACCATGGCGGTACCCTCGGTGACTGCAGCCCCTCGCCGTCCCCCTGTGGGAGAGGGAAACGTCCCGCTGGGCGTGGCTCATCGCTCGTGCTGCTCCGGAGCGCCAGCGCCCCAGGTAAGTAGCTGCTGATTGCCACAGGTATGCAGGTTCTGCACTCGCAGCCGGACCGCTTGAGCGGCCGGCGGGAGCGGCTCGCGTGCGATGGGACCCCCCACCGGGGCAGCGCCCCTGCGGGCCGTCCGTGCCGCTGGTCTCGTTCCAGCTCCATGAGCGTGGTTGCGCTCCACGTCGTTGAGCGTGGTCCTGCTTGGGCGGCTATACTGCCCTTGGCCTGCTGCTGCCGCGGGGGATGCCGGCAATCGGACGATGGGGGACCGCACTTGAGCGCGCGGACACAAGGCCTCAAGGGCTGCCGCGGGGGAGGCTGGCGATCTCGCGCCCCATGCAGGGATGGCACCGACTCGATGCGACGCATGCTACCTATGGAGGGATAAAGCATGAACCGGGTGAGCCGCCGTCACGTGATGCGTCTGGGCGCCGCCGGCATCGGCGCCGCCCTCGCCGCCTGCGCACCGGGCCAGGGAACCAGGCCGGGGACGCAGACGGGGACCAAGCTTAGTGGCACGTTCGAGTTCTGGCAGCCCTGGCCGATCGAGCAGCCGACCCATGGTGGCCCCATCGGCTGGAAGCAGCTGATGGACGCGTTCAACAGCAAGAGCGACGTGAAGGTGAACATTCTGACCCCGGCCGGCAATCTGGAGCAGGCCGTCCAGACGGCCTTTGCCGCCGGCACGCCGCCCGACGGCTGGCAGTGCGACCAGCAATGGGTCCCCGCCTGGGCGGCGAAGGGCTTCGCCGCGCCCCTGGACGACCTCATGAAGCGCGATAAGTGGGACAAGAACCAGATCTTCCCCACCGCCTACGAGACGATGTCCTGGCTGGGGCGCCCATGGGCGATGATGCAGCACCCCGACATCGTCTTCAACTGGATCTCCATCAGCCTGATGGAGGAGAACGGCCTGCCGACCCGCAACCTGCCGATGAACTGGACCCAGTTGGACGAGATCATGATCAAGCTGACCAAGAAGACGGGGCCGGATAGCTTCGAGTTCGTCGGCGGCATTCCGCACATCTGGACGGGCTGGCAGATCGTGCTGCCGCAGGCCAACGGCGCCAAGCTCATCTCGGAAGATGGGCGAAAGGCGCAGCTCGATACAGTGGAGGTGATTGAGGCGCTGGAATGGGCCAAGGGGCACATCAAGCGCCTGGGCGGGCTGGACGTGATCAGCAACTGGCGCCGCACCGGCGTGCAGGGCGGCGACAACTACACCCCCGGCACGGAGGTGGGCGCGAACGACATCTTTGGCCAGAAGAAGATGGCCATCAACGTCGGCGGCAACTGGACGGCCGACAACATCAGGCGCTGGAACCGCAAGATGGCCACCCCGCTCAAGTTCGCCGTCAGCCCCGTGCCCAGCGGGCCGCGGGGGCCGCGCGACATCAAGGTGAACGTCTTCAGCGGTGGCATCCTGGAGGTGGCGCGCAAGGCGGGGCCGAAGCTGGACCTGATGTGGGAGTTCATGAAGTTCACCGCCTCCAAGGAGGGTGGCTACTGGGTGCAGCTGAACACCTCGGACGTGTGCGCCAACCGCGAAGGGGCCCGCGATCCGCGGATCGTCGACCACCCGGATACCGGCGTAGGGCGCAAGGAGTTTCTGCCCCTCTTCGAGACCGGCGTTGGCTCGCGGTCCTTCCGCCATCCGGTGTTCGCGGAGATCAATACCGAATACAACAAGCCGATCAACGCCTACCTGCGGGACCAGGTCGGCAACCTGCGCGACGAGATGCGGGAAGCCAACCGTCTGGCGCAGCAGCGTATCGACGAGTTCTGGCAGCAGAACCCGAACGCTGGCAAATGAAGAATGAAAAATCAAGAATGAAGTAAGGAAGAATGAGGAAGGAGCGGGTGCGGGCGGTTCTCCCTTCTTCCTTGTTCATTCTTCCTTCTTCCTTTGGCGGCGACGAGGCCGGGTGGCGCAAGAGCCAGCTGGGCATGACGCTGGTCGTCTTCATCGCCTTCTTCGGCTTCAACTTCGTCATGCCCATCCTCCCGCTGTACGTGCGGCTGCTGGGTGTGACCGACGTCTCGCAGGCGGCCCTGCTCACAGGGGTGATGCTGGCCGTCTCGCCCCTGCTGTCGGCCTTCTTCGCCCCCCTGTGGGGCATGGTGGCCGACCGGCTCGGCCGCAAGCGCATGGTCCAGCGCTCGCTGGTGGTCTTCGCCATCGCCTCCACGCTGATGGGGCTGGTCACCAGCGTCTGGCAGCTGTTCCTGCTGCGGGCGGCCATCGGCGTCTTTGGCGGTTTCACGTCCATGACCATGGCCTACACCGTGGCTGTGGCGCCTGCGTCGAAGGCCAGCAGCGCCCTGGGGCTGAACCAGTTCGCCCAGGTGGCGGGGACCATCGTGGGGCCGCTCTGCGCCGGCTTTATCGCCGATCACTTCGGGCTGCGGGCGTCGTTCTTTAGCGGCGCCGCGGTGATCCTGCTCGGCCTGGTGGCGCTGACGGTGCTCACCCAGGACGATCGAGCGCTGTCCGCGTCGCTGCGGGGGCGGCAGCGCGGCGCCGATCCAGAGGGGGCGATCGCGGCGCCGGCGGAGGCGCTCGGAGATAGGCGTGCCCCTCAACCGCCTGCTGCCGGAGCGGCGCCCGCGCCGGCGGAGGCGCTCGGCCACCACGCTGGCGTGGCCGGGGCGGCCGGCCTGCGCGCCGCCACACGGCTGCCTGGGCTCATGCCGGTGATGGCCATCCTGTTCCTGGCCCAGTTCGTCGACCGCTCGTTCGGGCCCATCCTTCCCCTGTACGTCGCCGGCCTCGGCACGCCGCCGGACCAGGTGGCGTCCTACTCAGGCACGATCATCTCTCTGGCGGCGGTGGGCACGGGCCTCTCCGCCGCCGTGCTGGGCCACCTGGCCGTGCGCCTGCCGATCCGGCGCCTGCTGCTGGTCACCCTTCTTGCGGGCGCCCTCCTGTGCTTCCCCATGGCCCTGGTCCGCACGCCCTTTGAGCTCTTGATCGCGCGCGCCCTGCTGGGCCTGTTTGCCGGCGGAACGCTCACTCTGGCCTACAGCCTGGCCAACCAGATCATCCCGCCGGAGGCCAAGGGGGCCGCCTTCGGCGTGCTTTCCAGCACCGCTCTGCTGGGGAGCGCTTCCAGCCCGCTGGCCACCGGGGCCCTGGCCCGGCTGGACCTGCGCACCATCTTCGTCGTGGATAGCGTCCTTTACGCAGTGGCCCTGCTGTGGGCCATCAAGGGAACGGGCAAGCCAGCCCCAAGCCTGACGGGGAGGATGCAGCACAGTACACTGACCTGACGGGGCGGTAGCGTGGCGCCGGCGAACGCCGGCCCCATGCAGCCGGGAGTGGCGGCCACCTTGCGCGCCCCCAAGAGGAGGAATGTGGTGATCACGCAAACCATGGGGCCGGCCGGTTCGAGCGAGGGCGCCCCGCCGCGGCGCGCTTCAGCCGGCACCGGCACAGAGAGGAGAATGAGGCCATGACCCTCGCCAGCGAGCTCGATACCCCTGTGGTCACGATTGACCTGGACATCATGGAAGAGACCATCCGGCGCGCCCAGGCCTACTTCGACCAGCACGGCATCGCCTTTCGCCCGCACATCAAGACGCACAAGATCCCGGCCATCGCCCACAAGCAGGTGGCGGCGGGGGCTGTGGGGATCACCTGCCAGAAGCTGGGCGAGGCGGAGGTCTTCGTCGCCGCCGGCCTGAGGGACATGCTCATTCCCTACAACATCCTGGGGGCGCAGAAGCTGGAGCGCCTGTGCAATCTGGCCAAGCAGGCCAGGATCGCCGTCACCGTCGATTCGGAGGTCACAGCGCGCGGCATCTCGCAGGCGGCCAGCCGCGAGGGCGTGGAGATCGGCGTAGAGGTGGAGTGCGACACTGGCATGCACCGCTGCGGCGTGCAGTCGCCGGAGGAGGCGGCCGCTCTGGCGCGCCTCATCGCCCGGCTGCCGGCCCTGCGCTTCCAGGGCTGGATGACCTATCCGACCACTAGGGAGACGGTGGCCTTCTTCCAAGAGGCGTCGCGCCTGGTCGAGCGTGACGGCCTGGCGGCGCCGATCCGCAGCGGCGGGGGCACGCCCGGCATGTGGCGCGCCCACGAGGCCATGCCCGTAGTGAACGAGTATCGCGCCGGCACGTACGTCTACTTCGACCGGAACTGCGTCTATGCCGGCGCCGCCACCTGGGAGCAGTGCGCCATGCGGGTGCTGATGACCGTCGTCTCGCGCCCGACCAGGGATCGCGCCATCCTGGATGGCGGCTCCAAGACGTTGACTAATGACCCTGTGGGCTATGGCCAGAAGGGGTACGGCTACATTCTGGAGTACCCTGAGGCGGTGATCTACCAGCAATCGGAAGAGCACGGCCACGTTGATCTCTCCGCCTGCCCGCCGGACCGGCGCCCCCAGATCGGGGAGCGCGTGACCGTCATTCCCAACCACGCCTGCGGCACGACCAACATGCATGACGAGGTGGTCGGCGTGCGCAAAGGCAAGGTGGAGGTGATCTGGCCGGTGCTGGCGCGGGGGAAGATCCGGTAGGGCAGCCCCACCCCCTTCGGCCGGGGCCGCGCCGCACCCCTGCCCGACCCAGCCCCACCGTGCGGCTTCGCCCCGCCGCCCCCTCTCCCGCGTGCGGGAGAGGGGGATGAGACCTCACCCCCCTTCGGTCGCGCCCGCGCCGCCACTTCGCCCAGAGGGAGAGGGGACTTCTTCGCTGGCCGGGGGCGGGGTGAGGGCGGACTGGATGCGCTGGCGGAAGGCGTCGGGATGCTGGAGCGGGTCAAGCGCCTCCAGGAGGCCGGAGGCAGCCAGGCGGGCCGCCCGCGGATCGGCCGCGCGCCCGCGCAGGGCGGCCGCCAGGGTGTCGGCCGTCCGGCCGGTGCCGGCCGCGACCACCACCGGCCGGCCCGCGTCAATGCTG
>DAOTTI010000126.1:0-38534 GCA_034437795.1 Chloroflexota bacterium | reverse complement strand
CCTTGGGAGAGGGGCCGGGGGTGAGGGCTCTCCCCGCCTCTCCGCGTCGGGGGCGGGAGGCCGCAGGGGGCCCCCGTTACAGCGGCCGTCGCGCCAGGGAGAAGGTCTGGCCGGTCGGGCCGTCCTCACCGCGGGTGACCAGCCACAGCACCAGCTCAGCCACACGGTCGGGGTGCTTCAGGCGCTCGCTGGAGGCGAAGGGCGGCGGGCGCCGGCGGGCCTCCTCCAACCTCGCGTCGGGGTCCAAGCCGCTGGCCACCGGCCCGGGCAGAAGCTCGTTCACGTCGATCCCGCGCGGCCACACCTCCACCGCCAGCGCCTTCGTCAACATACTCACGCCGGCCTTGGCGACGTTATAGGACGAGTTTCCCCCGCGGGGCGCCTCGTGCCCCATGCCGGAACCAATGTTGATGATCTTGCCGCCCTGGTTGATGTGCTCCAGGAAAGCGCGGGTGACCAGGTAGGTGCCGTACAGGTTCACTTCGACGGCCCGCCACCACCGCACAGGGTCGCTCTCAGCAATGGAGATCTCCCGCTCGATCCCCCCGCCGGCGTTGTTCACCAGGATGTCCACACGGCCCAGCTCGCGCACCACGGCATCGGCGAAGGCGCGCACCTGCTCCCAGTTCGTCACGTCGGCAGGAACCGCGACCGCGCGCCGGCCAAGGCGGCGCACCTCCTCCGCCACGGCCTCGATCTCGGCCGCGGTGCGCGCGCACAGGCCAACGTCGGCGCCAGCGCGGGCCAGGTAGCGGACGATAGCGCGGCCAATGCCACGCCCGCCGCCGGTAACGGCGGCCACCTTACCGCTCAGGGACCGTCCGCCAGGAAGGTCAGGGAGGGAAGTCTCATTCATCCTGCGGACGATACCGCGCCTGCCCGCCGGCCCGCAACCGGCCGCTCCCCCCCAGGCCTCCGCCCCACATCGCATGCGGCCGTTCACCGCCCCCTCGCCACCGCTCCCTCTCCCCTGCCTCTCCGCGCCCCTCTCCCTCCATGTCTCCCTGTCCCTGTGCCTCCGTACCGCCCCGCTAGACCGGGCCGGCAGCGCCCCCTCGGGTCAGACCTTCTTCCCGTGGCCGTCGTTCCCCCGCTCCGGCATGTTCGAAAGGAGGGCGAGGGGGTGACGTCCCTCCCCTTTTCCCCGCGCGGCGCCGGCCGGAGGGAGCGATGTCCGTCCTCCGCTCCCGGCGCGGCCCCGGCCCAAGGGGCTGACGTCGTCCCCCTCTCCCGCGTGCGGGAGAGGGGGTCAGGGGGTGAGGGCTGCCCTTCCTCCCTACGCGCCCCCGGCCGAAGGGGGTGAGGTCCCTCCCCGCGTCCCCGCGTCCGAGTGGGGGGTGGCCAGCGGGCGTACCCCTATAATCGCCTCGCACCTATCGAACACGTGGGAGGACGACGCGAGTGGCCAGTGCAGAAGGAACCCATCAGCCGGCGCCGCCCGCCGAGGGCGAAGCGCGCAACGCCCTGCCGGACGTGATCGTGGTGGAGGTCAGGCCGGACCACGTCGAGCTCGGCGTCGACGAGGCACGGCGGGAGCTCGGCCCCCTCTGGCTGGCGCTGGAAGAGGCCGGCTACACCGTGCGCGCGCTCCTGGCGACCGAGGTCCGCCTCGAACGAGGCGGGCAGACAGCCTGGTACACCCTGGATGCCGCCGGCTACCTGCTGATGGCGGCCGGCTTCCGCGGCCAGGAGCCGCTTCACCCGGGCACGGTCGTGCTCACCCGAAAGCTCTCCCACCTCCAAAGGGATACGCCATAGTGCGTGGGCAGCGCGGCCAAGCGGACAGCCATGGCCGGCGTCCCCCGCTCCCATAACGGGAGCGGGGGCGGCGGGGGTGCGGTGCGGCCCCGACCGAAGGGGGTGCGGGCTCCCCGCCCCTCCCGCGTCTCCGCGTCGGGGCGGGGGACCCGGAGATGACGTCTCCTCCCAACCAGCAAGCAAGGAGTCTATGGCGACCAATCCGACCGTCCGAGTGCTGAGCATCATCTACAACCCAGCGGTTCCCTCCACCGGCGGGCGGCGGCTGGCCGCGGCCATGGGTTGGCACGACCCCGATGCCCTCGCCGCCCAGTACGCGCGTGACGTACTCGCTGCCAGCCACGGCCACCTCCGCTACCAGGTGGTGGAGCGCATCGAGGCGGACGGCTGGCCGGCCAAGGTGGACGGCTTCCGTTACAACGGCGCGACCTATGTGCGCTGCTGGCAGGCGGGCCGCGGCTTCCACCAGCCGGACGCCGTGGACTACCACGCCATCTTGCGCGAGTTTGACGTGGTGGATCGCGTGAACGCCGGCGTCGTGGACGAGGTCTGGCTGTTCGGGTTCCCCTACGCCGGCTTCTACGAGTCGCACATGGCGGGGCCGGGGGCCTTCTGGTGCAACTCGCCGCCCCTGGCGCCTCTGGCGCCTGGCGGCGCCGGCCTGCCGCCCTGCCGGCGCCGCTTCATCATCATGGGCTTCAACTACGAGCGCGACGTGGGGTGCATGCTGGAAAACCTGGGCCACCGCGTGGAATCGATCATGGCGCGGGTCTACCAGCGTCGGACCGGCGAGGCTAACCACTGGGAGCGCTTCACGCGCTATGAGCAGCGCGCGCCGGGACGGGCCTCAGTGGGGACGGTGCACTTCGCCCCCAACAGCCGCCACGACTACGACTGGGGCAATCCCCAGCCGGTGTGGAGCGATTGCGACGACTGGCTGCGCTTCCCCCACCTGACCGGCCGGCGCCGGCTTGTGGACTGCCGCGACTGGGGGAACGGAGACATGCGCCTGCACCACCTCTGGTGGCTGGAGCGCATCCCCTGCGCCGCCGGCGCCACTGACGGCATCAGCAACGACTGGTGGACCTACATCGCCGATCCCAATACCGTCTAGCGCCGCCCGCGCGAGCCGCCCCGCGCCACCCTTGACCCGCCGCGGAAGTCGTCCGCACCCGGCCCACGCCCAAGCAAGCCTTCCGGCGCGGCCCACCCGCACGACCGTGGCCGGCGTTCTCCCTGTCCGCGTCGAGGCGGGGCCGCCGCGGGCAATCTCCTCTCCCCCTGGCCCTCGTTCCTCTCTCCCCGTCCGGGCGGGTGCGGTGGGCCAAGCCGCACGGTGGGGTGGGGCAAGGGGCGGGTGCGGCGCGGCCCCGACCGAAGGGGGTGAGGGCTGCGCCCCTCTCCCGCACGCGGGAGAGGGGCCGGGGGTGAGGGCTGCCTCCCTGCGTCCCCGCGGGGGGTGAGGTCCTCCCCAACAGGTTTCACCACGGCTTGCGATACTTGGGATCGATGAAGGATCAGCAGATGGCGCCCTGCTGCGCGGCCAGCCGCGCGCCGGCGCAAGATGAACCGCTCTCCACCCTCCATCCGGGCGCTGGACACGGCGCACGAGGACACGGCCTGCCGGCCGAGCATGAGCCCGCCTCCGGCAACGGCAGAAGCCCGGCGCCCGCGACCGCGTACGAGCCCGGGCAGCCAGCCGAGCCAGGGGCGCTGCGCACGCCACGGAGAGAGCCTCCGCCGGGTATGGTCTACATCCGCGGCGGCGAGTTCCTGATGGGTACGGACGACCGCGAGGGCTTCCCTGCCGACGGCGAAGGGCCAGTGCGCCGCGTGCGCGTCCGGCCGTTCTTCATGGACCGCACGGCGGTCACCAATGCCCAGTTTGCCCGGTTCGTCCAGGAGACCGGCTACAAGACCGAAGCCGAGCGCTTCGGCTGGTCGTACGTCTTCTACATGTTCGTCACGCCCCGCGGGCGCGATCACGTCATCGGCAGTCCGGCGGAGACGCCGTGGTGGCTGGCGGTCAAGGGCGCCTACTGGGCCAGGCCAGACGGGCCGGACTCCAGCATCCGCCACCGGCGCAACCATCCGGTCGTGCACGTCTCCTGGAACGACGCGATGGCCTACTGCCGGTGGGCGGGCAAGCGCCTGCCGACGGAGGCGGAGTGGGAGTTCGCGGCGCGGGGTGGCCTGGAGCAGAAGCGCTATCCCTGGGGCGACGACCTCCTGCCGGATGGCCGCCACCGCTGCAACATCTGGCAGGGGCGCTTCCCCGAGTACAACTCCGGCGAAGACGGCTACCTGGGGACGGCCCCGGTCGACGCCTACGGGCCCCAGAACGCCTTTGGCCTCTTCAACATGGCCGGCAACGTCTGGGAGTGGTGCGCCGACTGGTGGAGCGCCACCTATCACGTCGACGGCCCCCGCGATAACCCCACCGGCCCTCCCACAGGGACGGCCCGCGTAGTTCGCGGGGGCTCCTTTCTCTGCCACCACTCGTACTGCAACCGCTACCGCGTCGCCGCCCGCAGCAAGAACACCCCCGATAGCTCGACGGGAAACATGGGCTTCCGCTGCGTCGTCGACCTCTAGCTCCGACCATTCACCCCCCGCCGACATCCCCTCTCCCGTTATGGGAGAGGGCCAGGGTGGCGACTCCTTCCCGGCTACCCGCCACTCGCCACTCACTACTCGCTACTCGCTACTCCCTCCACCGGCCCTATCCGCGCCGGCGAGCGATCAGCGGCCCCAGCCGGCGCGCCAGCTCGATCAAGCCGGCGCGGGTCGCGGGGTGGAGCGGGGGCGTCGGGTGGCGGGTGGCGTCGCAGGCGATGATCCCTGCCTCCTTCATCAGCACCTTGGTGGCGGCGATCCCGCACTGCTTGTTCTCGTAGTTGATCAGCGGTAGAAACCGCTCGTACAGAGCCACGGCCTCGTCGCGCCGGCCGGCGAAATAGTGGTCCACCACCTGGCGCAGCACATCCGGCAGCACGCCGCTGGGCATCGTCCCGTTGGCCCCCGCGTCGAGGTCCGCGATCAAGGTAATCGCCTCCTCCCCATCCCACGGCCCCAGAATGGCGTCGCCGCCCAGCCGGATCAGCTCGCGCAGCTTCTCGGCCGCCCGCGGGACCTCGATCTTGAAGTGCGAGACCTGCGGGATCTCCTTGGCCAGCGCGGCCAGCAGCGCCGCCGAGAGCGGCGTGCCGCTGACCGGCGCGTCCTGGATCATGATCGGTAGGTCCACCGCGTCGGCCACGATCCGGAAGAAGTCGCGGATGCCGTCCTCCGTGGCGCGGATGGTCGCGCCGTGATACGGGGGCATGAGCATGACCATGGCCGCCCCCGCCTGCTGCGCGCGCCGGCTGCGCTCGGCGGCGATGCGCGAGCTGTAGTGGCTGGTGGTCACGATGACCGGCACCCGCCCGGCCACGTGCGCCAGAATGGCCTCAGTCAGCTGCTCCCGCTCCGCATCGCTCAGCGCGAACTGCTCTGACCAGTTGGCCAGGATGCACACGCCGTTGGAGCCGGCCTCGATCAGGAAGTCGACCGCACGGCGCTGGCTCTCCAGGTCCAGCTCGCCGCGCTCGTCGAAGGTGGTGGGCACGACGGGAAACACGCCAGTGTACTTGGTGATCATGGTCGGTACCGGAATGGTGCCAGAAAACAGAAGACCCCGAGTGACCTTTCGGCCCCTCAGGGTCCTTCTGCGCCTAAACCCAGTGCCGTGAACAGCCAGCACTTGAGCCGTTTGGCCGGTTTAGACTTCCTGGCCGGAGACTGTTCCTCCCCGGTCAGGCTCCACCAGGCGTTTGCACGCCCAATGGCTCGCGCCCCGTTACCGGCGGGGCACTTTCGGGAGCGGTAATCCCGACGCCCTTTACTCTAGTGCGGCGGCAGCCAAGAGTCAAGGGGTTTGGTGGCCAATTTCGCGGCCAGCCGAAAACTACCTGATTCCGGATCAGCCCCGCATCGATCCAGACCGGTGCCTCCATGCGATCAGCCGCCATCGCCCGCCAGCGGCACCCTTCGCCCCTGCCACCCGCGGAGAGGAACCGGCGCCCGATCGCGTCCGCGCCGCGGTCCGCATGGCCGCCCCGTACCGCCTGCCTGGCCAATCCCGACCGCCGCCCAATCAGCGGGGGCGCTCGCGGCGCCGCTCTGCGGACGGCCAGCGCGGCTGGCGCGGCTGCCGCTGCTGGCGGCGGATGATGTCGTAGGCGGTGTTGATGCGGATCATAGTCTCCGTGTCGCCGCCAGTATCCGGATGGTGGCGCTGCGCCAGCGTGCGGTAGGCGGCCTTCACCTCGTGGTGTGGCGCGCCGGGCTCCAGCCCCAGCGTACGATAGGCGTCCGCCAGCTCCTGTGGCGCGCCCGTCTCCGGCGCCGGCGTGGCCCCGGCTGCCTCCGTCGACCCGGCGTACCCGCCATAGGCCACCCGCCCCGCGAAGCCGGTGTACCCGTAGCCGGGCGCATAGCGCACGTAGCCGACGTACCCAACGGACGGCCCGAACTGCCCGCCGTACTCGCTAAAGACGGCGTAGCCGGCCGACGGGGAATACGGGGCGTACACGCGAGCCGAGTAGCCGGTGGCGCGCAGGCCGCCGTATGGCCATCCGGTCACGCCGCCCATGACCGTCCCCCACAGGCCACCGGAGTACCGGCGGACGCCCATCGCCCACTCCAGTAGCTCGATCAGGTCCGCTGCCAGGTCGCGCACGGCTCTCCTCATTCATCCTGGCCGGTACCGGCCCCTCCGGTCGCTCCTCGCCGGTGCTTCTTACACTTATGGTAACGCGGCTCACCCGCACCAGGGGCGAGCTGGATCCGACATTCGAATGGCAGACGGTGTGAACCAGCAGCGAGAACGTGCCGCAGGCGTCCCGCCCCAGCCGCGCCAGCGGCCGGAGACGCTGATGCGCGAATACCGGCGCGGACGCGACTACTGGCAGGACGCCGCCCGCCTCCAGCGCGACGGCTGGGAGATCGTCAGCGTGCTAGAGCGGCCGGCCCGTGCCGGCCCCCTGCGCCGGTTCCTGCAGCGCTTGACCCGCGGGCGCTGGGCGGCCCTCTTCCCGTCGGAGACCGAGCGCCTGGTGACCTACGTCTGGCGTACCCGCGGGCACCGGCCGCCCAGCGGCCTCTCCCGGCGGCTCCCGGCCCAGCGGAGCGTCACCGCCCGCGCCGCGGCCTGGCTGCGCCGGCACTGGTGGCTCCTGGCGCTGCTCCTCCTGCTGGCGCTGCTCGTACTCGGGGTCCTCAGCTTCCTCGCCGGCGAGCCGGTAGGGCTCTGACACCAGTCAGCCCCCTCTCCCTGTGCGAAAGGGCGAGGGGTCAAGCGGCTTGACGAAGGCGGCCACGCCAGCCCCCTCTCCCTCTGGGAGCGGGCGAGGCTGAGGGCTCCACGTCCCCTCTCCCTCTGGGCACGCGGGAGCCCGCGCAGCGGGCGGCGGTGAGGGCGCCGCATCCGGAACACCAGTTGACGCCCCCACGAGCAAGTGTGCGCAACGCCTCCGAACCTAACCTCGTCGCGGACCTCACCCCTGCGGGCCGGGCCCCGCCGGCCAAGGCCGGGCCCCGCTCACGCCCCTTCCACGGCATTGCGAAGCGCGATGAGCTGCCCGATGGCGAAGGCCCACCCCACGTGCGTGTCCAGCGTGTCGCCGATGATCCCCGGCGTGTGGTCTGGCTCGACCATGCCCGTGTACCCGCTCTCGACGAAGGCCCGCATGCAGCCGGCCATGTCACAGTCGCCCTCGTCGTGGAACGTTTCCACATAGCGGTAGTAGGGCGTCTCCACCCGCACGTTGCGAAAGTGCACCATCCCGATCCGCCCGCGCGACCCGAATGCACGGATCGCCTCCGGCGCCCGCTCGCCCATCTCAGTGAGCACCCCCGTATCTAGAAAGATGGTGTTGGCCGGGCTCTCCACCGCCTCGAGCACCCCCTGTAGGTCGGCCAGCGACCGCACCGGCTGGGCCACGCCCCGGAACTCGGGGACCGGCGGGTCATTGGGATGGAGCGCCAGGCGCACGCCGGCCTCTTCCGCGGCGGGGATGACGCCCCGCAGGAAGGAGACCAGCCGCTCCCACATCTGCTCCCGCGAGTGCCGGCCGACGCTCTCCAGGGGCGGCAGATGCGCCACCCGCTGGTAGTCGAACGCGCGGTAGGCGGCGCCCCCGCGGCCGCCCGCTTCGACCAGATAGTAGCCGGCGGAGGCGCGCAGCGCGGTGAAGCTGTAGGTCAGCACCTGCAGGCCCGCCCGGCCCGCGGTGCGGATGCAGGCCCGTATTCTGGCCAGGTCCTCGTCGCGGCCGGGCCGGCCCAGCAGCACGTTCCCTGAGATCGGCAGGCCGATCGCCACCGGCTCCAGGTCGAACTGGCGCACGCGGTCGCAGATCCGGCGCAGCTCGTCCAGGTCCCAGGCGGGCGGCTGCGGCCCGACCGGCCCCTCCTGGGGCGGCGGCACCAGGGGCCGGCTGCGCCGTGGCTCCGTCACATAGCGCGCGGGAATGCCCACCTGCTCCACGCCGATCTGGCGGTAGAAGCGCAGGCTCTGCTCGGACACGTCGGCCAACTGCTTCCCGATCTTCACCTGATGCCCCTGGCCGGACGTCCCCATGGCGCCAGAGCCTATAATGCGAGACCGGGCGAGGTCAAGCCGATGCAGCTCTGCCTCAATCAGATCACCATCCGGCGCCAGCCACCCGACGACCTGGCCCGTGACCTGGCCGCGGTGCGCGCCGGCGGCTGGGAGGCGATCGAGGTCTGGCTGCGCCACTGGGATGGCTTCGTCGAGCGCGCCGGGCTTGCCGCGGCCCGCCGCCTGCTGGACGACGCCGGACTGGTGGCGGCCGGCGCCTGCGGCCAGCCGGGCGTCTTGTTCGCCCAGGGCGAGGCCCGCGCCCAGGTCTGGAGCGAGTTCCAGCGCCGGCTGGAGCAGTGCCAGGCCCTCGGCGCCCCTAACCTGGTCGTGACCCCAGGGCCGCTCACCGCGGCCGGCGAGCGACCCAGCGAGGCCGATCTGGAACGGGCGGCCGAGAACCTCCGGCGGGCAGGCGAGGTCGCCGCCCCGTACGGCGTCACGCTGGGGATCGAGTTCCTCAAGGGTGCCCCGCTGGCGAACAATCTGCCCACGGCCCTCATGCTGGCGCGGATGGTCGGCCACCCGCACGTAGGGGTGCTGGTAGACACCTTTCACCTCTACGCCGGGATCAGCAAGCTGGAGGACCTCGGCCTGCTGCGCGACGCCGCGCCGGCCCGCATCACCTTCGTCCACATCAACGACGTGCCGGCCCAGCGTCCGCGCGAGCTCTGGACGGACAAAGACCGCGTGCTCCCCGGCGCGGGGGCGCTCCCCCTCCACGCCATCCTGGAGGCCATCCGCGCCAGCGGCTACGACGGCTATCTCTCCCTCGAGCTCTTCAACGACGAGCTCTCAGCTAGCTGGGCAACTGATCCCGCAGGCACGTCGCGCCGCGCCCACGCCGTCACCGCCGGCCTGCTCGGGATAGCCCAACAGTGAGGTCGTCTTCAGCTTGACCACTTGATCAAGAGGTGGTTCTCTAGCTTGATCGATAACAATCAAGTCCACATCACGGCCATGGCCCTCGTCCCCCCTCTCCCGCGTGCTGGAGAGGGGGCTAGGGGGTGAGGGCTGTCATGAATACTTTGAGCGCACCCAGGAGAAAAGCACCATGAGGGCGCCGCTACGGGCGGCCGTGGTCGGTGGCCATCGCGGCGGCGGCTACCGCCATGCCCTGGCCGCCATGCCGGAGCAGGTCGTCCTCTCCGCCGTCTGCGATCGCAACGAGGGCGTGCTGGCCCAGTGGCGGCAGGAGTTCCCGCACCTGCCCGCCTTTCGCCGCTTCGAGGATCTGCTGGCCTCAGACGTGTGCGACGCCGTCCTGCTGGCCACGCCCATCCAGGTGCACGCGGCGCAGTCCATCGCGGCCCTGGAGGCCGGCAAGCACGTGCTGTGCGAGGTGGTGGCCGGCACCACGCTCGACGAGCTCTGGGCCCTGGTCGAGGCCGTCGAGCGGTCCGGCTGCGTCTACATGATGGCCGAGAACTACTGCTACATGCGGCCGAACATGATGGTGCGCCACATGGTGGAGCAGGGAGTGTTCGGCCAGTGCACCTACGCCGAAGGCGCCTACATCCACGACACCCGCAATCTGCTCTTCACTCCTGACGGCGAGCTGACCTGGCGGGGCGAGATCGCCCGCGACTACAACGGCAATACCTATCCCACCCACTCGCTCGGCCCTGTGGCGCAGTGGCTCGGCTGCGCCACCCCCGGCCCCGGCCGCCAGCCGGCCGATCGCTTCGTGGAGCTGGTCACCTTCGCGACGGCGGACCACTCCCGCTGGCGCTACGCGGCCGAGCGCTTCGGCCCGCACCACCCCGCGGCGCAGCCGGGCTTCTTCCAGATGGGCGATAGCGCCAGCACCCTGCTCCGCACTGCGCGCGGGGCCGTCGTCTATCTGCGCCGCGACGCGGCCTCCCCCCGCCCGCACAATATGGCCCATTACGTGCTCCAGGGCATCCAGGCCTCCTACGTCTCGCCTCGCCACAGCGGCGAAGACCCGCTGATCTGGATCAAGGGGCGCAGCCCGGGCGACCAGATCGGCACCGAGCGCTGGGAGCCCCTGTGGACCTACGCCGCCGAGTTCGAGCACCCCCGCTGGCGGGAGCGAGGCGCCGTCGCCCGCGGGGCAGGGCACGGCGGGGGCGACTACTTCATCATCGAGGACTTCGTGCACGCCGTCCTCACCGGCGCGCCGCCGGCCATCGACGTGTACGATGCCGTGGCCTGGTCCAGCGTCTTCCCCCTCTCTGTCCAGTCGGTCCGCCACGGCGCCCGGCCGGTGGCGATCCCTGACTTTCGCCGTGGGCGGCCGGGCGCGCTTGGAGCTGGACCTTGATCAGATCGTCGATCAGACAGACGGTCGCCGCATGGCAATTCATACCGTCGCCGCACGTGGCGAGGCGTCGAACGCCACGAGCGGCGCGTGAAAGTGAGCGTGGAGCGAGCCGCCGGCGCCTGAGCCGGCCCAGAACACGTGAGGAGCGTGAAGCATGGAGAGAGCAGTGAACATGGAGCAAGCGATGAGCACGCCAGCCGGAGCGGGAAGCAGATGGAATGCGCCAGCGATGATCGGGCCGCGGGGCGCGCCGGGCGTCACCCGCCGTGGCGTGATGGCCGGGCTCGCCGCCGGAGCGGCGACGGGCGCTATTCTCGCCGGCTGCGCGCCTTCAAACGAGGCCGGCCGGGCCAGATCGGGCGAGCTCAGCGGCGCGTTCAGCTTCTCCGTCCAGAACTTTCAGCCCACGATCAACATCATTGAGAAGGCCATCCCCGCCTTTCAGCAGAAGTATCCGGGCACGAAGATCAGCTACACGCCGGTGCCGTTCGGGGAGATGGCCCAGAAAGTGCGGGCGGAGATCGCCGCCGGCTCCGGGCATGATGGCTTCCACACCTACACCGGCTTCTGGCGCGGTACGGATGCGGCCAACTTCATGCTGCCCCTGACGCCGGTGCTGTTCAAGCGCGCCGAACTGGAGCAGCTCTTCTTCCCCAACCTGTTCAACGCCGTCTGGTCCAGAAAGCCGGAGGTCTACATCATGCCCTTCGCTGTCGGCGTGAACGGGTCGATGCTGCTCTACAACGTGAACATCCTGGCCGGCGCCAACATCGACCCCACCAGGTTCACCACCCTGGACGCCATCCTGGACGCCGCCAGACGGCTGGTCATCCGTGACGGCCCGAACATCACCCGCGCGGGCCTGCTCGCGGCCTCGCAGACCAACCTGGTCATGCGCTGGATCATCGACCAAGGCGGCCGGTTCTACGACGAGAAGACCTACAAGTGGTCCTGGCAGACAGTCGAGGCCGAGCGGGCCCTGCAGTGGCTGGTTGATCTCTACGACAAGCACGCTGTGGCCTGGAAGCAGGCCCCGCCGGACGTCAAGGATGGGCTGGGCGAGCAGCGGGCAGCGATGAAGATCGATGGGGCCTTCTCCCTCTCCGGCTACGCCGTCAGCTACCCCGACACCAGGCTGGCCGATACGGCCATGCCCGCCTTCGTCGCCGGCAAGACCCCCAACTACTACGAGCACGAGTACAGCGGCTACGCCCTCTCCGCCCTGCTCAAGCCGGACGACGTGCGGGCACGGATCGGCGCCGCCTTCTACCGCGAGCTCCTCTCGCCGGACTGGCTGATCATCCGCGCCAACGAGTACAGCGGGGCGATCCTGGCCAAGGCGGTGTACAGCGATCCGCGGTTCAAGGACACCCGCTTCGGCGCGGTGCGCGCCAAGCTCCCCGAACAGGTCATCTCCCGCATGATCTTCATGACCATGGCCGTCCGGCCGGAGACCTTCCAGCCGTACATCGACAAGGTGATCCGCGGCGAGGCGTCGATCAAGTCGGCGCTGGCCGAGGCGCAGCAGCAGTTCCAGGCCCAGGAGGACGAGGCGCGCCGCAACATGCAGTGACGCGGGGAGTACTGCGCAATACGTAAAGCGTAATGCGTAATCCGTAGTGCGCAATGCGTAATACGTAATGGGGAATGCGCGACGAGGATTACGTCATAGCAATCTGAAATGGGCAAGGCGTAATGCATGATCCGGGCCGCATGGCCGCCTGAGCCCCCGCTCCCTGTGGGAGCGGGCGGCGGTGAGGGGGCCTCATTCCCTCTCCTAGAGGGAAAGGGCCAGGGTGACGGCTCCTCTCGCTACTCCCTGCTCCCTCCCTTTAGGTCAGGGTAACGGCTCCTCAGAAGGGGTTCAAGGAAGACGGCAGGAGCGTCTCATGGGCATCAGTGTCGCGATCGTCGGCACAGGGCAGTTTGCCGGCAGCTTCATCCCCCTGTTCAAGGCGCACCCCCTGGTCGAACGCCTCGCCCTGAGCGACCTCGATGCAGCCAAGCTCCAGGCCGTGTCGCGGCGGTTCGAGGTCAACGAGATCTACCCATCGCTTGACGCCGTCTGCGCCAGCGACGTGGACGCAGTCGTGCTCATGACGCAGAACTGGCTGCACGGCCCTCAGGCGATCCAGGCTCTGGAGGCAGGGAAGCACGTCTACTCCGCCGTTCCCACCGGCATCACCGTGGAAGAGATCGCCCGCCTGGTGCGGACGGTGGAAGCGACCGGCCGCATCTACATGCTGGGCGAGACCAGCTACTACTACCCGGCCGTGATCTATTGTCGCCAGCGCTACGCGGCCGGCGACTTCGGCCGCATCGTCTACGGTGAAGCCGAGTACTACCACGACTGGAGCCACGGCCTCTACCGCGTGGCCCAACTGCGCGGGGGCGAGCGGTGGCGCGAGTTCGCCGGGAAGCCTCCCATGCACTACGCCACCCATTCCACCAGCCAGATCCTCTCCGTCACCGGCGCGCGGATGACCCACGTCTCCTGCCTGGGCTTCGTCGATCACCATCCAGACGGCCTGTATGGCCAGCATGCCAACCGCTGGGGCAATCCGTTCAGCAACCAGACCGCGCTCTTCCGCCTCTCGGACGGCAGCATCTGCCGCATCAACGAGTTCCGGCGCATCGGCCACCCCGGCACGGTACGCATGTCGCTCTTCGGCACGGCGGGGAGCTTCGAGGCCAATGCCGCCGGGTGCATGTGGCTTACGGCCGACCGCGCCCAGTGCCACCGCCTGGACGACGAGCTCGCCCCCAGGGGTATGATCACGGAGTGGGGCCGGTACGAGTCGCTCGCCCGCGTGCACCCCGTTGAGCGCCTGCCCAGGGAGTTCGCCGGCCTGCCCAACGGGCACCAAGGCTCGCACCAGTTCCTGGTCGACGACTTCGTGCGGGCCTGCGTCGAAGGCCGCCAGCCCCCCAATAACGTCTGGCAGGCCGCCCGCTACGCCCTCCCCGGCGTCATCGCGCACGAGTCGGCCTGCAAAGGAGGTGAGCTGCTGGAGATACCAGACTTCGGCGATCCCCCCGCTCCGTAGCTGCACGTCAGGCGTACGTCCGCGGGCGCATCCGCGCCGCAGGCGCAGCATGACAGGGAGGTTGGTGCCATGGAACAGGCGAGGCAAGCGCAGCGCTCGAGTGGTGTCAAACGCACGCGCCGGGCGCAGTTCGGGTGGCTGGCGGCCGTGCCGGCGTCCGCCGTGGCGCTGGCCACAGGCTGCGGTCCGGGAGGGCCAGCCGGAGGTGAGCGCAGGGCGGCCGGTGGCCCGCCGGCAAAGCTGGTGTGGCAGATCCGCGATGGCCCCACCTACGAAGAGCTGGCCAAGACCATGCTGGCCGTCTTCCACCAGCAGTATCCGCACATCTCCGTAAGCTACGTCGCCGGCAGCGCGGGGAACAATGAGAAGACGCTGACCATGATGATCGCCGGCGAAGGGCCGGATGTGATCCAGAACTGGCCCCCGGGTATCTGGGAGCTCTCCGCGCAGGGGCAGATCCAGAACCTCAACGAGTACGTCCGCGACCTCAAGAAGGCGGATGTCGACGACTTCGTCGCCTACCAGTGGCAGACGGTGCAGATCCCCACCACCGCCTTTCGCTACGGCCTGCCCACCTACGTCGACATGGACGTGCTCTTCTACAACCGGTCGCTCTTCAAGCAGCGCGGCGTCAGGGAGCCGGCGCTGGAATGGGGGCGCGACGAGTACGCCACCGCCCTCAAGCAGATGACCTTCACCGATTCCAGCGGCGCGCGCATCTGGGGCGGCTACAAGCCGGCCAACAGCTTCATCCGCGGCCAGAACCTCGTCACCATGTTCGGCGGCCACGTCGTGGACCCGAACAACCTGGCCAAGACCCAGCTCGACCTGCCCCCGGCGCAGCAGGGCCTGGAATGGGCGCGGGCCCGCCTCTTCGATGACCAGACCTGGGCGCCCCTGGATCCGGCCAAGCGCGACTGGCAGCCGAACAGCCCCCGCGACGGGTTCCTGCAGGGCCGGATCGCCATGTACGAGGAAGGCATGTACCAGCTCCAGCGGATCGCCCAGAGCATGCAGGCGGAGTGGGACATCCAGCACGTGCCAAAGGGCCCCGCCAAGCGCACCGCGCTAGGCGATACCGACGCCTGGTCCATGTGGAAGCACAGCAAGGCCAAAGACGCCGCCTGGGAGCTGCTCAAGTTCGTCACCAGCAAGCCCTACTATGAGAAGCAGGCCGAGCTCGACCTGCTCATCCCATCGCGCAAGTCGGTGCTGGACCACTGGGTCAGGGTGGTGCGCCAGCGGTTCGCCGTGCTGGAGCGGGTCAACCTGAAGGTCGTCACCGACGCCCTGACCACGATGAACTACCTCACACCGACAGAGAACTTCCTCTGCCAGACAGAGGCCGGCAAGGTCGTCAATCCCGCGCTGAACCAGGTGATGCGCGACGGGACCGCCCGGCCCATCATCTTCCGCGACATCAAAGGCCAGATCGAAGCCGCCGCTGCATCCTGCGGCGCCACCTTCAAATAGGCGCCGCACCGCAATGGACGTACCGCCAGGTGAAAGTACCGCCAATGAGCCTCCTCTCCCTCTGGGAGCGGGCCAGCAGTCCCCTCTCCCTTTGGGAGGGGCTTAGGGTGACGGCTCCTCACTCGCTACTCCCATAGGAGGTGTGCCATGCCACAAGTGCTCGCCACCACGCCAGCCGCCCTTGCATCGGGAGGTCCCGCGAGCGCGGCGCAGGGGCGAGACCGAGCCAGCCGCCGGCGGGCTGCCATTGGCGCCACGGCCGGCGTGATCCTGGCAGCCTGCGCCCCCGTCCAGCCGCTGGCCGATCGCCCGCCGGCGCGCGTGGCCGGCACCTTCGAGCTGCTCAGCCAGAACTGGGCGCCCCTCAACGCCATCCACGAGCAGGCGATCGCCAGCTTCCAGGAGAAGTACCCCGAGGCGCAGCTGGTCGGCCGGCGCCTGGAGGCGGAAGCCCAGCGGGGCGGGCTCCAGGACGTGGACGAGAAGGACCGCGTCTGGCAGCTCACGGGCGTGACGCGCCACGTGCCGGCGATCATGGAGCTCGCCTGCAATCCCAAGCTCCTGAACATCCTGGAGACGCTCCTGGGCACGCCGGACATCAAGCTCTACAGCGACCAGGTGCTGATGAAGCCCCCCTTCCACGGCTCGCCGGTCTCCTGGCACCAGGACTCCGGCTACTGGACGGCGATCTGGCCGCCGGCCCTGGTCAGCTGCTGGGTGTCCCTGGATGAGGCCACGCTGGAGAACGGCTGCGTGCACATGGTGCCCGGGAGCCATAAGCTCGGTGTCGTGCCGCACGAGCGCGGCGATGACCAGTTCCTCCACGTCCGCGGCCTGGACCTGAGCACGGCGATCCCCGTGGTCCTGCCGCCCGGCGGGGTCAGCTTCCACCATTCCTGCACCGTCCACGGCAGCGGCCCGAACAGGACGGAGAAGCGCCGCCGTGGCCTGGTGCTCTCGTACATGCGCGCCGACAGCCGCTGGCTGGGTGACCCCGACCGCAAGCCTCACTTCCCCCTGCTCCAGGGCAGGGAATACCCCGGCTGCGTCTGATGCCAATCGGTAGGACACCTGCTCCGCCTCCAGGGACAATAGCCGTGATTGCGCTGGCGCTCTCAGGGCCGGCGGGCTGAGTAGTTGCTCGGTCTGTGAGCGCTCATCCATGGTGCGCTACCGAACGGCCCTGGCCCTCGTCTCCCCCTCTCCCGCGTGCGAGAGTGGGGGTGGCGCGGCCGCGACCAAAGGGGGTGACGGCTCCTCCCCGCGCCGGCTCCGCTGGTAAACAATCCAGGTTAGACCCCAGCAAGGAGGGAGAACACACCCTGTGGCTGTACTCACCGTCGGATTGGCCGGCAAGCGAGCCGGCGACTTCATCCCCGGGCTCTGCTCGCTGCCGGACGTACGCATCGTCGGCGTCTGCGAGCCGGACCCCGTCCAGTTGGCGCGGCTCGCCGGCCGCGCGGATGTAGGCGCCGCCGCGCAGTTCGTCGACTTCGGCGACCTGCTGGACCGCGCCCAGCCGGACCTGGTCGTGCTGGGCACCCCGATGCACCTGCA
This sequence comes from Chloroflexota bacterium, assembly GCA_034437795.1. GTDB lineage: Bacteria > Chloroflexota > UBA11872 > UBA12225 > UBA12225 > DAOTTI01. Next base: position 21,772 of record DAOTTI010000126.1, on the reverse strand, counting down.
CGTGCCCCAGGCCATCCAGGCCCTGGAACGCGGCGCGCACGTGCTGAGCGAGGTCACGGCCGCCGTCGACCTGGAGCAGTGCGCGGCCCTGGTCGACGCCGTCCGCCGCGCCGCGCGCGCCAGCGGCGCCCAGTACATGATGGCGGAGAACTACTGCTACCGGAAGGACGTGGTGCTGGTCCGCGCCATGGCGCACAAAGGGCTCTTTGGGGCGTGCTACTTCGCCGAAGGGGAGTATCTGCACGACGTGAAGCACCTGCACCACGCCCCCGATGGCGGCCTGACCTGGCGCGCCACCTGGCAGGTGGGCAAACGCGGCTGCACCTACGGCACCCATAGCCTCGGGCCGGCCCTCGAGTTCTTCGGCCCGCAAGCCCGCGTGGTCACCGTCAGCTGCCTGGGCTCCGGCGTCCACACCGACCCCGAGCACCCGCACGACGATACCTGCCTCATGCTCTGCCGCCTCAACACCGGCGGGCTGATCAAGGTCCGTCTGGATATGATCAGCAACCGGCCGCACGCCATGGCCTACTATTCGCTCCAGGGCACCAACGGCTGCTTCGAAGGCGCGCGTGGCCTCGGCGACCAGCCGAAGATCTGGCTCGGCGAGAACCCGCCTCCGCCCCACGCGCACGAGCGACGCGAGTGGCGCCCCCTGTGGGACTACGAGGAGCACCTGCCGGAGATGTGGCGCCATATCTCGGACGAGGCCCGCCGCGCCGGCCACGGGGGCGGCGACTACTTCGTCGTGCGCGACTTCGTGCAGGCCATTCGCGACGGTAGACCGCCGCCCATCGACGTCTACCGTGCCCTGGACTACACCGTGCCCGGCCTGATCTCCGAGCAGTCGATCGCCCAGGGTGGGGTGCCCCTCCCCGTGCCCGACTTCCGGCCACCCGCGGCCACCACTGCCCCAGCAGCATCCCACTAGCCCCGGTTCTTCACGGCCAGCGGAGAGTTCCCTCTCCCCAAGGGAGATGGTTGGGGTGAGGGCACCACCTGCAGTCCCCCCTCCCTGTGGGCGAGGGTTAGGGGCCACGGTGTGTGGGTTGGTATCCGGTGGTGCCCCCCTCTCCCTGTGAGCGAGGGTTAGGGGCGCGGGTGGAGACGTGGGACGCGGAGCAGGACCCCCATCTCCCTCTGGGAGACACTCATTCCCTCTCCCCCTGGGAGAGCGGGGGCCCGCGCAGCGGGCGGCGGTGAGGGCTCCTCTCGCTACTCGCTGCTCGTCACTCGCTACTCCCTCCCTTAGGGCCAGGGTGAGGCGTCCACATACAGGACTCACTCCCAAACAGGGGAAGTTCGTGCAGCGCTCACGCCCTGAGCAGCGCCCAGGTGATGGCGAGCAGGCTGCCCAGCAGGATCGGCTGGTGGACCATGTAGATCACCAGCGAGTTGCGCCCCAGGAAGCACAGCCCCCGCACCGGCGCCGCCTGCCCCAGCTCCGCCAGGGCGAAGCGCCGCGCGCCCCGCGGGTAAAGCACCTTGCCGGCGGCCACCCCCAGCAGCGCAACCCCGAACCACGGCAGGAGCGGATAGTAGTCGACCATGGCCAGCCCGGCCCCCGGCACGCCCAGCCACGTCAGCCACGGGTACGGCGCGACCACCGAGTTAAGGTACGAGCCGGCCGCGATGCCGGCCAGCCCGGCCAGCAGGCTCACCCAGGGACTGGCCTGCAGAAACGGATAGGCCAGGATCACCGACAGGCCCAGCAGGTGCAGAATGCCGAACACCACGGCAAAGGGACCAATCACGACGTGGGTCACCAGCGAGACCACCATTCCCAGGGCCAAAATGCCGGCGCCCCGCCGGAGATAGGCAAGGAAGGCCGCGAACCCCGTGGGCGGCGCCGGCCCGGCCTGGCGGCGGGCATAGCTCAATGTCAGCGATAGCCCCAGCAGCAGCGTAAAGGTAGTGCCAATGCCCCGCGCGAACAGGCGCCACGGCGTGGCGTAGATGTCGATGCCGGCCATCCCGAGGTAGCTGAGGTCCCACATCAAGTGGAAAAAGACCATCGACACCACGGCCACGCCCCGCAGGGCGTCGATCTCCCAGAACCGCGCGCGCCGCGCTCCGCGCGCCGGCGCCTGTAGGGACGCCCGCTCCTCGCTGCGACGCCCCCTGCCCGCCATAGCGATGGCTGTCAGCACTCCAGCCCGCAACGTCACTGCTACAGATTGTAGTGGCGTTTTGTAGTGGCGTTGTCATACCGCGCCGCACCCACCCTATGCCCCACCCCGCCGTGCGGCTTGGCCGCGGCCCAAGGGGGTGAGGTCTTCTGCCTGCGTCTCTCCGTCCCCACATCAGAGCCGCGGCTGCGCGACGCCGCACGTGAGCCTTCTTCCCGTGGCCGTCGTTCCCCTTCTCCGACACGGAGAGGGGGCCAGGGGGTGAGGTCTTCCCCCCTCTCCCCGTGGCCCTCGTCTCCCCTCTCCGTGTCGGAGAAGGGGCGGCGTGGCCAAGCCGCACGGTGGGGCCGAGGGGGCAGGGGTGCGGCGCGGCCCCGGCCGAGGGGGGTGAGGGCTCTCCCCGCGCCCCCGTGTCCCCTACGCTTCCTCGTAGATCGCCTCCCCACGGTGCAGGCGCCGCGCGATCGTATAGGTCTGGGTGACGGCGCGCCGCGTGGGGGAGTGCGCCGCCTGCCAGCGGGCAATGCCAACCAGTACCTGGCGCGCCTCCTCCGTATGGCCCGTGGCCTGGAGATCGTGGAACAGCCGGAAGCCCTCCTCCAGGATCTGGTAGTCGTGGAAGCCGGCATCCTCGCGGAGCGTCCCCCGCGCCATGGCGGCCAGGAGCGGCGCGGGGTCATGGCCCAGGGTGAGATAGCGGTACACCACGGCCGTCACCTCGTCCACACGGGACTGCTGATCCAGCAGGTCCAGCAGCTTCGAGGTCAGCGCCTCCGCCTCGACCGGCTCGGCGGCCAGCGCTCGGGCGCCGGGCAGGCGGGCAGCAGGGATGTTCAGGAAGCGGCTGAGATAGACCACCATCGCCCCGTGCAGCACCCCGCGCGCCAGCTCGATGGACGGCGCCCGCCGCGCCACCTGCGCCAGCGAGGCGCAATAGGTGAAATCGTGCAGCACGGTGTCCCAATCCCCGAACTCGTTGCTGGTGGGAAAGCGCGTGAACCGCAGCGCCGCCGCATACGCCAGCGCCTGCGCCACGTCGGCCACGGCCAGGCCGCGCCGGAAGGCAGCCAGCACCGCCTCGATGATCGCCTGCGGGTCATCGCCCAGGATCGCCTCCGCCAGTCCCGCCTCCCAGGCGCCTGTCGCCGTCGCGCTCAGGTCGACCACCGCCGGCAGCTCCGCGACCGCCGGCTCCACGATGGCCACCAAGTCGATCGGATGGTGCCAGGAGTTGCGCTCCTCCTCCCTGGTGGACGTAGCCAGCTGGTCGACGATCGCCGGCAGCACGAACGCCGCCTGGTCCCACCCGATCAGATCCAGCAGCTCGCACTGCTTGGCGATGGTGTCCATCACGTGCGAGAAGTCGCGGTAGTAGTGGTCGGTGGCCGCGGCTGCCAGCATGTCGATCAGCTGCGCCGGGCTGGCCCCCGCCGCAATCGCCGTGCGCAGGCAGCGCTCGGCCCCGTCCGGCTGCCTGGCCTCGATGAACTGGCGGAACCAGGCCCGCAGGCGCTCGACCGGCACCTCCGCCCTGGGAAGGGGGTCAAGCTCCGTCCGCTCGATCTGGTTGGCGACGTCCTCAGCGGCGCGGCGCAGGCCGTGGTAGAGCGCCAGCGAGCGGTCCTCCGGCGCCACGTCCTCCAGGATGTTGGCCATGGCGGTGAGAATGGTGGTGCCGTCGCCCCAGCCGTTGCGGTTGCGCCGCGAGCCGAAGCGCAGCGCGTACCGCACCGCCCGATGAACGATCTCCCGCGGCGGCGTGCGCAGGTCCAGCAGGCGCAGCACGGCCTTGGCCAGAAAGAGGGGCAGCGTCTGCTCCATCCCATCGTCTAGGAGCGCAAAGGCCCGCCGGCGCTCCGCCTCGCGCCGCTCCGGCGTGTCGGCCGTGACGCTGACGTCCACCCACACCTCGCCATCCCGGACCAGCACGGGGTAGGTCTGGAGGTCGTCCGCCAGCCCGGGATCGAAGCAGCCCCCGCTCTTGAGGTCAAAGCGCGCGTAGTGCCAGTAGCAGGTCAGGATGCCGTCCTTGCAGTAGCCCTTGCTCAGGGGAAAGCCCATGTGCGGGCAGCGGTTATCCGTGGCGTAGACCTGGCCCTCGTGCCAGAAGAGAGCGACGTTATGTCCCGTGCCCCCCATCGTGGCCACGCCATCGCGCTGCAGCTGCTCCAGCGAGCAGGCGCGGACGAAGCCGCCGGCGGGCGCATCCTGCCTCGCCGGCTTATCAGGCGTATCAATGGTGGTGCTAGTCGTCGCAGTGGTGGTAGTCGTGCTGGTCGTAGCGGTCATCGGCTGGCTCCTTCTACACGTCCCGGCTCACTCTCAACTGTACTCCAGCCGCCGCCACAGCCCGCTATCCCATTCGGCCGACGCACCAGTCCCGGCTAGCCTCCGCTCCCCATCGCCGTCGTTCCCCCGCTCCGCGCCGGAGCGGGGGCGGCGGGGCCCAGCCGCACGGCGGGGTGGGGCAAGGGGCAGGGGCGCGGCCTCGGCCGAAGGGGGTGAGATCCCCGTCTCCGGTGAGGTCCCCGTCTCCGGTGAGGTCCCCGTCTCCCATCTAGGGGGTGAGGGCCCCTGTCACCGCCGGCTGGAGCGCCGCGACCGGCCGTGCCTCCGCCCGCCGGAAGAAGAGCCAGAACAGCGCCGTCGCCGCCATGTAGCAGCCCGCCGCGACGATGAAGGGCGACCGAAAGTCGCCACCGGCCATCCAGGTGCTGCCCAAGAAGGTCGTGGCGGCGCGGAGCACGCTGCCAGTGGCCGTCTCGATCCCCACCATCGTGGCGCGCTCGCTCGGATCCAGGATCTCCATGGCAAAGGCTTCCGCCAGCGGCCCCGAGAGGCTGACCAGCACCGCGCGCATGGCCACGGCCGCGCCGGCCAGGCTCAGCCCAATGGCCGCGTCGCTCGCCCCCTCCGGCGAGAAGGCCAGCAGCAGAATGAACGGCACCGAGAGCGTGCGCACCAGCACCACGCCGTCCACCTTGCCAAAGCGCGCGGCGACGAACGGGGCCAGCAACGAGCCGATGGCCACGAAACCGGAGACGGCGGCGAAGGTCACGCCAATCTCATGCTCCTGAGCGTGCAGGTGCTCGTGGAAGAAGACGTTCAGGAACGGCAGGGCCGCGCTGTACCCCACGCTCATCAGGGCGCCGGTGACCACCAGCTTCGCCACCAAGGCCGGATGGCGGATGGACCGGAAGCCGATCGAGACGCGGCGGCCCTCAGCCTGTCCGGATGGCAGTCCCCTCGCGCCCGCCGCCTTCGTTCCTTCCTCCGCCCCCGCGAGCGACGACGCCGGCTGCTCGCGCAGCATCAGGGCCGGAATGAGGGAGAGGAACCACAGGGCAATGCCGGCGAAGGTCGCCACGCGGTAGGCCGTCAGATGGTCGGCAAACCAGGAGACGAGCGCAGGATGGGACGCGGCGATCAGGCTCCCAACCATGCCGACGGACGTCGAGACGGCGCGGCCGACGCTGAACAGGTGCACCCGCTCGCGCTGCTCGCTGTTCTCCGCCATGAACGCCGTCTCCGAAACGTGGTGGAGGTTGCCCATCACGCTGCTCACGATCGGCGTGCACAGCAGGAACAGCGGATTAGTGACCAGGATATTGAGCAGGGCGATCAGGGCGCCGCCCCCGTCGCCGATGATGAAGCTCGCCTTCCGGCCAATGCGGTCGGACACGAGCCCGGCAGGAATGGAGCCAATGCCGCCGGCAATCGCGCCCACCGCCAGGCGCAGGCCGACAAACTCGATGGGGTGGAAGTGGCGGCCGAACAGCTCCACCCCGCCGGCCGGCGTGAACAGGGCCAGGAGGTAGAGGTTGAACAGCACCTCCCACGTGCCGTGGATCAGGTCCATGCCCATAATGTGGACCAGGTACAGCCGCGCGTTGCGGCTAAAGAGGCGAACGGCGGCGACGTACTCGGCCAGGCCGGATCGCGCTGGCGACCCGCTGAGGGCGTGAATGGTGCCGGTGCCCATCGTGCTGCTCCTTCTCGCTGGCACGCGGACCCCCTCGCGCTGCCCCACGCCGCTGGACGGACGGGAGGCGTCCCCAGACGCTGGATCCCGAGCCGGACGTCCCAAGTGCCTCCGGCCGCCGCGCGGCGGCACGAGCGCGGCCGCGTGGGCTACATGCCTAGCATACTCCCCCGCGGGCCCGCCGGTCGCGCCAGCGCCTGCCTGATCGCCTGTGCCATCGCCGCCAGCGGGACGACCTTTACCGCCGCCCCCAGCCGGAAGGCATCGCGGGGCATCCCGTACACCACGCAGCTCTGCTCGTCCTGCGCCAGGGTGTAGGCCCCGCTGCGCCGCATCGCCAGCAGGCCCCGCGCCCCATCCACCCCCATGCCGGTGAGCAGCACCCCCACGGCGTTGCAGCCGGCGCAGGCCGCGATCGACTGGAAGAGCACGTCCACGCTCGGGCGCTGGTGGTGTACTGGGGGCCCGTCCGTCAGCCACACCCGATAGCGTCCCGCGCTGCGCCCGACCACCATGTGCCGCGCGCCGGGGGCGACCAAGGCCACGCCCGGGGTAATCTCGTCGTCACGCGCCTCGCGCACCGCCATCGGGCACACGCGGTGCAGGCGCTGCGCGAAGGCGGCCGTGAAGTGCTCCGGCATGTGCTGCACGATCACCGTCCCCGGCCCGTCCGCCGGCAGCGCGCTGAGCACGGCCTCCACCGCGAACGTGCCGCCGGTGGAGGCGCCAATGGCCAGGATCTCGTCCGCCCGTGCTGGCGCCCATGGCTCCACTCCCGCCCCGCCCAGCCCGCCAGCGGTCCTGTAAGAGCCCCCCGCCCGGCGGATCGTCCGGCCGGAAGAGAGGGGCGGGCGGGCCCAGGCGCCGCACCCCTGCCGCCGCGCGGATGGCGCGGGCTAGGTGGTGCGCGTCCGGCGCGGCCGGCGGAGAGCCCAGCCTCGGCACCACCTCCACCGCCCCCAGCTGCAAGGCCCGGATCGCCCACTCGCTGCCCGCCGGCCCTTGCGGGCTCAGCGCCACCACCGGCATGGGGTAGTATTTCATCAGCCGCGCCAGGAACGAGAGCCCGTCGATGCGCGCCACGTCGAGGTCGAGCGCCAGCACGTCCGGCCGCAGCGCCAGGATCAGGCCACGTGCGACGTAGGGGTCCGGGGCGGTGCCGGCCACCTGGAGGTCGTCGTAGCGCGAGAGCGCGGCGGCCAGGGCCTTCCCCACCGGCGGCGAGCCGTCGACAATCAGGACGCGGATCATGGGGTCGTGCCTGCGCTGCACACCGCCTCGGAGGCTCCCTGTGCCATCGTTCTATAAGGCTCCGGCTGGAAGCGCCGCTCACGCCCCCGCGGCGCGTCAGCCGGCGCCGCCTAGTGGGTCGTTTGTCATGCCCATTGCCATTCCACCAGGGGAGCCAATGGCCATAGCCAAGGCAAGTGACCCACTAGCATAGTTTCCGGTGTAGATAGCCAGCGCTTTACGTGTGGCGCTGGTGCCCCTGTGGGGCATGACGGACTATTCATGGCTGGAGATGCGTCCCCTCTCCCTGTGAGAGAGCGGGAGCCCGCTTCACAGGCGGCGGTGAGGGCTCCGTTCATGAATAGTCCAGGCTAGTCCACCGTCAGGACAGCGATCGGGCATGGCCTTCCCTGGTGCGCCGGCTCGCATTCCCGAATAGCTCGTCCGAGACGGCGCTATGGCGCGGCCCGCTCGGCGGACGGCTGCTCGTCCAGCAGCAGCGTGAGCCTGGCCCACCCCGCCTCCAGCGGCAGGGTCACCTGCGCCAGTGCCGCCCGCGGGCCCCCGACGGCCTGGCGCCCCTCTACCTCCTCGCCGCTCCCGTGCACCCGCGGCGCGGCCAGCCGGAACGACGCCCGCGCCCCCGCCAGGCGCGTCAGCGTGTGCCCGCAGATGACGTTGGCCAGCTCGCCAAAGGCGTCGTCTTGCATCGCTGGCGATGGGGCCTCCTCGTCGCCAAGCATGTTCTCCGCCAACGGAGCCAGCAGGCTCCCGTCCATTTCCACCACCAGCGACCCGTCGAACGGTCCCCGGAAGGCCACGCTGGCCACCACCCCCGCGGCCCGCGCCCGCCCCTCCGGCAGCTCCGGCGCTACGAACAGAAAACCCAGCTCCTCGAACGCCGTCGCCCCCGCCGCCAGCAGCGCGGCCGCGGCGGCGTCAGCGGGTGGCCGGCGGGAGGTCGTCGCCATCTGCGTCCGCTGCCCAGTCATCGTTGTCCTCACCTGCGGGGGCTCCGCCGGGGGTGGCGGTGCGGTACGCGTGCGCGCCTACCGCCCAGCTATCGTTGGCCTCAGCCCAGCTATCGTTGGCCTCAGCCCAGCTAGTCTCTCGCCCCTGGCCGGTGCGCTCCCTGCCCGTGTCCGCCCCGTCCAGCTCCGGGGCCGGGCCGGCGCCGCCGTCCATCCCGTCTCCCGTCACCTCCGTCACGCCGGTCAGGCGCCGCACCGTCTCCCCCAGCACCTCCGGCACGAACGGCTTCTGCATGAACTCCAGGTTCGGGTGGCCAAGCTGCTCGATCTCCGCCACGCTGCCTCCCGACGAGATCACGATCACCGGCAGGCTGGCCGTCTCCGGCCGCTCGCGCAGCCTGGCGATCACCTCCTCCCCGCTCAGGACTGGCATGTTGATGTCCACCAGCGCCAGATCGATCCAGTGCCGGTCCAGCGCGGCCAGCCCCTCCGCCCCATTGGCCGCGTCGATTACCTGCGCCACCGGCACGCCGCTCAGGCGCAGCGTGCGGATGATCATGGACCGCATCACCGCGCTGTCGTCGACGACTAGCACATTCAGTCCCATTGCCTCTCTCCTTGGCCTGCCATCGACCGGACCTACCACCTACAAACGAAACGCGCTCCCCTGCGCAAAGACGGTGACCTCCCCTGTCCCGATGGCCAGCGCCATCGTCCGCGAATGCGTCCCGCCCACGTCAAACCCGTGCAGCAGGACCCCGTTCTTCCAGAGTAGCTTCCGCAGCATCAGGAAGTTCCGCTTCCCAATCTGAAAGTAGTCCCCCAGCGCGCTCCCGTTCCCGCCCGGCCTGGCGGCCATCGTCGTCGCCGCCCCGCCGGCGACGTGCACCCGCAGGCGCTGCTTGCGCGCCCCCGCCTCGTAGCAGGCGCGAAACAGCGCCGGCACCCCCGTATCGATGAACATGCACGGATTGGCCGCCGCCTTCTCCGGATCGATCGTCGAGAGCGGCAGCATGACGTGCAGCAGCCCGCCCACGCCCGCCACCGGGTCATAGATGGCGACCCCCAGGCAGCTTCCCAGCGCGTGCGTGACCAGCTCATCCTCCTTGTCCGCCGAAATCCTCATCTCAGCAATGCCGACGACGTGGCGCATCTGCCTGCCACCCTCTCACGTCCTGCCTTCGCTGGCCCGGATGCCGGGGCAGGCCCCACCGTCGCTCATCTGGCGCACCTGGCTCTCACCTTCACGCCTTGAGGTAGATGGCCGGCTGGACGAACTGGAACTCGTGCGTCAGCGAGGCCAGGCTCTCCGAGTGGCCGACGAAGAGGTAGCCGCCGGGGGCAAGCAGCTCCCACAGGCGCTGCACCAGCTCCTGGCGGGTGCGCTGGTCGAAGTAGATCATCACGTTGCGGCAGAAGATGACCTGAAACGGGCCGCGCATCGGCCAGCTCCCGACCAGATTGAGCCGGGCCACGTGCACCATTGCCCGCACCTGCTCATGCACCCGATAGGCCGGCGGCGACAGGCCCCGCAGGCGTACGAAGTGGCGGCGCAGCAGCCCCTCCGGTACCTCCTGCACCGCCTTCGCGCCATACACCGCCTCCCGCGCCTGGGCCAGCACCGCGGTCGAGATGTCTGTGGCCAGGATCCGCACGTCGCGCCGGCCGGCGTCGGGCAGCGCCTCGTGCAGCGTGATGGCCAGCGAGTAGGCCTCTTCCCCCGATGAGCAGCCAGCGCTCCACAGCCGCAGCCGGACCCCCGGCGTATCGAGACGCGGTAGCACCTGCCGCTGCAGGAACCGGAAGTGCTCCGGCTCGCGGAAGAACCCCGTCTTGTTCGTCGTCAGCGCATCGACCAGGTGCGTCAGCTCCTGCCCAGACAGGTCGCGCTCCACGTGCTCCAGGTACGCGCCGAAGTCGGCCAGGGCCAGCTGGCGCAGGCGCCGCGCCAGGCGCGTCTGCACCAGCCCCTGCTTTTCGTCCCCCAGACTGATGCCACACAGGCCGTGCACCAGCGTGCGAATGCGCTGGAACTGCGCCTCGCTCAGCACCGGGCTCGACGGGACGGTGACAGTGGCCATGCGCGCCTGCGGGTACTCGATGCGCTATCGCCCCTGTCAGCCTCGGCCTCGCCCCGCCACCCAATGGCCGCTCACGTAGCGCGCGGCGCCCGCCGCTTCCGCGTGCACCCGAACGGCTACCGGCCGGTCGGCCGTCCGGCGGGCCGGCGCGGCCGCCCCCGCCGCTGCCGGATGGCGCAGGCGCCGCGCCAGACGCGGGGCCAGCTCCGGCAGGCCCGCCTGCTGGAGGCCAATGAGCGCCGCCACTCCGCCGATGAGCCCCAGGTGCCGCGGGTAGCTGAAGGGGTAGCCGACGACGATGAGCAGGCCGGCCAGGGTGGCGGCCTGAGCCAGCGCCGCCCACGAGACGACCTGCGGTAGCAGCAGCGCCGCGCCGATGGTGACCTCGAACGCGCGGAATAGGGCCACACTCAGCTCGGCGCCGGCGGCGCGGGCCAGCGGCGCCAGCAGCGGCATCTCCATCACCACGATGCGGTACTCCTGCTCGTGCGTGAACTTCTGGACGCCGTAGATCAGGAAGGTGACGGCCAGGCCCAGGCGCAGCGCGAGCGCCGCCCAGGTCAGCGCCACCGGCGGGCGCCCCATGGTCCCACTGTTCAGTACCTTCACCGCATCAGCTCCTTTCTGCGCCACTCGTCGCCACTGCTCTCCGCCGCTCGACGCTACTCTCTGCACCGCCCTGCAGCGTGCGGCCTGGCCGTTCCTGGACGTCCCTGCCGGCCCGCCGGCTCGCTCCCATGCTGCCATCGCGCCCTGCCCCCTTGGAGGTCGTCCTACTTCTACTGGCCCCTACCGGCCCCTACCGGCCCCTATTGGCCCCTACTGGTGGTCCCGCCAGACGTTGGGGATGGCATGGATGCCGTTCCCGCCCGAGGCGGGCAGCTTGAGCTCGCCGGCGAGCTCCAGGGTGTCCATGTCGATAATCGACAGGATGTCCGCAAACTTGTGGGAGACGTAGGCGTACCAGCCGCCGCCCTGCTTGCGCCCGAACGTCACCCCGTGCGCGCCGGCATGGGTGCGCCGGCGCTTGATCACCTCGTCCGTCTGGGCGTCCAGGATCACCACCTCACCCGTGCCGGTCACCGCCTGCACCGCGTAGCGATCATCCGGCGTGAACGGCACCTGGATCAGCAGGGGGCCGATGTCCGGCAGTACCTTGGTCACGCGCCGCCCGGGCACGTCGATCACCGTGATGCTCCCGCCCAGGGCCGCCGGCACGTAGGCCTTGGTGCCGGCGGCCTTGATCGAGGCGGCCGGGGGCAGGCGCCCGACCCGTAGCTCCGCCACCACCTGGTCGGTCGTCGTATCGACGATGGCCGCGCGGTCGGAAACGGTCAGAGCCGCCACCGCCCACCGCCCCGAGCGGTCCATCCAGATGCCGTGCGGCCCCTTGTGCTGGAACTTGATCTGGCGTGTGACCCGAAAGGTGCGAGGGTCCAGCACCCCCAGGTAATCCTCGGCATTGACCGTGACGTAGGCCTGCCCGTCCGGGCGGACGGCCACGTGCGCTGGCGCGCTCCCCACGGGCAGCACCTGCGCCCAGCGCTGCTCTTGCTGGTCGTAGACGCCGACCTCGTCCCCGTGCCAGGACGTCTGATACACGTAGCGCCCGTCGGGGGAAACGAACAGGTTGTGGGGATTGTTCCCGAAAGGCAGGATCTGCTTCACCTGCCAGGTGGCGGCGTCGACCACCACCGCCCCCGGTTCGGCGGGGCGGTCCGACTTCTCCAGCCACTGCAGGTCGATCCAGATCTCCCCCTCACCCGGAGTAGGCGGCGGGCCCATGGCCGGCGTGACGTTGGGCGGCCAGCCGCCCCCCTCGCCCGTCACGGCCTGCTGGGCCGACGGCTCCTGGCCTACGGCGATAATCCCCTTCATGTAGGGGTGGACGGCGCAGACGTAGGTGTATTCTCCGGCCTGGGTCGGCGTCCACCTGTACGCCCAGTGAAAGACGCCCGGGTCGAACAACTCCGGCCCCTTGACCGCCGTGACGGTGTGGCCAGCTCCCCGCCCGTGGTTGTGGCCCAGCGAGAAGACCGCCGACTTGTCCGCCGGCACGCGGAGCACGTCGGGGGTAAAGAACCTCGGCGCCCGATCCCCCACATCGATCACTACCCCGCCCTGGCGGCGTGCCACAGGGGCCCGATCGCCAGGATGGCCCACACCGCCAGTGCCAGCGCGCCGTGCAGCCAGTTCATTGCCTCTACTTCTGCCTTCCCGCTCCACGACTGCCCGGCGCAAATGAAACACCCCCGGCAGCAAGGCGGGGGTGTCTTCCCCCGCTCCTGGCAGCCCGGCTGCCACAGCCCGCCGGTGGCGAGCGGTAGGCCCGTAGCTTTGCGCCCCCACGCTTTCGCGCGGGGTTGCCCTGAGCAGTCGCGGGGCGCGGCGATTGTTGCCCATAGCGTACGCGCGGTCACGAGGACGCAAACGGGTGCTACCACCTATTTCCGGCTCCGCCTCAGCCGGATCGACCCGTAGCCCCCTTCAGCAGCCTACGCGCAAGGGGCGGTCCCCTTCAGCAGCCTACCCGAAACAGGGTGTCAGCACCCAGTTCGGCCCTCGCCCCGCCGCTGAAGGTCCCTCCCCCGGAACGTCGCATCCTCCGCCTGCGATAGCAACAGCGCGGCCCCAGCGACAGCGAGCACGTCGCGGACCAGCCCTGATCCCTGTATCCAGGTCCCACCATTTCGTGTGTCCATGGCCAGCCAATTCGCGCCCTACCGGCGCTCCAGAGACACCCATTCCTCCTCCCCCTGGGAGAGGGGTAGGGTGAGGGCGCCACTGAATGTCCCCTCCCTCTCCACTCGCCACTCGCTACTCGCTACCCAGGCCAGTGCCCGCCTAGAAGTTGCGCAGCACGTCGCTATCAGCATCCTCAGGCAACGGAATGGCCAGCTTCGCCGCCGGCCCGCGGTGATGGCCGGTCGCTGGCGCGCCCCGCGCCCCGGGCGGATACGGCCCGCCGGCCAGGTCCGAAAAAGCCATCGCTGCTCCATGCCCGTTGCGGCCAGGTCCCGCCACCACGCCGTGCAGCCCTTGCAACCCGTGCAGCCCGTACTGGTCGTCCCGACCCGCGGCCGCGAACGCCTCCCCGCCTGGCCGGCCGGCCCCGGGCGAGCGATCCAGGTGGAAACCCCCCACCAGCCGCCGCATCTCCTCCGCCTGCGCCAGCAGCTCCTCGGACGCGCTGGCGGACTCTTCCGCGCTGGCGGCCGTCTGCTGGGTCACCTGGTTGATCTGCTCCACCGCCAGGTTGATCTCGTCGATCCCCTGGCTCTGCTGGTCCGAGGCCATGGCAATCTCGGCCATCACGTCGCTGACGCGGCTGACCTGGTCATTGATCTCGATCAGATTGGCCAGCACCTCCTGGTTGATGGCCACGCCACGGTCGGCGTTGCTCACTGAGCCTTCGATCAGCGTGGCCGTATTCTTGGCCGCCTCCGCGCTGCGCATCGCCAGATTGCGGACCTCGTCCGCCACCACCGCAAAGCCCTTGCCCGCGTCGCCGGCCCGCGCCGCTTCCACAGCGGCGTTCAGGGCCAGCAAGTTGGTCTGAAAGGCGATCTCGTCGATGGTCTTCACGATTTTGGCGGTGGCGTCCGCCGAGGCCTTGATCTTATCGATCGCCTCCGAAAGGCGGGCCATGCTGTTCACGCCCTTCTGAGCGCTGACGCGCGCGTGGTCGGCCAGCTGGCGCGCCTCCTTGGCGCTGGCGGCGTTCTGCCTGGTCATGGCCGCCATCTCCTGCAGGCTGCTGGACACCTCCTCCAGCGAGCTGGCCTGGGCCGACGCCCCCTGGGCCAGGGCCTGGCTCCCCGTGCTGATCTGCTGCGCCGCTGAGGCCACCTGGTCGGCGCCCAGCGTGACCTGCTTCAGCACCGCGTGCAGGTTGGCCACCATGTGGTAAAGCGAGCGCGACATCTCGCCGATCTCGTCGCGGCGCGTCAGCCCCGTGCTCTCCACCACCAGGTCACCCCGCGCCAGCTGGCGGGCCATCCGCGCCGTCGCCACCACCGGCCGCGCGATGTTCCTGGCCAGAAGCAAGGCCACCACCAGCGTCGCGGCCAGCGTCCCCAGCCCCATCATGCCGAGCACGCGGTCAAGCTGCCCCAGCGCGGCCAGGGCCTCCCCTTCCGGCATCTGCACCACCAGCACCCATCCCTGCGGCAGCACCCGCTGCGTGGCCAGCCACCGCACTCCCTGCTCGGTGATGACGTGCACCCGGTTGTCGCCGGCCCGAGCGCGCGCCACCGCCGCGTGTTTGGCCAGGTGGTCGCGCTTCTCCACCTTCTCGCCGTCGGGATGGGCCATGACCCGGTTCTCGCCGTCTACCAGCCAGGCGAAGCTGCCCTTGCCGGCGCGGATGGTCCCCACTACGGTCGACAGGAGGGTGTCCGCCGCCAGCGAGCCCGAGAGCACCCCGGCCAGCCGGTCGTCCTGCCGGATGGGTACAGCGATCGCCAGCACCGGCGCGCCGCCCCTGGCCACGATCGTCTCGTAAGCCTGCTCCGCCCCTCGCGCCACCTCCTGGAACGAGGGCTGGTCCGCCACCGAGATCAGGGGTGCCCCGTCCGTCCTGGCCCGCTGCACCCCGTCTGGCCCCGCAACGCTCAGCGCCCGTAGGTCCTTGTTCGCTTTCAGCACCCCATACAGGACGGGCAGCTGCTGCTCCGGACTCATCGACCCGATGGCAGGCAGGGCCGCGGCCGAGCGCAGCACCTGGACGTGCCCCGTCAGGTAGGACTCCGCAGCCGTCCGCGCCCGGTCGATCTCCTGCGCCAGGGCCGCGTCCGCCGCCGCCCGCAGGTCGTTGTGGACGCGCAGGCGGAGCGTGCCCGCCAGCACCGCCAGCGGAATGATGCTGGTCAGGGCCAGCGCCCCGAGAATGCGCCAGAAGAGGCGGAGCCGTACCGCCGGCATCCGCCTGCCGGCCGCCCCGCGGGCTGCACCCTCCCCTGCTCCGGCGCGTTCACCGTTCGTTGGTGCCATCTCCTTCCTCATCCTCATGCCGTCCCATCGAGTGCAGCGTAATCATCTCGGGGGTGGAGAGCACCTTTTCGATGTTGAGCAGTAGTCTCACCCGGTCGCCGGCAAGCGCGACGCCCAGCAGATACTCCGTGTCGAAGCCGGCGCCAAAGGCAGGCGTGTCCCCAATCGCGCCGGCCGGAATGTCCAGCACCTCCAGCACGCGGTCCACCACTAGGCCCACCTCCAGACCCGCCGGCTGGACGATGATGGCGCACGTCTCAGCAGTATGCTCGGCTGGATCCATGCCGAACTTGAGGCGCAGGTCCAGAAGGGGGATGATCTTGCCACGTACGTTGATCACCCCACGAATAAAGGGCGGGGTGCGCGGCACCCGCGTGATCGCCCCCGGCGACGCCAGGCCAATGATCTCCCGCACCTTCAGGATCTCCAGGCCATACTCCTCCCCCGCCAGAGAAAAGGTGAGGAACTTCCCGCCGGCCGCGCCGGCGCCCCGCTGCGCCTCAGTCATCGCTGCCATCGTCTTCTGCTGCTCCCGTCATTCCTTCCGATCCGGCCCTGCGGCCCTGGGAACGTCCCGCCGTCCCGTCCCGTGACGCCCCTATCCCTGCTCTCCCACATGTCCCCTCTCCCTGTGGGAGAGGGCCAGGGTGAGGGCACTACACCCCGTCTCCTGTGTCTCCACGTCCCCACGCCCCCGCATCAGAGCCGTGGGCACGGTCCTGCCCCAGGTGATGTCCTCTCCCCACGGCTTTCGTCCCCCCTCTCCGTGACGGAGAGGGGGCCAGGGGGTGAGGTCCCCCCTCTCCCCGTGCGGCCCCGGCCGAAAGGGGTGAGGGCTGTGCCCCGTCACGCCGCCCGCCGCGCCAGCGCCGCCAGCTCCGCCGGCTCAAGGATCAGCCCGACGCGCCCATCGCCAAGGATGGCTGCCCCCGAGATGCCCTCGACGTAGTGCAGGTAGGTCCCCAGTGGCTTCGCCACCACCTGCTGCTGCCCCACCAGCTCGTCCACCAGCAACGCGTAGCGGTGCCCGCGCCCGCCCGCCAGGCCCGCGTCCTCCGTCACCAGCAGCAGGCCTCTGGCCGGGTCCTCCACCGCCCCGCGGATATCAAACAGCCGGTGCAGCCGCACCACTGGCAGCAGGTCGCTCCGAAGGCGCACCAGCTCGCCGCGGCCCGCCACCGTGGCCAGCGCGCCGGCGTCCGGCCGGAAGCTGGTGATCAGCGCGCCGGTGGGCACGATGTAGCGTTCCGGCCCCACCTTCACGATCATCCCGTCGGTCACGGCCAGCGTCAGCGGCAGCCGCAGCGTGAACGTGGTCCCCCGGCCGGGCGCCGACGAGATGTCGATCCGCCCCCGCAGGGCCTCCACGTGGCGCTTCACCACGTCCATCCCCACGCCCCGCCCCGAAAGGTCGGTGATCCGCTCCGCCGTGGAGACGCCGGGGGAGAAGATCAGCTCGAACACCTCCCGATCGCTCAGCGCATCGGCCGGTCTGGCAGGATCGAGCAACCCCTTTGCGGCCGCCTTGCTGATGATCCGCTCCCGATCCAGCCCCCGGCCGTCGTCGTGAAGCTCGACGACGATGCTGTCGCCGGTGTGGAAGGCCACCAGGTGCAGCGTGCCGGTGGGCGGCTTCCCCTGCCGTTCACGCACGTCCGGCGGCTCGATGCCATGGTCGATGGCGTTCCGGATCAGGTGCACCAGCGGATCGTTGAGCGCATCCACCATGTTGCGGTCCACCTCCGTCTCCTCGCCCTCGGTCACGAGGTGGACCCGCTTGCCGGTCCGCTGGGCCAGGTCCCGCACCAGGCGCCGCATCTTTTGAAAGGTCGCCTTCACCGGCACCATGCGCATGGCCAGCGTCAGGTCCTGCAGCTCCCGCAGGATCTTGCTGGTCCGCGCGATCTTGCGCGCCAGGGGCGTGTTCGGGTCGGCCAGCACCGTCTCATCCAGCGCCACCATGGAATGGGCGATCACGAGCTCGCCCGCCAGATCGATCAGCCGGTCCAGCCGGTCGGTGCGCACGCGGACGCCGCCATCCAGCGCCTGCTCGCCAGGCGCCAGGCGCCGCTGCATCCGGAGCGCGCGGGCCACATCCAGGGCCGACGCCGTGTTCGACCTGACGAGCGCCACGCCGATCGGGTCGCTGCCCTTCATCGCCGCGGCGGCTTCCACCTGTTGGCGGTCTACCTTCCCCTCGCCGACCAGGATGTCGCCCACCCGCAGCGTGGCGGCGGCCGCCTTGGCCGGATCGCCGTCGATGCCGGCGCCCTCGGGGTCGGCCAGCACCGGCAGCAGGTCGTCATAGCCTGCGGGCCACGGCGGCTGGTCGCCATCCAGGGCCTCCTGCACCGCGTCGATCAGCTCCTTGAGCAGGTCCACCGCGCGCAGCGCCAGGTCGGCGTAGCCGCCCGTGCAGCGGATCTCCCCATCCCGCATCCGGCTCAGGAACGTCTCCGCGCGGTGAGCAAACGTCGCGACGCCAGCCAGCCCCATGAAGCCGGCCGTGCCCTTGATGGTGTGGAAGGCGCGGAATACGGTGTTGATCGCCTCCGCGTCGTCTGGATTGGTCTCCAGCGCCAGCAGGGCCGCCTCCGCTCCCGCGATGTACTCGCGCGACTCGGTGACAAACTCGCCCAACAGGTAGGGATCCCCGTCGGGCGGCAGCTCCAGCACGCGCCCCGCCGCCCGTGCCCGCCGATCGTGCGACGGCGCGCGCTCTCCATCCGCGCCCGGCGCCCTCGCCAGCCTGCCCGCCGGCGGCGCCCCCGCCTCCTGCGACACGCCACGCTCCCCATCGGCGGCTACTGGCGCCCTCACCGGCTCCCCCGCTGCCGCATCGTCGGGCGGCCCCTTGAAAGCCGGCGGAACGTCGCCCGCCGGCGCCGGCTGGAGCGTCGCGGCCAGCGCGCGGGCCCCTGCCTCCAGGTCCGCCTCGCGGCGGCTGGCCTCATCGGCCTGCAGAAAGCGCTCCATCGCCGTCACCGCGCCCGCCACCGCCCCCACGGCCGCCGGCGGATCCGGCGCCGTGCCCAGGTACACCGCCTGCAGCCCCTCCAGGCAGACCGCCAGGAGATCCCGCAGCGCCCGCACCTCCGGCGGCGCGTCGACCTGGCTTTGCACCACGGTGAGCGCCTCCTCCAGCGCCGCGCCAGCGCGGACCAGCGCCTGGCGGTCATCCAGGTCAAAGGAGCGGAACTCAGCCCCAGCCCGCCGCAGCGCCTCCAGCGCCTCCAGCTCTGGCGCCGCTTCTGCCCCCACCTCTAACCCCGCCTCCGGCCTCCTCACCGGCTCACCTTGCCAGTCCTGCTCCGCCATGGTCCTACCGCGCTCTTCCCACTGCCGCGGTACCCCGACAGCCACACCGAAACCTGCCGGCTCCCGTACCTTGCACCGCGCACCCCCAACCTTGAAGTTTGAACCTATTCCCGTCTCGGCCGTGCCCTGGCCAGGGTCAGCCAGAACGCCCCATCCGGCAAGGCGAATGTGAGCCGCATCGACGGCGCCCCCTCCGGGAGCAGCAGGTCCATGTCGCGCCCGCGCACCACCGTCGGGAGGGTGAGCTCAGCCTTCATGCCGGCGGCGCTCAGACGTGCCTCCACGTCACCGGCCAGGACGTTGGTGATCTCCCCCACGGCATCCCCCATATCGGCGCTGTCGAAGGGGATGTCGAAGCCCGCGAACTTGGGCGCCAAGGCGGCCGCCGTCTGGCGCGGCAGCTCGAGCATCAGCGACCACGCCAGATCGCCGGCAAAGGGCATGATCCCCACCAGCCCGTCGCGCGGCCCCCAGCGGCCTCCCGCGTCGCTCGCGCCCTGGAAATCCGGCTCCACCCCGCAGATGAGCCCGAAGGTGGCGCTGGCCGCCTGCTGCACCGCCTGCACCACTGCTGCCGGCAAGCTGCCCGCCGGCCCGCCATCAAATGACGCCATCACATCTCCCCACTTCAAACCTTGAACCTTGAACTTTGAACTCGCCCTATCCCCCTTGGAGCAGCTTGCTGAAGAACCCGCCTCGCGCCGCGGCCAGCGCCGCGCCTCGCCGGCCGGCCAGGACCTGGCTCAGCTTCTGCGCCAGCTCGTCCACGGTAAACGGCTTGCACACGTAGGCATCGGCGCCAGCGCGGTCGAGCGCCTCCTGCATCTTGCCCGTGGTGCGCTCGCTGGTCACCATGATGATGGGCACGCGATCCGCCTGCGGGCTAGTGCGCACCTGGCGCACGAACTCGATGCCGCTCATCTTCGGCATGTGCCAGTCGGCAAAGATGATGTCGATGGTGCACGGATCGAACTTCGCCAGGCCATCGGCGCCGTCTTCCGCCTCGGTGAACTCGAACTCCGCCAGCCTCGTACGAGCCACCGCTCCCATCACCATGTTGCGCATCACGCGCGAATCATCGATCACCAATGCCCGTAGCTTCATCCTGCTCGCTCCCGTACTCTCTCGTCCCCTCTCCCTCTGGGACAGGGCCAAAGCAAGGGCTCCACATTCATCGCCTCATTGATAGCCCCCTCTCCCTCTGGGACAGGGCCAGGGCAAGGGCACATCACTCGCTACTCGCTACTCGCTACTTCAGACAGCGCCATCGCCCCCGGCGCCGTCTCCGGCGCGCCGGCCGGCATGGCCTCGCCGCGGCCGGTGAGCGGCCCGTGCGATCGCCGCCCCGCCGACGCCGCCACGCGCGCCGGCGAGGGGGCGATCGCACGCAGTCGCACGCAGTTCCGCCCCTCATGCTTGGCGCAATAGAGCGCCTGGTCGGCCTCCGCAATGAGCAAGGCCGGAGACATCGCCCCCGCCGGCAGGGCCGTGGCCGCGCCCACGCTCACCGTCACCCGCTCGCTCACCGCCGACCGCGCGTGCGGGATGTTCAGGCCCCGCACGCGCGCCCGCACCGTCTCGGCCACCAGCGCCGCGCGGGTGCTGCTGGCATCGGGCAGAATGACGGCAAACTCCTCCCCTCCATAGCGGGCCACCAGGTCGCCGGCGTCGGTGACGCTGGCGGTAATGGCACCGGCCACCTGCCTCAGGCAGTCGTCCCCTTGCTGGTGGCCGTACGTGTCATTGAACAGCTTGAAGTAGTCGATGTCGATCAGTAGTAACGACAGCGGCGTCCGCCCGTTTATGGCCTGCCGCCAGGCCACCTGCAGGTACTCGTCGAACCGGCGCCGGTTGGGGATGCCCGTCAGACCGTCGAGCGACGAGAGCCGCTCCAGGCGCCGGTTGGCCTGCTCTAGCTGCGCCGCCAGGTCCAGCAGCTCCTGCTCGCGCGCCTTGCGCCGATCGATCTCCTGCTTCAGCTTGAGGGCCGAGCGCACCCGCGCCAGCAGCTCCACCTCATTCGATGGCTTGGTAATGTAGTCCATCGCCCCTGCGGCGAACCCCGCCGCCAGGTTGCTGATCTCCGTCTGTCCCGTGACCATGATCACGGGGATGTCCCGCAGGTGCGCCGCTGACTTGATGCGCCGGCAGGCCTCCACCCCGTTCATCTCCGGCATCACCACATCCAGCAGGATCAGGTCGATGTCGCGCGCGCCAGCCCCCCTGCCCCCTGCCCCATCCGGCGGCGTCCCCGCGCTGATGCCGAGGTGGGCAAAGGCCTCGCGGGCCGACTGCGCCGTAAGCACGTCGGTGTAGCCGGCCCTGGCCAGGACTGCCTGCAGGTGGCGCTGGACCACGCGCGAGTCGTCGACGATCAGGATGGTCATGGCAGTGCCCAGGCCTCAAGCGCCACGGTGATTTCCCTCACCCTCCGACGGCATCGCCCCGCGAGCGGTCTTCGCGAGGGCCCGGCCTCAAGCGCCACGCAAGCGCCAGGGTGGTATCCCTCACGCTCCTGTGGGCAGCCGCCGCTCGCCGGCCACAAAAAACCCCCGCCACCGAGCGGGGGAACGTCCCACGACCGGCGGCTCGGCTGCCGTGGCCTCCCCGGCCGTGGTGGTCCGGATCGGCTGTAGGCCCGTGGCTTTGCGCCCCCTGGCTTTCGCCAGCGGTTGCCCTGAACAGTTGCGGGGAAGATGCCTCTGTTTGGCCGATAGCGTAGCCCAGCGGCGCCGCAAACGCGAGGGTGCTAGCACCCCTTTCCCAGGAGGAGCGCCCCCACGACCTGCCTCTTCCGGCCCGAGGGCCGACCTCACCCCTTTTCCCCTTCCCCCCTCCCCGACACGGAGGCGCGGAGACACGGCGATGCGAAGACGGATCTCACCCCCTCCGCCCTCCACGCCGACGCGGGGACGCGGGGACACAGCGACGCGGAGAGAAACCGCACGCTACTAGCCCCGCTCCGCGTCGGAGGAGCGGCGGTGCGGCCAAGCCCCACAGCCATGGCCCTCGTCCCCCTCTCCGTGTCGGAGAGGGGGCCAGGGGGTGAGGTCCGTCGTCCCCCGCGGC
>DAOTTI010000125.1:0-8411 GCA_034437795.1 Chloroflexota bacterium | reverse complement strand
GACGGCCCCCGTGTCCCCATGGGATGCCTCCACCGGGCGACTGGTCTCATCCCACAGGCTGCAGGGACAGGCCCGCGCCGTGGCCGTGGCCGTGGCCGTGGCCGTCACCGTCGCCGTGGCCGTCGCTGTGGGCGCCACCGTCGCCGTGGGCGTGGGCGTCCCCGTCGCCGTGCCCACGGGGGTGGCCGTGAGTGTGGGTGGCGGGGTCGTGGTGTTCGTCGCAACTACCGTCGGTGTGGCGCTCACCGCGGCGGTCGCCGTTGCGACGGGGGTCAGTGTGGGGGTAGGGGTCGTCGTTGCCGGGACCGGCGTTTGGGTCCAGGTGCTGGTCGCCCCGGGGGTAGGACTCGCGATGCTGGTCGGCGTGGCAGTGGGTACGAGCGTCGGAGTTGGGCTTGGCGTGGGCGTTGAGGTGGCCGTCGGGGTGCCAGAGGTGGTGAAGGTGAAATCGGCCGAAGTGGCCAGGTTGCCGGCTGCGTCCCTGCTCTTAACGCGGTAGTGGTAGGTAGTGCTCGGCGTGAGCCCCGTGAGTTGCTGGGAATGGCTGGTCACGAGGCTTGGATCAAGGATCGTCGTCGCCCCGTAGGCCGTCGTCGTCCCGTATTCCACTTGGCTGGTCGATCCCTCATCGGTATTCCAGGTGATGGTGGCCCCGGTCGGTGTGATCGACGTGGCCTGGACGGCGCTGATCACCGGGGGCACGGTGTCCAGGACCAGATTGTCAAAGTTGGTGTCCCAGCCATTGGTGCTGCTGACGGTAATGCCGGCACAGGTGCCCGACCAGCCGGTGGCGATTGTCGCCAACTGCCCCGCGGCCAACGTGGCCTGCTTGGTAGGCTGACCAGTGCAGCTCAGGCTGATCGTTGTGGAGCCGGTGCCGCCATTGTAGGCGTCCAGGCTGAGCAGCAGCCGTGGACTACCGACGAAGGTCAGGGTCCCGCTGGTGCGGCCGGAGCCATTGAAGGTAACGCTCTTGGTCGTAAACAGGCCGAAGGGAGCGGAGTGATACCAGACGTTGCTGCCCCAGTCGATGATGCCGGCCGGGTACTGCCCGTTCAGCACCTGGTTCTGGCCGGACAGGTCGTCGAAGGTCACGGTCAGCGGATCGCCGGCAGCAGTCGTGAACGTGAAGTCAGGCGAGATCGCCAGGTTCCCCGCAGCATCCCTGCTCTTGGCGCGGTAATGGTAGGTAGTACTTGGTGCTAGCCCATTCAAGTGCACTGCGTGGCTCGTCGTCAGCGTGGGCTCGATGTTCGTTGACGTCCCGTACGCGGTGGTGGTGCCATACTCAACCTGGCTATCGGCCCCCTCGTCGGTGGTCCAGGTAATCGTGGCTCTGGTGCCCATGATGGCCGTAGCCTGGACCCCGGAGATGACCGGTGGCGTCGTCTCTGCCGGCGTCCCCGCGTAGTGGGTGATGTTGTCAAAGTTGGTATTCCACCCATTCGTGCTGGTCAGGGTCACGTTAGTGCAGGTGCCCGACCAGCCTGTAGTAATGGTGACTAGCTGTCCGGCGGCCAGGGTAGCCTGTTTGGTGGGCTGGCCCCCGCATTCTATGCTCACCGTCGTGGAACCAGTGCCACCGTTGTAGGCGTCCAGGCTGGCCAGCACCCGAGGCAGCAAGAAGGAAAAGGTCCCGCTGGTATGGCCCGAGCCGTTGAACGTCACGCTCTTAGTGGTGAACTTGCCGAATGGCCCTGAATGGAACCACGCGTTAGTACCCCAATCGATGACGTTTACCGGATATTGGCCATTCAGCACCTGGTTCTGGCCCGAGAGATCATCGAAGGTCACCGTTGGTGCAGGCTGCACGTTGACGGTGATGCTTGTTGCCGTCGTCTGGATGTTGCCGCTGTCGTCCACGGCACGGCTGAGGATCGTCGCCTGCCCCACCGTGCCGGGCGTCCAGGTATAGCTCCAGGTTTCTCGGCCGGTGGCCGGGCGCCAGGTTGCGCCGCCATCACCGGACACCTCGACCGCGCCCACCACGCCACCCCCGGAATCCGTGGCGGTGCCGGAGATGGTAACTGGCGTCCCGCTCGTGACGGTCGATCCCGGGGTCGGCGACGTAATGGTAGACGTCGGGGCCGTCCGGTCAGAGGAGGCCGTCGCCACCACAAGTCCCGGTTGCAGCGTGGCCGGCTGGACGCCCATGTCCGCGAACAGATTGACCGTCGCCTGCTGCACGTTCAGGTCAGGGGTGGAAGGCTTTACGAAGCTGTTGCCGTCTAAGCCCATCGGCCAGTTGACCGTTCCCGCGCCGAACACAAGCGCTCCGCTCGCGTGGCGGTAGAGGGTCAGGCTATGAGTGGCCGTGCCCGGAGCGTAGATGGTGCCATAGTCCTGGAGCAGTTGCGGGACGCTGGCCGTGGTGGATGACAGCCGGATCAGCCCCGGCGGCCGCACGCCGTTATCCGCGTCGACATCCCATTCATAGCCGATTAGGCAGTTACAGCCGGCCGTCAAGGTCGCCGTCTGGCCGGGCGCTAGGGCGGCGACGCTCGTGTTGCGCCAGAAGCGCATCTTGCCGTCCGCCGCTGGTACGGTCAGCGCATGGTAGTCAGGGCCATTGACCATAAAGAGCGTGCCGGTAAGCGCGTTCTCCGGCCGGCCGCCATCACCCGGCGGGCTAAAACGAGGATCGCGCCAGGTGCCAGTCCACGTCGGCGGGTCTGCAGGATCGATCACGCGGTCGGCGTGCGTCTCTTTGTAGGAGACGAGTGTGCGATAAGGCGTATTAGCTCCGTCGATGCTGCTCTCCCAGCGGATCTTCCAGAACACCTCGTTGCCACTGAAGAAGGCCAGGTGTACGCCTGCGTCGCGTGCCGCCTCGACATTGGCCCGCTGCTGGCCGGACCAGTACTCGTCATGCCCTGTGGACAGGAACACCTTATGGTTCGGGATCAGGTTGCCGCGGCGGTCGGTATCCACGCCTGTGGTGTAGCTGACGTTGTAGCCATTGGCCTCCAGCCAGCGCACCAGGGGATATTCCGCATTGAAGACCCAGCTTTCGGGCTTGGTAGAAGCGGTCAAGAAGGGCCGATTGTAGCTGACCTTGTAGGCGCGGCCCGCCGGCAGCCCGTTGCTGATGTAGAGGCTGTTGCCGCCATAGTCGTTGTACGCCTGCCAGGTGGTGTCGGCCGTCTGGAAGAGCAGATCCGAACGCGAGGCATCGTCCCGAACGACAAAGAACACGTGGCTTGATCCCGGTGTTCCGTCTTCACGTACGAGTTTGGCGAAGTAGATGCCGGACGTGGCATCGCTTGGGACAGCCCAGGTTGCGGATACCGCCCAGTTGCCACAATCGACGAGACCAGTGGATGTGTCGCTCAAGCAGGCCGGCTGGTTCTGGGGCAGCGGCACAGAGGGGCGGACGGTCGCCACCTTCCGCGCCCCCATCCCGCTGTAGTACCCCAGGCGGTAGATGTCTAGGCGGTACGCTGTGGCGCCGGTCTTGATCTTGAAGCGGACTGTCTCGCCTTTGTTGACGCTGATCTCCGTAGCAAAGCCTTGGATGCTCGCGTCGCCAGCGCCACTGATCGACCACTCGCTGGCAGGATTGCCTGGCTTGCTGTTCTCGCACGCGATGGGATTAGTGATTGGCGGGTCGCATGGCCCGCCTGCCCGAACCGAGAGTACGTTCAGAGGGCCGATCACGGGTAACAGCGAGCTGAAAACGATGGCCAGTGCCAGGGAGACCCGAGCGGCAGGCCGGCGACCTGACCCGCCACGCACCATCCGGCCAGCCCCGTCGAGTGCGCGCCAAAGCGCACGGCGCGAGTGCAGATCCACTCGAGACTCCTTGTGGTGGATCATCGCCGGATCCCGGCGCACGCAACCTGGCGGTAGACCTCGGCTACACCGGTGATCATTGCATCCAGCGAGAAGCGCGCTGCCACCACGTCACGACCACGCTCCGCCATCTGCCGTGCCCGGTCGGGGTCTTCGAGCAGGCTCAGCACCGCACGGGTCAGGGCCGCGCTGTCGGCGACGGGAACGAGCACGCCGCTGACCCCGTCGTCAATGACGTCTGGCACCAGGCCAACCGGCGTCGCAACGACCGGTTTAGCCATGGCCATTGCCTCCAGAACGGTGTAGGGGCCGCCCTCATTCAGGGATGGCATCACAAATATGCGCATCGCGGCTAGAAGCTCCGGTACGTCCGTACGCCAACCGGTGAACAGTACCCGATCGGCTAGCCCGAGCGCCCGCGCCTGGCGCTCCAGCGCAGGCCGCAGGGGACCATCACCGACGATCAGGAAGCGAGCCGCCGGCTGGGCGGCGGCCAC
Organism: Chloroflexota bacterium; assembly: GCA_034437795.1. Classification (GTDB taxonomy): domain Bacteria; phylum Chloroflexota; class UBA11872; order UBA12225; family UBA12225; genus DAOTTI01. The sequence continues at coordinate 4,122 of DAOTTI010000125.1, read as the reverse complement.
GGCTGCGGCCATCTCAAGGAAGTACGAAATGCCCTTGCGGTGCTCGCCGAGCCTGGAGATGGTCCCCACGATCGGAGTAACCGCGTCGAGACCGAACTCCCTGTACACGCGAGCGGCACTCACCTTCGGGGAGAACCGCGCCAGGTCGACGCAGTTCGGCACAACGGTGCATTTGCGGGCGTCACGGCCAAGCTGCTCCAGATGATGGCGTCGGGTCTGGTCCGAGACGCAGATAATCCTGGCCAGCCATCGATCGCGGAGGCGAACGGTGAGCCGTTCCCTGGTCGCGATCGGCGGCACCGGCGGGAGGTGCTCCGTGCGCACGACCGCACCGACCCCAGCCAACCGGCCGGCAAGCATCACTAGCTCACCGCCGGCATGTCCCGTGAGGTGCAGGTGAAGCACGCACCGCGGATAACGGCGGAGAATGGCAACGAGGGCACGCAGCCGGCGCATGATATCTGCTGGCGCGCTGCCTCGCTCCGGCGCACAGTGTACGTCCACCCCAACCGCGGCCAGCCCCGCGCGCAGCGCGTGGATCGTCTGTCGGGGCGGACAAATCGCAGCCACCGTGTATCCTCGCCTGGCCAGGCCGCGCCCCAGCAGCAGAATGTGCTCCTCCATGCCACCCATGTAGGGGCTATTCGTAAACAGCACGATCGCCGGCACGCGCGGCGCGACCGAACCCACACTCACCAGCGTATTGTCAGGCCGAGTGAACGTCCCGCGCGTTCGCGATTGGTTGAGCCTTGGTTGAGACTGCAAGGCCTCCCGCCGATCGAACCAACTCGTGGCATGCGCCACATGCGGCCACTCACACCCAACCAGTACGGGGATGAAGCCTGATCTTGGCCACCACCGCCAGCGCCGGACTGGATGCCACGAGGCCACCGGCCGCCAGCAGTACCAGGATGAAACCAAAACTGGCTACCCGCGCTACTCAGCGAGACAGGCCTGCTATAAGTGAACATCTGAGACCTTGCTCCCTCCTTGGCTTCGCGTCCGCGGAAAGCTGTTGCAGCGACGTCTCGCCGCGACGATGGCGTGGGAGCGCCACCTGATCTAAGCCGTGTACTCCCTGCTTCGAGAGAGCCTTTCCGGTATCGCTACCGCGGCCCCTTCGGTGCCGTTCGGGCGGCGCTGGCTCCGCTGGCCTCAGGTAAGCGCTAACGTGGTCTATCTCGGCCTCACCAGCTTGTTCACCGACGTCTCGTCGGAGATGGTCAGCACCATCCTGCCCGTATATCTCATCTTCTTCCTACGGCTCACGCCGCTCCAATTCGGCATCATCGATGGGCTGTATCAGGGCGCCACTGCGCTCGTGCGTCTGGCCGGCGGCATCATGGCCGACCGCACCCGGCGCCACAAGGAGGTCGCAGGGGCCGGCTATGCGTTATCCGCGGCCTGTAAGCTCGGACTGCTGGCCGCAGGCGGGGCTTGGACGGCGCTCGCTGCCGTTCTTGTGCTCGACCGCACGGGGAAAGGGATACGCACGGCGCCGCGCGACGCGTTGATTTCGTTGAGTACGCCACGTGCGAACTTGGCCATGGCTTTTGGGGTCCACCGCGCCCTCGATACCGCCGGCGCCTTGCTCGGGCCGTTGGTAGCCTTCGGCTTGCTCGCCTGGGCGCCAAATGCCTTCGACGCCGTGTTCGTGGTCAGCTTCTGCGTTGCCCTAGTCGGTCTGGGAGTACTCGTCCTCTTCGTGGAGAACCAGCCGCTGGATCGTGAAACGCCGGCCAATCGCGGTCTCTCCTTTCCCACCATCGGTGGGTTGCTGGCCACGCCTCGCTTCCGCGCGCTGGCGCTCAGCGGCGGGGTACTGGGCCTGGTGACCATGAGCGACGGCTTCCTCTACCTGGGCCTGCAGCGCCGCCTGGACCTGGGGATGGGGTTCTTTCCTCTGTTGTACGTGGTCACCGCTCTCTTCTACTTCCTGTTCGCTGTGCCAGCGGGGAGGCTGGCCGACCGGATCGGGCGCGGGCGCACGTTCATTACGGGGTACGCGCTACTCACGCTCGTCTATCTGGCCCTGCTGCTGCCGTCAATCAGCTACTGGCAGCTGATTGGGCTCCTGGCGCTGTTCGGCGCGTATTACGCGGCGACGGACGGCGTCCTGATGGCGCTGGCCAGTGCTGCCCTTCCGCCTGGTGTACGCAGTACGGGACTGGCGTTTCTTACTACCGCCACGAGCGTAGCGCGCCTGCTCTCATCAGTGCTGTTCGGCGCTCTCTGGACCTGGCAGGGCGAGCAGGTGGCCATCATTTTGTTCCTGACTGGTCTTCTGGCGGCGCTGGCGCTAACAGCGGTGGCGCTGGCGCGCACGCAAACGGGTGTCGAGCATGGGCAGGCGATCTCGGTCTAGCTCCACATCGACCTCACCGCGGCGGCCGGCAGGAGCGACAGCCCCACCTGGCGATGCCGGCCAGGGCGCGACGGCGGGGCGACCGCTTCCACCACGGCGCAGGATCTTCGCCGCGCTCTGCCTGGCGTGTCTGCTGGTCGCCGGTGGCTACGTCGTCCTAGCCGTGCGCCGCACGCAGTCTGAGGCCGCCCGCGCGCGCGCTCAGGTCGCCATGGCCAGCGATGCCACGGCGATTGCGGCCCTACGCAGCCAGCCTCACCTCGTCTTCGTCGATTCCGATAATGGCGGCACGGCGTACAGCCGGATCGCCGTGGCTCCCCTGAGCGCTATCGGGGCGCCCGACCGCCCTCGCTATCTGACGGCACAGCAGTGCCAGCGGGTCTACGTGGCAGCAGGGCAAGGGCTCTGCCTTGGCCAGAACACCGGTGGAGGGCTTCTTGCGGCGCACGGAGCCTACACGTTCGATGACCACTTCCGGCCACGCCACACCCTCCAGCAGAGCGGCATCCCTAGCCGCGTGCGCTTGTCCCCCGATGGTCGCTACGGCGCGATGACGGTCTTCGTCACGGGGCACTCCTACGCCGAAGGTGGCTTCTCCACCCAGACCACGATCGTGGATACTGCCAGCGGGAGTGTGCTCGGAGAGCTGGAGCAGTTCACCGTCTGGCGAGACGGCGCACGCTTCCAGTCGCCCGACTTTAACTTCTGGGGGGTGACGTTCGCCCGCGACGGGAACCGTTTCTACGCGACCCTGGGCACGGGCGGCAGGACCTATCTGGTAGAGGGGAACCTCACGGAACGCCAGATGCGTGTACTCCGAGAGAACGTGGAATGCCCATCACTCTCGCCCGACAACAGGCGGCTGGTGTTCAAGAAACGGATGGGCAGCGCGCCGGCAGTCACGTGGCAACTGCACCTCCTCGACCTGGCCACTCTCGCCGACGTGCCCCTGGCTGAAACGCGGAGCGTCGACGACCAGGTCGAGTGGCTCGACGACGCTCACATTCTCTATGCCCTGCCGGACGAAGGGCCGCCGGCCACGATCGCCACTAACATCTGGCTCCTTCCCGTCGACGGTAGCGGCCCGCCACAGCTGTTCCTGCGCAACGCCCTATCACCGGCCGTGGTTCGCTCGGTCAGGTAGGCGGATCCGACCCTACTGCTCCGGCGCTCAACGTGCCAGTGCGACGGCGCGAGCCGGCTCAAGACTGGCACGCGGTCCTGCCGACGTTCGCGGGCGCACGCCGACCAGCTCATCGAAGAGCGTCAGCGCCTGCGCCGTCACTTGATCCATATTGTAGTACTTGTACGTCGCCAGCCGGCCGACGAAGTACACGCCCGGTGTCTCATCGGCGAGTTCCTTGTATCTCCGGTAGAGGTCGGCGTTCTGCGGCCGTGGAACAGGGTAGTAGGGATCGCCCCCCGAGTGGACGGGATACTCGTAGACCACAGTCGTCTTGGGATGCACCTGGCCCGTCAGGTATTTGAACTCGGTCACGCGGTCGTACGGCGTGTCGTTCGGGTAGTTGACGACGGCGGCCGGCAGATAGACCGGCTTGTCGTGCGTCTCAAACGTAAAGTCGAGCGAGAGATAGGGCAGTTTCCCGTAGCGATAGCCGAAGAACTCATCGATCGGGCCGGTGTAGATCAGCTCTTTGAACGGGATCAGGCCCAGCACCTCGCGGTAGTCGGTGTTGAGCAGGATCTTGATGTTGTGATGGCTGAGCATGTTCTCGAACATGCGCGTGTAGCCGTGC
>DAOTTI010000124.1:0-13365 GCA_034437795.1 Chloroflexota bacterium | reverse complement strand
CGAACGCGCAGCTGGTTGTGCACATCCACCACGCCCGGTACCGACTCCGCGACGTCCTCCGCCAGGCGCTTGTCCCGCCGGCTCTCGACCGTGCCCCGCAGCGTGACCTCGCCATTCTGCACGTCCACCTCGATGTCGCTGGCGTCTAGCTCCGGGTTCCAGCTCAGGAGGTCGCAGACGTCTTCGAAGATCCGCGAGTCGCTGCGCCGGTAGCCGCGGGGCCCCTTGCCGGTATAGTCGCCCCACCCGACCGTGGACCATGCGCCCCCGGCCTGCACCGGCGGGCCCCCGTACGCGCTCCGCCAGCCGAATGGCCCGCCCGGGAAGATGTAGCGTCCGTAATACGGGCTGAACGTCGGGCGCCCGCCGCGCCCGCCTCCCGCGTACGCCGGCTCCTCGAACGCCGCGCCCCGCCACCGGGGGGCGAAGTACATGCCGACCCGCGGGTCCGGCTCTCCCCGCTCGTACACCAGACCGTATTCGCGGGGGCTGTAGTCACGGTGCCCGCGGTCGAAGGTGGAGCCGTCATCACGGTCATAGCGATCAAGGGCTCGTGGTGGTCCAACCATGTGCCTACTCGTCGCGCATCAGTCCGTCCCCCACCCGCCGCGGTGGGGACCAAGGCCGGATACCGCTGTGGGGACGACCGCAACATGCATGCCGCCGGCAGCGGCACGGCATCTGCTAGTTCCCTTGCTGCCGGTATCGGGGGCGCCTCTACTGCCGGTATCGCAGGCGCCTCCGCGCCCGAAGGCGGCAGGAGCCGGCGGGGACGCTGCCTGTGATGCCGGCGACGGCGCACCTTACGTTACGTAGCCCGCATACTGCGCGCCTGGCCATCCGTTAGCTCTCCTGGCGGCCATCCCGCCGCGGCGTTACCCCTGGGAGAGAGGCGGGATTGCTTCTTGCCCCTGGCGGACGTCCCGCGTCCGGCCGGCCCCGCGCCGGCCGAAGGGGCGCCAGCGGTGCTGCCGGCTACGAGTTTCCAGGAAGGATCCAGCGATGGAAGAAGATGTCCTTGGTCCACGCGAGACCGTCGTTGGCGATCGGTACGACTATTGCACCCGCTGTGGCCGCGCGCTACTGCGCTCCGAAGCCACCATCCCGCGCCTGCCGGGAGAGGGCCCACCCCGCGCCACCGGCGCCGCGGCCCCTGCACGGCCGCCGGAAGCGACCCGCGAGGCCCAGCCGGCGGTCCTCTGCCCCGTTTGCGCCGCCGATGTCGCCGCCGGCGAGCCGCTGGAGCCGATCGGGGCCGCCGAAACCAACCGCCCTACCGCGGACATGCCGCCCGCCTAACGCGCCGCAGGCTGGCGTGCGGCCGGAGTGCACGGCGGAGCGTTGAAGGTCCGGCAGGAGGCGCACACCCCACCGCCGCGTTCCAGGGCGCGCAACCGTTGGCATTCACCCAGCGCGACCAGACGCCAGGCGCGGGGCAGGCCCGCTGGCATGCGTCCTGCCTTGCAGGCGGCGTCCCATTGCATCGTCTGCATCGTCGAACCGGCAGGATACCGGCAGCCCCCAACCACCTGGAAAGGCTGGCGATCCAGGCCGGACGTTGCGGCCAAGCGCGGGTCAGGCTATTTGAGGTAAAGGAAGAGTCGGGGAATTGAGGAAGCAGGGATACAGGAGGACTACAGCCATGGCAGCACGCACGACCACTCAGCCACGCCACCAAACGCGGGAGAACGCCGCCCGCGCCGCCGATGCGGCCCGCCTGGAGCGGCTCAAGCAACGCCTCCGCGAAGACCTGGATAAGCTGCGGGAGGGGGCCGAAGAGCGACTGGAGTACGGCGGCGACTTCGAGAGCCTCGTCGCGGCGGCCCAGGTGGCCACCCAGCGCGACATCGATGAGCTCCTCCGCCGCCGGCTGGAGCGCCGGCTGGCCGAGCTGGAGCGGATCACCCGCCGCCTGGAGCAGGAAGGCTACGGCCGGTGCGAGGTCTGCGGCGCCGAGATCCCCGCGGAGCGCCTAGCGGCCATGCCGGGCACCACGCTCTGTGTTGTCTGCCAGCGTGAACGCGAGCGCCAGATGGGCCGTCGACGCGCCGCCTGACCGCGCGCCCGAAAGCCACCACACCCCAGTGCCCGGCGCAGCGGTGCCTTCAAACGCTCCGCCACCGGCCACGGCCGGCGCACGCCCCGCAGGCGTGCGCCCCCGCTCGGCTTCTTCATAGCCGGCGAGCAGTTCCCTCTCCCTCTGGGAGCGCGGGGGCCCGCGACGCGGGCGGCGGTGAGGGCGCCGCTCATGACGAATCCAAGCTAACTCCCGATGGCGCCGGGCCATGGTCGTCGTCGTCCCCCCCACTCCGTGTCGGAGCACGGCCGGCCTGCTCACCACCGTGGGTAGTGCCCGCTTGCCGTGGTCCTCGTCCCCCGCCTCGTGCCGGAACGGGTGCGGCGCGGCCCCGGCCGAAGGGGGTGAGCGCTGTCCCCTGCGTCGGCGCGGGGGCCGGCAGGGGTGAGGTCACCCCGAATGCTACCCTTCTCCTGCCTCACTGCCGTGACCGAGAGCCAACCGGCGCGCCAGGCGCCATCGCCGTCCCGCGCCGAGCGCCTCGCGCCTGCCCGCCGCCCGCGCCGCTGGCCCGTCGGCTACCAGCGCTGGCGCGACCTGCTCTTCCTCCATTGGGAGTTCCCGCCCGACCTGCTGCGCCGCGCCATCCCCCGCCGGCTGACGCTGGACACCTTCGACGGGCGGGCCTACGTGGGCGTGATCCCGTTCGCCATCCCAGAAAACCGGCTCTCGTTTCTGCCCCCGCTCCCATTGCTCTCGCACTTCCTGGAGCTGAACGTGCGCACCTACGTGCATCTCGATGGGCGCCACCCTGGCGTCTGGTTCTTCTCCCTGGATGCGTCCAATCCGGCCGCCGTGCTGGCGGCCCGCGCTGCCTGGCGCCTGCCCTATTGCTACGCCGCGATGAGCATGGCCCGCCCGGCCCGTGCCGGCGACTGGTTCCGCTACGAGTGCGAACGGCGCTGGCCGGCGCTGGCGCGGTTTGACGCCCGCTATCGCCCCGGCGAGCCGCTCGGCCCGGCCGCGCCGGGTACGCTGGAGCACTTCCTGGTGGAGCGTTACCTGCTCTTTAGCGACTGGGGCCCCGCCGGCCTGCTGGCCGGGCAGGTCCACCACCGCCCCTACCCGTTGCAGCGGGCCGAGGCCGACCTGGCCGCCGTGTCGGTGCTCCGAGCCGCCGGCCTGCCCGACCCCACCGGGCCCCCGCACGTCCTCTACAGCCCCGGCGTGGACGTCGAGATCTTCGCCCTACGCCGGCCCCGGCAGTGACGCCGGTCGTCCCCGCTGGCGCCGGTCGAGGCCGATCAGCCTGTGCAGGCTGCCAGTACGGGCGCTGGTCAACCTGCCGCGCGCCTGGCCATATCCCTCCTTGCTCCAGCGAACGCCATCCACAGCAGATCGCCGGCCTGTGCACCGGGGCACAGTTCCTGCTCGAACGCCATCTTTCCCGTCAATGCGTTATGTGAAGAGCTATGCGTCGCATTCGGCCCATTCCCCCCATTCATCCCATCCGCCCTAGTACCGGCGGTCTCCTCCGGCGGCGCCTGCTCGCCTCCCTGCCGCTCGCGCCGGCCCTTCTCGCCGCTTGCCGGCCGGCCGCCCAGCCGGCCTCCCCAACGGCCACGCCGCAGCGAGAGACGCCGCCTCCGCCCCTGCCGCCGACCCCTACCCCCGTGCGCCACTCCCCGCTCACCGGCAGACCGGTGGCGGACGCCTCGCTCCTCCGGCGCCGGATCGTGGCGGTCAAGATCGACAACGCGCCCCTGGCGCGCCCGCAGTTCGGCCTGGGCCAGGCGGAGGTCGTCTACGAGCAGTTGGCTGAAGGCGGGCTCACCCGCTTTCTCGCCCTCTTCCTGGAGCCGGAGCCGGAGCGGGTCGGCCCCGTGCGCAGCGCCCGCCTGACGGACATCTATCTCGGCCAGGAGTGGGACTTTCTGCTCGCCTATGCCGGAGCCGGCCGCACCACCAGCCGGCTGCTGGCGGAGGCCCTGATCCCGCTCTTCAAGGCGCCGGAGCTCGGCGAGCGCCTGGAAGGGACGCCGTACTTCCGTGACCCGGCCCGGCCCGTCCCCCACAACTTGTTCGTCCGCATCGCCCAGGTCCGCGAAGAGGCCCGCAAGGACCCTCAGATTGCGCCGGAGGTCGAGATCCGGCCCTTCCCGTTTCACGATCCGCCGGCCGAGGTCGGGCCCCTGCGCACGCTCACCATGCCGTACATCCCCGCAGCCGCCGTCACCTGGAAGTACGACGAAGGCGCGGGGGCGTGGAAGCGGACCATGGCCGGCGCCCCCCACGTCGATGCCCTGGACAGGCAGCAGATCCAGGTGGAGAACGTCGCTATCCAGTACGTGAACCTCTTCACCGCCCGCAACGTCGAGCCTGACTCCGCCGGCAACCCCGTGCTCGACGCCGAGCTGCGCGGCGCCGGCCGCCTGCAGGTCTTCCACTCGGGGCATGTCTTCGAGGGCACCTGGTCGAAGGAACACGACCGCGCCAAGACGGACTATCGCCTCCCCGACGGCGCTCCCGTCCCCTTCCGCCCGGGCCGCGTCTGGATCCACATTGTCCCGCCGGACTTCGGCGCCAGGTGGGCCTGACCCGTCGCCCGACCGGTCACCGCAGCAGGGGCGTTGGATCGCGGCTCAGGCGCGATAGATCTGGCGGGTTCGGATCCTGTGGCAGTGAGCGAAAGAACTCGATGTAGGGATGGTCGTCGCTCACCACCGGGCCGTCCCCAGCGTAGGCGCGGAGCTCCGCGTCGCCGGCGGTGAACAGCCCCAGCACCGCTGCCACACCGGTCAGGCCGATCCGCGCGGCGGCCTCCCCCGCCGGCCCGGAGAGACGCTGCGCCATCAGGTCCCCGTCGATGGCATATGGCCGGTGGCTGCCCACGACGAACGATCCATCGGCCCAGGCCGTGACATACGGAAAGACGTGCAGGAACGTGCGCAGCAGCATCTTGTACTGGTTCTCCGGCAGACGGAGGTCCAGCCACTGCACCATCACCCCGTTCTCGACCAGCGCCGCCTTCGCCAGACGGTAGTACTCCACCGAGTACAGGGCGGCGCTGCCGGCGTGCTGCGGGCGCACCACGTCGGCCATGATCACGTCGTAGCGCTTGCCGGTCAGGAGCAGATAGTTGCGCCCGTCGTCAACGTAGAAGCGGGCGTTGGGCGCGCCCACGATGCCGCCGTTGACGTGCGCGAAGAGCTGCGCGCCCCGCACGACGCTCCCTGAGAGCTCCACCACGTCCAGGCGCGCGCCGTCGTAGGCCGCGGCTGCCCCCGCCGTCGCCCCACCGCCAAGGCCGATCACCAGCACAGATCGCTGCGGGCGGGGCGGCGTCGCCGCCGGCTGCAAGAGCATCGGCAGGTGCCCCAGCAGGGCGTGGAAGCGCACCATCCCCGGATCATCGGACGCCTGGTACCAGCCGTTCAGGTACATGCGCCGGATGGTCGGTCCCTGGAGCACCGTCACTGTCTGCTCCAGCCCCTCTTCGTACCAGGCCACCGGATCCTTGAAGCGGGCGAAGACGGCAGCGTACATGTCTGGCGTGAGCGCCGCGATGGCCGCCGTTGCTCCCACCGCCGCTGGAGCGACCGCCTTAAAGGCCGCGGGCGCGCCGTAGCGCAGCAGGCCAATCGCCACCAGGGCGTTGATACTAGCCAGCAGCATGAGGCTGCGCTGCGTGCCCACCAGCGGGACGAGCACGAACCCGGCGGCCCAGGACCCGACGATGGCGCCGCAGACATTGGCGGCGTAGGCCCGCCCTAGCCGCCGCCCCACGCCGGACTGCTCGTCCCCCCCGGAGGCGTACAGCCTCATGATGATCGGAAAGGCGGCGCCCAGCAGGAGCGTCGTGGGGAACATGGTGGCAAAGGCCATCACCGCCGTCGCCCGCTGTTCGCCGGAGACCAGGTGCTCGGCCAAAGGCAGCGTGCGCAGCGCGTCCACCAGGTCGTGCAGGCGGCTGATCACCGTCACCGAAAGCAGCGCGGCCACGGCGATGGCCCACTCCATTACCGCCGCCACCAGCAGCCAGTTGGCCCGCCGGTTGACCACCGGCGCAATGAGGTAGGAGCCCGCCGCCAGCCCCAGCAGGAAGGTGCACAGGATCAGGTTGAAGGCGTAGGTGGTGGCCTCGAAGAAGATAGCCAGGATGCGCGTCCAGATCACCTGGTAGGCCAGCGACGCCAGCCCCGACACAAAGAACGCCAGGAGCAGCCAGCGCCCCGCGCCCCGCGGCAGCGCCACGAGGTCGTTCAGGTGCGCCACCTCCGACGCGGCGCGCTGGCCAGGCGCGGCCGCGCGGGCCGGCGCGCCGCGGCGCTCAGGCGCCCGCAGCCACAGATCGAGCGCCAGGGCCACGACCCCCACCGCCAGGTTCATGATCGCCGCCGCCACAGTCGTGGCGCGCACGCCGATGGTCCCGATGAGCACGAACGCGGCCAGGTAGGCGCCCAGAATGCCGCCGGCCGTATTGCAGGCGTAGAGCAGGCTGACGTTCGTGCCCAGCGAGCCGGCCCGCCCCAGCGCCGAGCGGACCACGATCGGCAGCGTCGTCCCCATCAGCGTCGTCGGTATGAGCAACAGGGCGCCGGCCAGGACGAACCGCACCAGCGACACCACCGTCAGATCCTGGGGCAGCGCGGGGTAGAGCTGCCGGTAAAGGGCCTGCACCAGGGCAAACGCCGCGGGCGTGGCCAGCGCGCTGAGCCCAATGCCGATCTCCACGATCCCATAGGCGCGCAGCGGCCGCGTGATCCGGTCCGCCACCAGGCTGGCCAGGTATCCGCCCAGCGCCAGACCGCCCATGAACACCGTCAGGACGGTGGCCACCGCGTAGATGGTGACCCCAAAGACCAGCGTCAGATACCGGAGCCAGACGACCTCGTAGACCAGGCCACTGGCGCCGGAGGCGGTAAACAGCGCCAGCAGCGCCCCCACCGCCAGCGTATCCGGGCGGACGCGTGCCGTGGCGGCGAGGCGTAAGGGCAGACTAGCCGGCGCTGCCATCGTCCTACGCCAGCTCCGGCACCGGCGACAGGGGCCGCTCGCCGCGGCGCACGCGCAGTACCTCCTCCAGCGCCATCTCCGCCGCGCGGCGCTGCGCCTCCACGGCGGCGCCAGCGCAGTGCGACGTGGCGATCACCCGCGGATGGGCGATCAAGGGCCGCTGGGCCGGCCCCGGCGGCTCCGCGGCGAACACGTCCAGGGCCGCGCCGGCCACGTGCTCGGCGTCTAGCGCCGCCAGGAGCGCCTGCTCATCGATCAGCTCGCCCCGCGCCGTGTTGATCACGTAGACCCCCCGCTTGCACCGGCGGAGCGTCTCGCCGTTCAGGAGATGCCTGGTCTCGGCCGTCGCCGGCACGTGCAGCGTGACCACGTCGGCCTGGGCCAGCAGCTCTTCCAGGGGCAGATAGGTCACCCCCGCCGCCCCCGCCCACTCCCGGTTGGGTAGCACGTCGTAGGCCACCAGGCGCATGCCGAAGGCGGCGGCGCGGGCGGCCACCTCCCGCCCGATGCGCCCCGTGCCCACGATGCCCAGCGTCTTGCCCCGCAGCTCGAAGCCCGCCACCCGCTGCCACGCCCCCGCCTTGGTCAGGTTGTTGATCTCCGTGAGCTTCCGCGCCAGGTTTAGCAGGAGCGCCAGGGTGAAGTCGGCCACCGCGTCGTGATTGGAGCCGACCGTCGTCGTCACCCACACGCCGTAGCGCCTGGCCGCGTCGACGTCGATCGAGTCGTAGCCGATCCCCGACCGTGCGATCAGCTTCAGGGTCGGCGCGCAGGCCGCGATCACCTGCTCCGTGTACGCGTCCGGCATAGCGATGGCTGCAAAGCAGCCGGGGAGAACGCGCAGCAGCTCCGCCTCGCTGAGCGTGACTGACGGCGTCGCCGGAAAGAAGACCTCCAGACCGGCGTCCGCCAACGGCTGCCGGTACTGGTCCAACACCATGGCCACGTTGCGCGCGCTGGCCATCACTCGATCAGGCATGTGGAACGGGTCCTTCGTTGATCCTGCAGCTAGACGAACCCCGCTTCCTCCTGCTGGCGTGTCGGCCGTGACCCGTAGTAGGCGCGGCACGGCGCGACCGTGCCCGGCCGGTACTTATCCGGCAGGTTGGGGGGCAGCTCCTGCCCCAGCAGCGCCTCCAGCCGGCGGCGCCGCTCCCGCACCACGTCGGGGTGGTCCGACGCCACGTCCCGCTGCTCGTACGGATCGTTACGCAGGTCGTAGAGGCGCTCGCTGCCGTCCGGCTGCTCGAAGTTGACCACGTAGTTCCAGTCGCGGTCCCGCACCGAGGCATAATCGCCCCACCCCGTGATCACGAAGTCCCGCCCGCGGGCGTCCGGCCGGCCCTCGATCAACGGCAAGGCGGAGCGACCCGCCCACTCCGGGCGGTCCACCGCGGTCGCCCCGGGCCACCGGTCCAGCAGGCCCAGCAAGTCCAGGATCGTGGGCACGATGTCGTGGTTCTGAACGAAGGCGTCGATCGTCCGGTCGCGGCCGCCCGTCCCCTGCGGGTGGCGCACGATCCAGTTCAGCTGGGTGTTGTGGGCGTAGAGGTGGTCGGCGCTCTTGCCAAACCGGCCGTGGTCGAGCAGCTCCGTCCCGTGGTCGGACGTGAGCATGACCACCGTGTCGTCCAGCCGGCCCAGGTCGGCTAGGGTGTTCATCAGCCGGCCGATCACCGCATCCATGAAGGTAATCTCGCCGTAATACAGCGCCTTCGTCCGCTCCTTCTCTTCCTCCGTACCGATGCGCGCCGCCTCCGGCGGGTAGATGAACTCCGCCCCGTCCTTCCCCGGCGGAAACTCGTAGTAGCGGTTGGCGTACTCGCGGGGCGGGTCCCACGGCTCGTGCGGATCGAACGACTCCAGCCACAGCATGAAGGGGCCGTCGTCGTGGTTCTCCTTCAGCCAGTCGATGCCGCGATGGATGACCGCCGCCCCCGTGAGCTCGGCCTCCTGGCGGAAGTGGCGCTTGTTCAGTAGATACTGGACCAGCGAGGCGTGCCGCGCCGGGTCCAGCGGCGGGCGGGTGTACCGCTCTGCCTCAGCGCGGATCAGCTCCAGCTTCCCGCCCTTCCAGTTATCCGTCTCCTGGCCACGGACGAACTCGTAGTTGAAGAAGCCCCGCGTGAAGTTCTGCGTCGGCTTGAAGATGTGGTAGACGTCCCCGATCAGGCAGGTCTTGTAGCCCTGGCTCAGCAGCAGTTCGGAGAGCGTCGTGTGCTCCGGCGGGATCTTGTGCCAGCCACGCGGGTTGGGCCACAGCCCGCGCGTGTCGTAGTCGAAGCGCCACGGAAAGGAGCGCAGCCCCGTCCACAACGCCCGCCGCACGGGGATGGTCGGCTCCGCCTCCCCATAGATGGCAGAAAACGACACCCCGTCTCGCCGCAAGGCGTCGAGGTGGGGCGTCGCCACCTTGGCGATCCCCGGTGCAGGCGTGTGATGCACGCAGTCATACCGCAGCGTATCCAGCACAATGACGACGACGTTCATATCCCTCCTGCTCTCCCTCGCTCGATGGCCCTTCGCGGCCCCGGCGTGTAGCGGTGAGTGTGGCGTACAAACCGCCCTACTGTCATCCCGCGGGCCCGCCGGCACAGCGCCAGAGCAGCATTTCCTGATCATCCAGATCTGCAGCCCGGATCTGCAGCCCTGGGCCGGCGCGGCGCGGGCGCGGTAAGCGCCGGGCCGCTATGATTGCGCCCGATGGCCGCCCGTTCCTCTGCCCCCTACCCACGCGACCCTGCGTATCTGGCGCAGAAGGTCCCACCCCGCGACGCCAGCATCCGCGCCGGCGTGGAGGCGCCGGTGGCGGTGCGCTGGGACGTGTGGGGCATCCCCCACATCCGCGCCGAGACGCCGCACGATCTCTTCTTTGCCCTGGGCTACGTGACGGCCCAGGAATGCCTCTGGCGTCTGGACTACTGCCGGCGGCAGGCGCGAGGCCAGCTCGCCGCCATCCTGGGGCGCGATGCCCTGGCCTCAGACCGCGCCATGCGCACCCTGGGGCTGGGCCGACACGCCGATGCCCTGGCCGCGCAGCTGGTCGGCGAGGAGGCCCAGGCGCTCGACGCCTACGCCGCCGGCGTCAATCACTGGCTGCAGCATGCCATCCAGCAGCGCCTGCTGCCGGTGGAGTTCGACTGGCTGGGCTACGAGCCGACGCCCTGGACGCCGGCCGATTCCATCGCCTGCTGGAAGCACCGCTGGTGGACCCTGACCGGCCGCCTGGACACCATCGCCGCCGGCGAAGCGGCCCGCCGGCACCTCCCGCCCCCGCTGCTCGACGCCTTCATGGCCACGGAGCTGGCCGAGGAGAGCATTGTCCCTTCCGACGACGCACGCGACCAGGATGCGGGGAGCGCAGGCAGGGAGGGCGCCGCGCCGGGGGGCGGGGACGACGGCACCGGGAGCAACAACTGGGCCGTCTCCGGCCGGCGCACGACGACCGGCTACCCCGTGCTCTGCTCTGACCCGCACAACCCCTTTGGCCAGCCCAGCCAGTGGTTCCAGGCCCACCTGGCCCTGGCCGATGGCTCCTTCGACGCCGCGGGGGCGACCTACGCCGGCTGGCCTGGGGTGTACATCGGCCGTAACCGGCACGTGGCCTGGGGGTTCACCAACCACGTGGCATCCACGCGCGACCTGTACGTGGAGACGGTCGACCCGTCGCACCCAGGCCGGTACCGCCAGGGGGCTGAGTGGCTGCCGTTCGACGTGGAGCAGCACACCATCGAGGTCAGCGGGGAGGCGCCGGAGCGCTTCGAGGTGCGCCGGACGCGGCGCGGCCCGATCGCCAACAGTCTGTTCACGCCGGTCGGTGGCGATGAGCCGCCAATCAGCCTGCGCTGGACGGGGCTGGAGGTGGGGGCGGGCCTGGAGCCCCTGCTGGCGCTCAACCGCGCCACCAGCGTAGCCGAGGCGCTGGCCGCCCTGGCGAGGTGGCCCTGCCCCGTGCTCAACGGTCTGGTGGCCGATGACGGGGGGCGCATCGCCTACCACGTGGCCGGATTGGTCCCGCGCCGGCGCGAGGCGGCCCGCCGGTTCCGTGACGCCCAGAACCCCGACGATGCCTGGCAGGGGTACATCCCCTTTGACGACTTGCCGCAGCTGATCGACCCGCCCCGTGGCTGGCTGGCCACCGCCAACCAGCCACCGTGGCGCCGCGACCCGCCGGGGCTATCGTACCTGCCGGGCGGCGCCTGGGCCGACGGCGGGCGCATGCGGCGCATCCGCCAGCGCCTGACTGAAAAGGAACGCCTCTCTCCCCAGGAGCTGGGCTCCATCCAGGCCGACGTGACCGGCGCGCGCGCGGTGGAGTTGCTGCCGGCCGTGCTCCGCCACCTGGCGGCGAGCCGGCAGCCCGCGCCCTGCCTGGCGGCGTCCGTCCTAGAGGGGTGGGATGGCCGCTTCGTGCTCGGCTCGGCGGCCCCGACGGTCTGGGTCGCCTTCTGGGAGGCCTGGCTGCGCCGTGTGGCGGCAGCACGGTTCCCCCAGGAGCTGGTGGCGCTGGCGGCGACCCAGGCGGGGGCGGTGGCGCGGCGCCTGCTCCTCGGCGACGACACTTCGCCACCCTGGTTCGCGCGGGAGGACGTCGGGACGGCAGTCGAGAGCGCCATCGTCGACGCCGTGGACGGGCTGTCCCGCCGGTTCGGGCCGGACCCGGCGGCGTGGCAGTGGGGCCAGGTCCATACCGTGACCTGGCAGCATCCCCTCTCTACGCACGGCCCAGCCGACCGGCGCGCCGCCGCGGCGCTCTTCGACGTGGGGCCATACCCCTGCACCGGCGGCCCCACGGTGCGGGCCGCCGGCTACAGCACCGCCCGGCCGTATCGGGTGGTCAGCGGCGCCACCTATCGCATGGTCGCCGACCTCTCGCCGGGGGGCGCCATGCTGGCCACGTCCACCACCGGCCAGTCGGGCCACCCCGCCAGCCCCCACTACGCCGACCAGGCGCGCCTGTGGCTGGAGGACCAGTACCATCCCTTACGCCTGGACCCGCCGGACGCCGACCTGGAAGGGATCACACACCTGCTCCCCGCATGACTGGCCATGGGGCACGCGGGGCACACGCGCTCCAGCGCGGCGGACCTCACCCCCTGCCCCCTCCCCGACGCGGAGACGCGGGGACACCAAGACACGGGGCGGGCAGCGTTCTCACCCTTCGGTCGCGCCCGCGCCGGCAGGGGCAGAAGGACCTCACCCCCTTTCCGACACGGAGAGGGGGAACTCCGGCCATGGCCGTGCGGCTGGATCCCGCCGTCCCCGCCCCCGCACGGGGGAAGAAGGGGAAGGACGGCAAAGGACACCTGTGGCCTGGCGCCATCCGGGACGGTTGACGACGCCTGTGGCCAGGACGAAGACCTGACGAGAACGTGACGGGAGCATGACGATGACTGCGCCTGCTGCACTGCCACCGTTGCCGCGGGACATGCTTGCGGAGCACCTCTACCGGCTGTTCGTCGAGCAGTCGGCTGCCGGCGCCGAGCGCCGTGCCCGGATCCGGACGGCCGCCGAGTGGGCCGAGGAGCGGGAACGGCTCCTCTCCGCCTACCGCGGCATGCTGGGACGCTTCCCCGACCGCTGCGACCTGCGGCCCCGCGTTACGGGCGTGCTGGAGCGGGAGCGCTACCGCATCGAGAAGCTGATCTACCAGACGCAGCCGGGGCTCCTGGTCACCGCCCTGGCGTACGTCCCCAAGGGGCGCTCGTGGCCCGTGCCGGGGGTGCTGGTCCCCTGCGGCCACTCCGAGAACGGCAAGGCGGCCGAGACGTACCAGCGCCTCTGCGCCGCGCTCGCGGCAAAAGGGTACGTCGTGCTCATCTACGATCCGATCGGCCAGGGCGAGCGCAAGCTGTACTGGGATCGGCAGCGGGGCGAGTCCGCGCTGGGGGGCTGCACCACGCAGCACTCCTACGCCGGCAACCAGTACTTCCTGGCCGGGGCGAACCTGGCTCAGCTGATGATCTGGGACTCCATCCGCGGGGTCGACTACCTCTGCTTGCGGCCGGAGGTCGATCCGCAGCGGATCGCCATGGCGGGGAATTCCGGCGGCGGGACCAACACCGCTTACACCGTGCCCCTGGACGAGCGGATCAAGGTGGCGGTGCCCTGCTGCTACATCACCACCCTCGCCTGGCGCCGGCGGGCGTGGAGCACCGGCGACGCCGAGCAGAACCTGCTGGGCCAGCTTCCGGCCGGCCTCGATCACGCCGACCTGCTGCGCCTGATGGCCCCGCGACCGGTGCTGGTGGGGTCGGCGGCGCTCGACTACTTCCCACTGGAGGGAGCCCGCGAGAGCGTCGCCGCCGCTCGCGCGCTCTGTGAGACGCTGC
>DAOTTI010000123.1:0-28182 GCA_034437795.1 Chloroflexota bacterium | reverse complement strand
GCCCGCGCGGCGCGAGCGTGGGCCTCCGCGCCCGCGCCGGCCGCGGCCTGCCTGGCCAGCAGCGGGCGCGCGGGGTAGACGCCCTGGACGACGTTGGCCTTCACGTCCGGATTGACGTCCAGCACGATGCGGCCCTCGTTCCAGAGCTGCAGAATGAGCGCGGCCGCGTCCTGGGGCAGGCCGATGAAATAGGTCCCTTCGCTCGTCCGCACCGGCGAGGCCGTCTCCACATCGAGAGCGAAGGTGCGTCGAATGTCGGCCACCGAAGCGTACGGGCGGCTCTGGATGAACCCCCACAGGTTGCCTTTGGTGACCTTCTTCGCCACACCCAAATTCTACGCGGGGGGGCGGTGCCGGCCCTGCCGTTGCCGCCCGGCCTGGCCTCCTTTGGGGGCACGGGCGACCACTCGCCCACGGCGGACGGCCGGTTCCCGCCTCAGCGCGGCGCCCGAGCCTGGCCCCCCGGCTCGACTGGGCCATCCCCGCGGGTCCGAACGCTCCATTCGCGGTATTCGCGCCGTCGGGGCGCCCGAGCCTGGCCCCCGTCACGTCCTCAGGTCGCGTCCCAGCCGCGCGGCGTCGGCGGCGTCACGCGGATCGCCGACCAGGAAGTCGAAGTCACACCCCTGGGGCGCCTGCAGGACGTGCTCCAGAAAGAGCCGGCCGTAGCCCCGCTTGTAGGCGGGAGCTGGTGGCCGGAACTCCGCCAGCCGGCGCGCGATGTCGGCCGGCGAGAGCATGACGTTGAGCTGCCGGTTAGGCACGTCCAGCTCGATCACGTCGCCCGTGCGTACGGCGGCCAGCGGCCCGCCGATGGCACTCTCCGGCGCCACGTGAAGGACGATGGTCCCATAGGAGGTGCCGCTCATCCGCGCGTCGGAGATGCGCACCATGTCGCGCACGCCCTGGGCCAGCAGCTTCCTGGGGATGGGGAGATTGCCCACCTCCGGCATGCCGGGGGCGCCGACGGGGCCGGCGTTCTGCAGGACCAGCACGCTTTCCGGCGTCACGTCAAGGTCGGGATCGTCGATCCGCGCCGCCAGGTCGGCCAGCGAGGTAAAGACCACCGCCGGCCCGCGGTGCCGGAGCAGATGGGGGGACGCGGCCACGTGCTTGATCACCGCGCCGTCCGGACAGAGGTTCCCGCGCAGGATCGCCAGCCCCCCTTCTGGACTGAGCGGGGCCTCGCGCGGGGCAATCACCTCCCGCACACGGCGGGCCCAGGCCTCACCGAGCGCGCTCACCGGCTGGACCGGCGCCAGGTTCTCCCCCACGGTTCGCCCCGTTACCGTCAGGCAGTCCAGGTGCAGCCGCGGCTCCAGCTCCTTCATCACCTGCGGGATGCCGCCCGCCTCGAACAGCTCCTCCATCTGGTAGCGCCCTGAAGGACGCACGTTCGCCAGCCAGGGGGTCGTGCGCGACAGCTCGTCGAAGAGGTCGAGCGGCAGGGGAATGCCCAGCCGACCGGCGATGGCCGGCAGGTGGACGACGGCGTTGGTGGAGCCCCCGATGGCGTGGAGGACGCGAATGGCGTTCTCGAAAGCCTTGCGGGTCATGATCTGCGATGGGCGCAGCCCCGCGCGGGCCAGGCGCACAATCTGCCGGCCAGACGCCTCGGCGAAGCGCAGCCGGCGGCTATCCGGTGCGGGAATGGCCGCGCCCCCGGGAAGCATCATGCCCAGCGCCTCCGCGCAGGCGGCCATTGTAGAAGCGGTCCCCATCACCATGCAGTGCCCCGCCGAGCGGCAGAGGGCATCCTCCAGGGCGCGCATCGTGTCCTGGCTCACCGTGCCGGCGCGGTACTCCGTCCAGTAGCGCCGGCAGTCGGTGCACGCCCCCAGGTCCTGCCCCTCGAAGCGCCCGTTGAGCATCGGGCCGCCGGTGACCATGATCGCCGGCACGTCGGCGCTGGCCGCCCCCATGAGCTGGGCGGGGGTGGTCTTGTCGCAGGCGGCGAGGAGCACCACGCCATCCAGGGGCTGGGCGCGGATCATCTCCTCGGTGTCCATGGCGGCCAGGTTGCGGAAGAGCATGCTGGTGGGACTGACGAAGACCTCGCCGATGGAGATCGTGGGGAACTCCAGGGGCAGGCCGCCTTCCTGCAACACGCCCCGCTTCACGGCCTCGGCCACGTCCCTCAGGCCTCGGTTGCAGTGGTTGAGCTCGCTCCAGGTGTTGCAGATGCCGATGATCGGGCGCCGGAGGTCGTCGTCGTCGTAGCCCATGGCCTTGGTGAAGGCGCGGTGGATGAAGCTCGCCACGTCACCGGCGCCATACCAGGCCTCACCACGCCGCGCGACGCCGGCGGCGGGTGGTCGCTCAGGCGGGGGCTCCCCGTCGGACCGGGGGCGATGTTCAGGGGCACTGGCCCAGTGCTGTGGTCGGCTGGCTCGGGGCATGCGGGTGCTCTCTCTGGCTCTGGTGGACATCGTGTAGTGCGCTGTCGTCTACAGACAGGTGTCGTCTACAGAGACGTATACAGACAGGTACAGAGGGTAGCGTCCCGAGAGCGGCGCTACCGCGTCGGTCCGCCAGAGCCAGATGTAGCACACTGCGTGACCAAGGATGGTGCGTTTGGGGGGCGCCACCAGTGTGCCCCGATGGCGGAGCCCTCACCCTCACCCTCTCCCAAAGGGAGAGGGGACACATCGCCGGCCATAACTAATCCAGGCTACGTAGGTGCTGGTACGTTCGTGCGGGACAGGACGGCCGGGCATCGATGGACAGGGAGGCGCGAACATACCAGCGGATACTTAGCCAGCCCGCACCTCTGGCACGTCTCTTGCCTCGATGTGGGAACTGATGGGGTATGAGCATGACCGCTGACTATTCAGGCGTCGGCACGGTGAAATACGATGATCCCGGCAAGGGACCGGCCGGTGTTGTGCCGGATCTGGCCGCGCGCAGCGTGGTGGGGGTCTTCGACCGGTTTGCCGATGCGGATGCCGCTGCGGCCGAGTTGCGTCGCCAGGGCTACCGCCCTGAGGACATCTCGATCGTACAGGGGCCGGCCGGAACGCCGCCCCAGGAGAATGCGGGGCACAACACTTTGGCCGGCGAGGGCGCCGTCGCGGGGGCGTCGGTGGGAGCGGTGATCGGTGGGGCGGTGGGCCTCACCGCCCTGGCTCTGACCGGCGTCGGCCCTATCCTGGCTGCTGGCCCCATTCTGGCGGCCCTGTCGGCCGCGGCGACCGGCGGCGCGCTTGGCGCGCTGGTAGGCTCCCTGGTCGGTCTGGGGGTCCCCACTGCACGGGCGCAGCAGTATGAGGCCGCCGTGCGCGCCGGCGGGATCTTGCTCGCCGTCCACGTGCCCGATGAGCCGGCCGCGGAACGGGCCGCGGCCCTGCTCCGCCGGCACGGCGCTCGCGACGTCGATAGCTTCCAGCCTGCCCTGTAGACCCCGGCAGCTGGCCACCCCCGGCCGGCTGCCGACGCTTCCCGCCTCGGCTGATCCGGCACCGTCGCCGACCGGCTGGCGGCCGCCCTGCTTCGCACGGCGCTGACGGTGCGCCATGGACCAATGCTCGCCGTTGCTCGAAGGATCTTGTTTCGATACACTTCTAATTAGATCCCGATCAACGGAGGACGCCCATGGAACAGGCGCCGTTGCACACCGCGCTGCGCTTCTTCAAGGCCCTGGCCGATGAGACGCGGCTGCGCATGCTCGCGATCCTGGCCGATCGCGAGGCCAGCGTCGAGGAGCTGGCCGCGATGCTCAACCTTCGCGCCCCGACGGTCTCCCACCATCTCGCGCGCCTAAAGGAGGTGGGGCTTGTGCGCATGCGCCCCGAGGGCACTGCTCACGTCTATCGCCTGGACGTGGACGCCCTGCGGGCCATGAGCAAGGGGCTGCTGGCGGCGGAAAAGCTCACGTCACTGGCCGAGGCGCCGGACGGCCACGCCTGGGAGCGGAAGGTCCTGCGCGACTTCTTCGAAGGTGAGCGCCTGAAGGAGATCCCGGCCAGCCGCAAGAAGCGCTTCGTCATCCTCAAGTGGCTGGCCGATCAATTCGAGCCGGGCCGGCGGTACACCGAGCGCGAGGTGAATGAGATCCTCAAACGCTATCATGCGGATACGGCTACCCTCCGTCGCGAGCTGATCAGCGATGCGCATCGCCTGATGCAGCGTGACGGCGGCGTGTACTGGCGAGTGGCACCGCCCTCTGAGAGCAAGGACAGGATCGGTACCGGCCGTGCTGACTGAAACGACCTTCGACGGTATCCACGTGCGCCTGATCCAGGGCGACATCACCAAGACGCCTGCCGACGCCATCGTCAATGCGGCCAACGAGACGCTGCTGGGCGGCGGCGGTGTGGACGGCGCCATCCACCGTGCCGGTGGCCCGTCCATCCTGGAGGAATGTCGCAAGCTGGGCGGCTGCCGCCCCGGTGACGCCAAGGCCACCGGGGCCGGCAACCTGCCAGCCCGCTACGTCATCCACGCCGTCGGCCCGCGCTATTACGCCGACCCCGAGGGAGCGCCCGGCGTGCTGGCCTCAGCCTACCGGCGCTCGCTGGAGCTGGCCGATCAGCTTGGCTGCGCCTCCGTCGCCTTTCCTTCGATTAGCACCGGCGCGTTCGGGTATCCTGTGGCCGGCGCCGCCCGTGTTGCCCTCCAGACGGTGAGGGAGTATGCCCGGTCGGCGGAGCGCCCCGCACGTTGCGTGCGCGAGGTGATCTTCGTCCTCTTTGACCGGCGAACCTTTGACGCCTACGCCGCGGCCCTGGAGGAGCTGACGGCATCCGGCCCCCGCGCGGAGAACGCAGGGGGCGCTACCCAATAAGGGACGCACATCACGGCGTGGAAGAGTACCCGCCTGGCGGCGGCGCGCCAGGCGAGGCGGAAGCGCCACCCAATAAGGGACGCACACCACGGCATGGAAGGAGACGAGGACTTGGCCAGAGTGACGACCGCCCTGATCGGCTGTGGCGGGCGAGGCGTGCAGGCGCACGGTGCGCACGCGGTGAAGTCGGACAAACTGCGGCTCATCGCCGTCTGTGACATCGACGACCAGCGGCGCGATGCGGCCGCGCAGCGTCTTGGCGTGCCCGGCGTAAAGGACTATCGGGACCTGCTGGCGCGGTCGGACCTCCAGAGCGTCATCATCGCGACCAACGCGCGGTGGCACGCGCCGATCGCGCTGGACGCCATCCTTGCCGGCAAGCACGTGCTGATCGAGAAGCCCCTGGCGGAGAGCGCCGCCGCCGCGCGGCGCCTGGCCGATGCGGCCGCCGCGCAGGGCGTCATCGGCATGGTCGGCTACCAGTTCCGCTTCTCCGACTTTGCCCTGGCCCTCAAGCGGGAGGTGGAGCGGATCGAGCCCGTGCAGGCGCTGATGACGGTGCAGCGGGGCCCGATGGCCCCCCAGTATTTCTTCCCCGACCACTACGGCGGGATCGTGGATACCGCGACGCACACCATCCATCTGGCGCTGTGGGTCATGGGCGGCGAGCCGGAGGCGGTCTACGGCTCCGTGCATCGTGGCGCGATGCGCGGCGATCAGACCATCGAGTTCATGAACCTGATGGTGGAGTACGACGGCGGCGCGCGCACGGCCACCATCGTCTCCAGCATGTTCGGCGCCCAGGCGGCGAACCTGGTGCAGGTCATTGGCCGGCGCGGGCACGTCTCCAGTACGGATCGCAAGGTATTGCGTGCCGTCACCTATGGCGGCAACCTGGTGCCGCGAGGGGAGCCTATGCCTCCGGTGGAGGCGCGGACGATCGAGACCCGCGGCGGCATGGACGAGGCCACCGGCGCGATGCTGGACCACTTCGCCGACCTCATCTCGGGCGCGGCGACGGTCCAGCAGGGCACCACGCTGCACGAAGGAATGTACGCCGTGGCCGTCACCGAGGCGATGGTCAGGGCCGCCGAGACCGGGCGGCGCATCCCGCTCCGCGAGATCCTCTAACAAACTATCTCAAAAGCCATCAATTGGTACGGATCGGGGCAAGAACGGCACCAAGAAGAGCCTGCTGGTGGAGCGCCAGGGTGGCCCCTTGGCGGTGGTGATAGCCGAGGCGAACGTGCACGACGCGTAGCTCCTGGTGGCGACCATCGAGGCCATCGTGGTCGAGTGGCCGGTGCCGAGTGGCGAGCGGTCGCAGCATCGGTGTCTGGACAAGGGCTACGACAATCCCACAGGACGCCAGGCGACGGCCGAGCACGGGTACGTCCCGCACATTCGGCGGATCGGAGAGGCGCGGCTGGACGAGCACCACAGGAAGCGCTCTCCGGCTCGGCGCTGGGTGCTGGGTGGTGGAACGCACCCTGGCTTGGCTGAGCAAGTGTCGCGCGATCCTCGTCCGCTACGGCAAGTACGCTCGCACTTACCTCGCCCTGCTCAAACTCGCCTGCGCCCTGCTCTGGTACCGCCGCCACTGGCAACTCACGGTTTTCAGATGGTTAGTTAGCGTACCGGCTGGCAGCGCACGAGGCGCCGGAACAGCCGGTCGCGCAGAACCGCCTCCAGTGCCCCGCAGTCGGGATGGCCGATCAGGTTGGTCTGTTCCTGCGGGTCGGCTGCCAGGTCGTGGAGCAGGAAGCCGTCCCCGTTCCCATCCACGGCGTACTTGTACCGCTCAGTGCGAAGCATGAGGGTGTTCCGCGCATGGTCCGGCGCTCCGTATCCAGCCTGCACCTCGCTTAACACGTCGTCGCGCAGCGTCGCCGCCGGATCCCGCAGAGCGGGCCAGAGCGAACGGCCCAGCGACCGCCGTGCCGGCGCCGCGCCGGCCGCTTCGAGCAGCGTGGGCACAAGGTCGATGCTCTCCACCAGGCCGGCGGCCACCGCGCCGGCAGCAGTCTGCCCAGGCCAGCTCACCAGCAGCGGGATGCGGATGCTCGATTCGTAGAAGACGGTCTTGTGCAGGCGTCCATGGTCGCCGGCCATCTCCCCATGGTCGGACGTGAAGACGACCAGCGTCTCGTCGCGCCAGCCGCGCTGCTCCACTGCTCCCAGGATCTGGCCTACCCAGTAGTCGATCAAGGAGATCTTGCCGTAGTAGTTGGCGCGGAGCTGCCGGACGTGCGCCTCTGCCATGCCCTCGACGCGTCCGGCGCGCATGCGGGCCGCGGCCGCCGGAGGGACCCACGGGCCCGGTTCCGCCGCGGGGATTGGCGGCGGCACCTGGGCCGGATCGTACATCGTGGCGTACTCGCCGGGGGCGTCCCAGGGCTCGTGCGGGCCGCCGAAGCCGACGAAGAGCGCGAACGGCCGGTGCCCCGTGTACCGCTCAACGAACTCCGTGGCGACGCGCCCGACGTAGCTGTCCAGATGC
The DNA here is from genome assembly GCA_034437795.1 of Chloroflexota bacterium. Classification (GTDB taxonomy): domain Bacteria; phylum Chloroflexota; class UBA11872; order UBA12225; family UBA12225; genus DAOTTI01. The sequence goes on along the minus strand of DAOTTI010000123.1, from coordinate 20,899 downwards.
TCCTCGACCGGCAGCGGGCTGGGGATAATGTCCCACGGCCGGCGGGGCGTGCCCTGGGGCGGGGCGTAGCCCGCGCGAAAACGCTGGTAGAGGCCCAGGGCTTCCCAGTGATCGGTCAGGGAGGAGCGGATGGTACGCGCAAAGTGGGGGCCGGTGGTCTCGTGCACGTAGTCGAAGCCGAGCGCACGCACGTATTCCTCGCGCTCCTTCAGATGGCGGACCAGGTTCCACGCGTAGTAGTGGCCCTTGCCGATGTGGCCGGTGGCGTAGCCGGCGTCACGGAGTAAGCGGAACACGGTCTCGTCACCGGCCGGTAGCTCGTTAGCCGGCGTGGCCTGGTTGCTCCACAGGCCGTGGTTGTGGGGATAGAGCCCACTCAGCAGCGACGCGCGCGCCGGCATGCACAGGGGCGCGACGGTAAAGGCGTTGGCGAAGCGGACGCCCCGCGCCGCCAGCCGGTCGAGGTGGGGCGTGCGCAGCACGGGATGTCCGGCGCAGCGCAGCGCGTCGGCACGCTGCTGGTCAGTCATGATGACCAGGATGTGAGGCCTCCTTGCCGGCATGGGTCAGTGCTCCGGTGTCCTGTCTTTGGATCTCTTGACGTGCATCACTTTCGCGTGGCTGCGCCCCCTTCGGTGAAGCAACGCTCTCGCGCAGAGCGGCGGGCCGGCGAGCCATCAAGCTATCGAGCCATCAGGATACCGCCGGGGTTCCCGCCCGACGTACCGCCATGGGGCAGCGACAACACGGGGATAGGGTGGCCATCAGGATAGCGCCGGCGCTCCGGTCTTGGTGGCAGGCCAGCCGTCTTTCGCATTACGTAGTACGCATTACGCCTGCTGGCGTACCGGCTTCAGGTGGCGGACCAACCCGCTCTCCGGTTCCAGCGCCAGGCGCAGGCCTGCTTCGGCCAGGTGGCGTCCGGGGGTCCGTTCCAGCTCCGTGCCGGAGAACGGGTCGACGATGGCGTAGGTTGTGCCCGGGTCCAGGCGCCGGGGGAAGACCGTTTGTACCTGCCGGTCGCCGCGGACGCGGTAGGCGAGGACCACCGACTCGCCGCTCTGTGGCTGTAGGAACTGGACTACATCCCAGTCGCCGGCCAGGCGCGGGTACTCGGTGAGCCGGTAAAAGTCGCCCATCAGCACGTGGCGGTAGGAGCGAAAGCCGTCCAGGTAGCGGCGCACGCGCTCAGTCTGGCCGGCGGACCATTGGGCGATGTGGCCGCACAGCGTGATCGAGCCGGCCATGCGCGACACCAGGTCCAGCGGCCCCACGGCGTCGCCGTCGTGCTCCCCGACGTAGATGGAGCTGTTCATGTAGTTGGCAGGAAAGACGCGCGCCCCGCCGGTCTGCATCAGCCGGCAGACGTGCGGATCCTCCGCGTGGTCGCTGATGACCATGGTGCCGGAGCGGCGCAGCGTGCCGAAGTCGATGCGGTTCCCGCCGCTGGCGCAGTTGTCGATCAGGAGGTGGGGATGGCGGGCCAGCAGCGTGTCCCAGATGCGATACAGCCCTGCCACGTAGGCAAACTGCACCTTGCCGGTGGGATCGACGTGGTCCCAGAACTGGCCCGGCTGCTGGTTGAAGTCCCAGCGTAGCCAGCGAATGTCCAGGCGCCGGATCCAGGTGGACAGCATCTCGATGACGCCGTCCTGCACCTCGCGCTGGGTCAGGTCCAGCTGCAGGTTCAGCGGGTGCCCGATGTCCCAGTACCAGGTAGGGTGCTGCGTCACCCAGTCTGACCCGCGCCGGCCACGCTCCGGCTCAAACCAGAGGCCGAAGTGCATCCCTCTGGCGCGCACGTAGTCGGCCAGGGGCTCCAGCCCGCGCGGGAACTTCACCTCGTCCACGCGCTCCCAGTTGCCGACCCCGTTGGCAAAGTTCTCGCTGGCCCCGCCATACCAGGCGGCATCGACGACGAAGTACTCCAGCCCTAGCTCGGCGGCGCGGTCCACCTGCCGGCGCAGCAGCGACTCGTCCAGGCGCTGCTCGATGCCGAACCAGTGGTCGTAGGCCGCCAGGGGCTGGGGGCGCCGGCCCGCCACGTCTGGAGCGAGCGCCTCGCGAATGTAGCGCCGGATGCAATTGAAGCCATCTTCCCGCGTGGCCGCCGGCCCGCCGTAGACGCCCACGTGGGCCGGCGGGAGACGGAGCGTCTCGCCCGGGGCCAGCACCAGGGACTGCACCCGTGGCCCGCCGCGGAAGGTGAACCGGCCATCCATGCCCGTCCCGAAGTGCAGCTCCCACCGTGCCGACCACTCCAGGGCGCCCCACAGGCCCACCTCGCCCGCGCCGGCCGCCCAGCCGGCCTGCATCAGGCACAGGTAGGGATGGGAGCTCCGGCCGCCGGCCTCGTTCTCCAGGATGTAGCTACGCCGGCCGGTGATCCAGCGCGTGAAGCTGGGGTCGCGGGGCTCCCAGGTCCGGGCCTGGCCGAAGCAGACCTCCTCCTCGCGGTAGGCCCGCGGCGGGTAATAGCCGTGGGTCAGTCCCCCACCGAAGCCGCAGGCGCGCGGGGCGTGACGCGCGTAGACGTCCAGCGGGATAGCGAAGGCGTGCAGTTCGCGGATCGGCGGCGACGGTTCCCTGCCCTGATTGGTCAGGGTCACCGTCTGGACGGCGATGGCCAGGTCGGCCGCATACTCGATCGCCACGTCGGCGACGATGCCCGTGTCACCCACCTGGTAGCGGGTGCCGTGCTCATCAGGGCCCAGAGTGTCCAGGGGCCGGATCGTTGCGCTCACGGCGCTCCCTGGCCCAGCCCCGGCGCCGGTGGCGAAGCGGACGTCAAAGCCCGGGGCATCCCGTAAGAAGGGCCGGATCTCCTCTGGCCCGATCCGCGCCAGCACATCACGCAGCGTCTCGCCGGTCTTCGCCCTGGTCAGTTCTGCTCTCATGCGCCTTGCATCCCCTTCGCTCATAAGCTCCTACAGATGGTCGATGATATACTATTGGCACCGGTCAAGGGTCCCAGACCGGGGGCAAACGAGAGCAACAAGCGCTCGTGGAGCTGCGCCCTGTCAAAGCCGAGGAGGCGTCACCATGCAAAGCCGAGCAGGCGTCACCATGCACGGTGCCAGTCGGCGGTGGTTTGTGGAGATGGTGGTGGGCGGCATGGGCGGATTGCTGGCGGCCTGTGCGAGAGCTAAGAGCGGGTCCAGCGTGCCAACGCCGGTTGTCAGGTCGGCCACCATTGAGGTGTGGAAGCTCGCCCAGTCCCAGGTTGACGAGCCGGCGTACAAGAACCTGTTCGACCTCCTCAGGCGGGAGGTGCCGCAGGTCACACCCAACGTTGTTGAAGCTGGCGGTATCGATAAGCTCCAGACGACCATGGCGGCCGGCACGCCTCCGGACATCGCTAGCGCGATCATCCTGGAGCTAGGCACCATCTATGCCCGGAACTTGGCCATCCCTGCGCACGAACTGCTGAGACGCACTAAGACGTGGCAGCCAGAGGGGTTCCTGCCCGGTCTACGCGCCTCCCACAGTTATAAGGGCCAGATGGTCACCGTTCCTATGGTGACAGGTAAGGTGCTACGTAGGTGAGCGGAAGTTCTTTGACACGCTTCTGCCTGGTATCGGTGTCAAATGACTTCCGGCTCCGCAGTCAGGCCCACCAGCCCTTGGCTGGCCAGGTTGACTCGGTATCGACCAGCTCCTCCAGCAGGCGCTCGTGCAGCGCGCGGCGCCGGCCAGCGCAGGCCGGGTCGGCGAAGAGGTTGCGCCGTTCCTGCGGGTCGTTGGCCAGGTCGAACAGCTCACCGTACGGCGCGCGGTGATAGTAGACGTACTTCCAGTCCTGCATGTGCAGCACCTTCATGTTCCGGCCACGGGGCCGGTACTCGGTGAGCACGGCGTCACGCACCAAGGACGGTTCCCCCGCCAGGTAGCCGCGCAGCGAGTGCCCGGGCAGGTACGCCGGCACATCCAGGCCGAGACAATCGAGTATTGTCGGCACCAGATCGACGTGGCTGACCAGCTCGTGCCGGACCAGGGGAGCGGCCGCGGTGATGCCGGGGCAGCGAATAATCAGGGGCACGTTGAGCAGGGCCTGGTAGAAGTACGGCCCCTTCAGCAAGAAGCCGTGGTCGCCCAGCAGCTCCCCGTGGTCGGTGGTGAAGATGATCAGCGTCTGGTCCAGCAGGCCGCGCGCCACCAGGTGCTCAATGACCCGCCCGATGCAGCGGTCGACGTGGGTCACCATGCCGTACATCTGGGCCGCCATCTCGCGCAGGGGCGCCCCCGCAATCTCCCGCGCAAAGGGACGGGCACGAGCGTAGTCGTTCTCCTGGCCCAGGTGGATGGCCAGGTAGTGGGGCGGCATCGCCGCCAGCTCATCCAGGGAGGCGGGGATCGGCGGTGGCACCTCAGCCGGGTCGTACATCGAGGCATACGGCTCACAGGCGCTGAACGGGTGGTGCGGGTCGGGGAAGGAACATTGGATGAAGAACGGCGGCGCGACGCTTTCCCCCGCCCCGTCCCCCGCACCGGTAAAGCGATCGATCATGGCGATGGTGCGGTCGGCGATCCAGGTGTTGTAGTGGTGCGCTTCGGGGATGGCGTTGTGCCAGGTCTCGAAGTAACCGTGGTCCACCAGGGCGCACTCTCGTTTGAGCAGCTCGATGCCCTGCGGGAAGGCGCCTTGGAGGTAGGCGGCGTAGTGGCCGCCTCTGGTGGCGTAATGGACGTGGCCGATGGTGAGGTCCACCTCCTGGAAGCCGCCGTATGGCCCGTGCCAGGCGGCCATCTCTGGGTGCCTGGCCCAGTAGTCCTGCGATTCCTGGTAGCCGCTGGGCGGGTGGGGGCCGAACCAGGAGTTGAGGTGGAGCTTGCCCACGCAACCGGTGCGGTAGCCGTGGCCTTGCAGCCGCTCGCCGAGGGTGGGCGCGCCGACGGCGTCAAACTGCACGCCGTTGTCCCACACGCCATGGGTGCGAGGGTACAGGCCGGTCAGGATGCTGGCGCGGGAGGGACAGCAGAAGGGGTTAGTGGGGTAGGCCCGCTCGAACCGGACGCCCTCGTGAGCCAGGCGGTCCAGATGGGGCGTACGGACGACGGGGTTGCCATAGGCGCCGATGGAATCCTTGCGCTGCTGGTCGGTGAGGAAGAGGAGGACGTTGCGGGGGCGCTGCGTGATCGGTGGCAAGCCTGACCTCCGCCGGCGTGGACCGGGTGTGGACCGGGCGAGTGCGGCCGGAAGTATACTGCGCTGGATCGTATCTTGGCGATGATATACCATCTCTGCGCGGCGGGTCGACGCCCCCATCGACCCGCCGCGCACCCTGGTCGGCCCGCGGCTCCCGGCGGTGGAGCCGCCAGACGAGCCGTTCCAACCAGATGAGCCGTTGCAAACGAGGCGCTGGAAAGGAGAGAGAAGCTGTGCCCCGTGAGCTTGTCGCCGTCGCTCCCCAGACCCCGCAGCTGGTCGAGTACGAGCCGCCGCCCCTTGAGCCCGGCATGGTGCGCATCGTCAGCGAGTTCGGTGCCCCGAAGCACGGCACCGAGCTGCTGGCCTATCGCAACCGTGCAGCGAGCTCGGCCGCGCGCTATGACCCGGAGTGGCGCTGCTTCCTGCCCCGTGCGGATGGCAGCAGCCGCTTTCCGCTGCGCCTGGGCAACACCATTGTCGGGCGCATCGAGGCAGTCGGCGAAGGGGTGACGCGCTTTTCACCGGGCGAGCGAGTGTATGGCCATCTGCCCTTGCGTGAGGTGCACGTCGTGCCGGCGGCCCGCGTCCGGCCCCTGCCCGCGGAGCTGACGCCCGAGGCGGCGGTCTGTATCGATCCGGCCGACGCGGCCCTGGCCATGCGTGACGCGCACGTCCGGCTAGGGGACCGTGTGGCGGTCTTCGGCCTGGGGGCCATTGGCCTCATAGCCATGCAGTACTGCAAGCTCTCCGGCGCGTTGCTCGTCATCGCCGTTGATCCCCTCCCCATACGGCGGGAGGTGGCGATGCGCCTGGGCGCGGACGTGGCGCTCGATCCAACTGATAGCGATGTGGGCCTGGAGATCCGCCGGCTGACCGGCAAGCTGGGGGTAGACGTGGCCCTGGAGGTGAGTGGTAGCTCGCTGGCGCTGCACCAGGCCATTCGCGCGACGAGGTTTGAAGGGACGGTAGGCGTGATCGCCACCTACGCCGGTGGAGCGGAGCACCTGCGGCTAGGGGCCGAGTTCCACTGGAACGCCATCCACCTCGTCTCCTGCCGAACGGTGAGCCTGCCCTTACGCGATTACGGCTGGGACCGTGAGCGGATCGTGGACCTGGCTGAGGAGCTGATCCGCACGGGGCGGGTTCGCACCGACGGCATCGTGCAGCCGATCGTCTCCTTTGACGAGGCGGCTGAGGCCTATCGGATGATCGATGAGCACCCGGAACAGTGCATCAAGCTGGGAGTGCGGTTCAGCCGCCAGACGTGACACGGGTCTACACGACTGATGGGTCACTTTCCTTACTGCTCGCCATTGGCCTCCGCCACAGAATGGCGATGACCGTGAGTACTGACTCACTAGCCGTTCACCACCGAGCCGAATGAGCTTGCGCACCTAGTCGCCGAAGTCGCCGAAGTCGCCAATGTCCTGCGCGATGCGCGCCTTGGCCAGGCTGGGGGCGATGGAGGCGTGGTTCCAGAACAGGTCCGGCGCCGTGTCCGCCCCGACCACGGTGATCGGCTTCCGGAGGACGTCCTGGACGCCGCTCCCACTGGCTTGTGGCGCCTCTGATCCACCACTCCTGCTCGCACCAGCCCGATGGTGGCCGTGCTGCCCGGAGCGTTGCACTGCTCTGCTACTGGCGGGCAGCGGCTCTGATCCACCGCTCGCGGCTACGCGGTCGTCTCGCCACCAGCGGGCATGGTGGGCGTGGGGAGAGCCCGCGTCTCGTTCTTCGCTACTCGCGCCTCATCCCTCGCGCCTGGCTCGTTCGGTAGGGGCCCTGGGTGGGGGAGCAAGCCGCCGGCCCCGGGGTCAACGGGCCGGGCCGTTGCGGTGCTCTTCCGGCAGCCGGTCGAGCAGCACCTGGCGCCCGTACTCGACGTGGGCGCGGGCGGCGTCTTCCGCGCGGTCGGGATCACCGCTGCGCAGCGCCTCCAGGATGGGCCGGTGCAGGCCGGGGACCACGTCGAGGGGCGCCTTGCGTCGCGTGAGGCTGATCAGCAGGGCCGCCTTGCCGGTGACCGTCTCCATGGCGGCCAGCAGCACCGGCCGGCCGCTGGCGACCAGGATCAGGCGGTGGAATTCCACGTCTTGCTCCACCTGAGGGCCCGGCTCGCCGGAGCGCGCCGACTGTTCCATGGCGACGATCAGCGCCTCCAGGCGCCCCAGTTCGTCGGGGGTGATCCGTTTCGCCGCCAGGCGGGCCGCCAGCCCCTCCAGGCGCGCGCGGACGTCAAAGACGTCGTGGATCAGGTCAACGGAGACCGGGGTAACGATGGCGCCACGGTGGGGGTAGACGATGGTGAGGCCTTCCTGCGCCAGCTGGCGCAGGGCATCGCGGACCGGGGCCCGACTTACGTTCAGGGCGGTTGCCACCTCATGCTCGACCAGCCGGTCGCCCGGCCGGTAGCGCCCGTAGAGGATGGCGCGGCGCAGGGCGAAGGCGACCTGCTGCGAGATGAGGCGGAAGCGGGGTTCCTCCAGGACCGGTACGTCTGCCACGAGGTCTGTTGCTCCTTGTACGCTGGTGTGGGGTACGCTGGTGTCGGCGCGCTTCGCCAGCGACGGGCGAGGGGTGTGCTCGACGGAGCCGCTTCTTGCTCCTTCGTGTTCCGTGTCCTCCATCGCCTCGCCGTGACGAACGGCCGCGCCGGAACTTGCTGCCAAACTGTTTCTGGGAGAAAGTATACGAGCGGCACCTGGCAAGCGGCGCTGCTGGGCCGCCGCCAGGCTCCCCCTCGCCCAGGGTACCCGTTAGCGACGGGAGGAGGGACGAGGAGCGAGTGACGAGTTCTTCCCCTCGTGCAGGCTTCCCGCCGAAGGCGGCACGAGTGGAGGGAGGAGCGAGATCTTCTCCTCGCCCAGGGTACCCGGCGGGAGCGGGATGACCACCGCGAGAGAGCACAACGGCGGATCATCCGGAGCAGGTGGTTGGATTGCCTCCCGCCGGGGGCATGCAGGGGTTCTGGGTCAGCCCACGCGGCGAACCTCACCCCTTCGGGCGGAGCCTCACCGCGAGAGACGGGACCTCACCCCCTTCGGCCAGGGCCGCACCCGCTCCCCGCTCGGCCCCACCGTGGGGCTGGGCCCCGCCGCCCCCGCTCCGTGTCGGAGCGGGGGAACGAGGGCCGCAGGGTGAGGACGTCCCCACCGTGGACCGGCCGCCTCTGCGAAACGGAGGGGAACCACGGCCAGAGCCTTGTGCCATCCGGAACTCTTGCGCACGCCTCACCCTGTGACGTGGTTGCCGGCGGGCTGCGGATGGTATACCATCGACGATGCAGGCACCAGTCCTTGCTGCGTGATCGGCCGGCGACGGACACCGGTACGCGCGAGCGTCTCAACGGAGCATAGCCGGCAGCGTTTGCCAGGCGGCGCGTGGGTACAGGTCGGCGCCGGCAGGCGCCGCCGCAGCCGGCGGGCGACAGGAGCGTAATGCGCAAAGCGTAATGCGTACTACAAGAGTCGTACGAGGGACCTGGATGACACCGGCCCAGTGGCCGCCCGAGCAGCCCGGGGCGGCCGGCGGGCGACAGGAGCGCGATGCGGAGGAGGTCGGTTCATGGCTCGGACGAACGTGAGAGTAACGGTTAGGCGAGGCGAAGGGAGGCAGTCCCCTGCGGCGAGACCACCGGACAGCGCGAGAGGCGCAGCAGGCGCGCGGCGGATATCGCGGCGCGCCCTTCTGGCCACCAGCGCCGGCGGGATGGGGGCGGCTGCGGTCGCGGCCTGCGGCCTCCCCAACCTCGGTGCGCGTGCCCCGCAGCAAGTTAGCGGCAATCTGCTCATCTGGGGTTGGGACAGCTACCTGGAGGTGTGGCGGATGACCGAGGCCGGCTTCAAGGCCCTGCAGCCACACGTCACCGTCAAGCATGAGGTGCTGGCCGTCCCGCAGGGCCAGAGCCGCGATGACCTGATCATCGCCGCCTTTGCTGGCGGCGCCGCCGCCGACATCTGGACCCATGATGTCACCCCTTCCTGGCAGCAAGGGTTCGTCGAGCGGAAGATGGTCCTGGCCCTGGACGAGTACTACGCGCGGCTGCCGAACCTCAAACGGGTCTTCCCTTGGGCGCGCAAGATGACGATGATCAACGGCAAGACGTGGGGCGTGCCAAACGAGGTGGAGTACATCGCCGTCTTCCACAATAAGCCGGTCTTTGAGAAGCTGAACGTGCAAGACGTCCCCGAGACCTGGGATGGGTACCTGCGCCTGGGCGGCCTGCTCAAGGCGGCCGGCATCCAGCCTCAGGCGCAGCAGAACCTACCCAACTATGGCCACCTGTTCAGCCTCATGTTCGCCGGGCGTCTGGGCCGGAGCGGGCAGGAAGACATTCTCTTCAGAGAAGGGCGGTGGGACTCTGAGGCCTGCCTCGACGTGGGCCGCGCGGTGCGTGAGCTCCAGGCGGCCGGCATCCTGCCGGCTGACCCCCTGGGACCGGATGCGCCCCGGCTGCCGGGCGACTTCCACACCGGCAAGGTCGGCCTATGGATGACCGGCACGTGGGCGATGAACACCTTTGACCGTGACAAGCAGAACGTGGCCGGTTTCGACTACGATCACTTTCCGATCCCGCCCCTGCCGCGCTCTGGCCTCAAGCCCCAACTGGCGATGGGCCTCGGCGGAGGCTGGCACGTCAACGGCGCGACGGGGCAGCGTGAGGCGGCCGCCGTCTGGCTGGACTTCCAGTTCGCGCCGGAGAACCAGCGGGCCTGGATCGAGGGGGTCTTCGAGATCCCGCCGGTGCCGTTCAAGCCGGAGGACTTCCGCGTCTCGCCGGGCAAGCAGCGGGTGCTGCGCCTGCTGGCCGGCTCCGGGGACCTGGCCCTGAATATGATGCCCCTGGTCTCCGGCACCTTCCGCCCCTATTTCTGGGAGACGGCTCAGGCCCTGCTGGAGGCGAAGATCGGCGTGAGCGAATGGGGTGCTCGGCTCCAGCAGCGCTGGGAGCAAGAGAAGCGCGAGGGCAAGGTGCCCAAGCCCTAGTGGGTCGTTTGTCATGCCGATTGCCATTCCACCAGGGGAGCCAATGGCCATAGCCAGGGTAAGTGACCCACTGGTGCACCATCAGACCAGCGATTGGACATTGCCTGCCCTTGGTACGCGGGCTCACAGTCCCAGATCAGTCGTCTGACACAGCACTCGCCAGGTGGTTCGGGGGAGATGGCAACGCAAGCACGGATCAACGAGCACGAGGTGGACGGCCAGCGGGCGCTGGCGGTGGAGGGCGAGGCGGTGCGCCTGGTCGTGCTGCCGGAGGTGGGCGCAAAGATGGTGTCCCTGGTCGACCGGCGCACCGGCCACGAGTATGTCTGGCGCAACCCGAACGTGCGGATCGTCCGCCCCGAGTACGGTAGCTCCTTCGAGCACTACGACATCAGCGGCTGGGATGAGTGCTTCCCCGGCATCGGCCAGTGCTACTATCCGGAGGCGCCCTGGCAGGGGGTCGTCGTGCCGGACCACGGCGAGCTGTGGACGCTGCCCTGGCACGTTGAGCTGCAGCCAGACGGGCTTCGCCTCTGGACGCACGGCGTCCGCTTCCCCTATACCTTCGAGAAGCGGATCGGCCTCACCGGCGACGGCTTGACTGCGTTCTACCACGTCCACAACGCGGCCCCGTTCCCCTTCAAGTGTTTCTGGTCCACGCACCCCTTGCTGGTCGCCACCCCGCAGACGCGTATCCTCCTGCCGGACGAAGTGCGCGTGCGGGTGGAGGTCTCGTTCAGCGGCCGGCTGGGGCCCCTGCTGAGTGAGCATTCCTGGCCGCACACCGTGGACCGGCGCGGGCGCGTGGTCGACCTGAGCGTGATGGGGCCGGAAGGGCAGGGCGAGGCGGATAAGCTCTACACCACGCCGCTCCGCGAGGGCTGGGCAGCCCTGCACGACGGGGCGTCTGACCAGTGGCTGGCCTTTACCTTCGATCCGGCACAGGTGCCCCTGGTGGGCTTCTGGGGCAACCGGAGTGGGTGGCCGGCCGGGCGCGCCTGCTTCAATCTGGCCCTGGAGCCCTGTAGCGGCTGTCCCGACCGCATCGACATCGCCATCCCGCGGGGGGAGTACCAGACCGTCCCGCCGGAAGGAGCGCTGGCCTGGCGGCTGGACGTGCACCTCGGCCGCGGCCGCGAGGCGCTGGAACAGCTGATTGGCCAGGCGCGGCGGCCGGGCGGCGCGCCGTCGGAAGTGTCGGGAGCATCGTGAGTGGTGAGGGGCCTGGCATGCCTTCGGTGCGCCGTCGTCGCTTCGGGCGGCAGGACGACCGACGGAGCCCCTCAGCCTGCCTGGGCGATATGGACGCGACCATGATCCGCCGTCACCACCGGGAGGGACCGGCTGAGGCGGTACAGGTACCCACAGAGAACCACAGAGACTGGTGCAGGCTGATACGCCAGAGCATGGGGGAAATCCGATGGGCCAGCTTGATGGGAAGGTAGCTTTGATCACCGGTGCGGCATCGGGGATCGGGCGGGCGACGGCGTTCCTGTTCAGCGCGGAGGGCGCCCGGCTCGCGCTGGGCGATTGGCAGGCGGAGCCCCTGGAGGTGGTGGCCGGCGAGATCCGCAGCAGGGGCGGGAAGGTCGTCGCTCGCCGGACCGACGTCTCGAAGCGTGCCGACGCGCAGGCGCTGGTCACGGCCGCGGTGGAGGCGTTTGGCGGGCTGGACGTCGTGGTCAACAATGCCGGCATCGGGCTGTACAACACCACGCTGGAGCAGACGAGCGAGGACGACTGGGATCGGGTGATGGCCGTGAACCTGAAGGGCGTCTACCTGATCTCCCAGGCCGCGATCCCGCATCTCCGCGCCCGCGGCGGGGGCTCGATCATCAATGTGGCGTCGGTGCACGCCATGGCCACTCAGGAGCGGATCGCCGCCTACGCGGCGAGCAAGGGAGGCGTGCTGGCGTTGACCCGCGCTATGGCCATGGACCTGGCGCCGGACGCCATCCGCGTGAACGCCGTGCTCCCCGGTGCGGTCGACACGCCCCTCTTCCGGAGTGCGCTGGCGGCGGAAGGCAAGCCGGCCGAGGAGCTGGGGTTCCGGTTTGACCCGCGCGCCATCGGGCGCGTCGGGCAGCCGGAGGAGCTGGCCCGCGCCATCCTGTTCCTGGCCAGCGACGCGTCGTCCTTCATGACCGGCTCGCCGATGATCGTCGATGGCGGGCTCCTGGCCAGGCTGTAGCGGCGAGCGGGGTGTTGGCCTCGTTCAGCGTTCAGCCGGCAACGCTCTACGCGGCAGGGCTCTGGCTGTGGCGAGATCAAGCGGAACAAGGAGACGGGGGAGATCAAGGAGATCGAGCCGCGTTCAGCTCGGTAACGGCCGTGGCCGTGATGGCCGTGGCGAGATCAATGCAATCGAGTAGAGGGAGCCTGATGGCAGCAGAACTGAGCGCACTGGGCATGGGTGGAGTAGCCTATCGCCAGCCGGACGAGGCGCGTCTGGCGCGGCTGCGGGCGCAGATGCAGGAGGCGGGGCTGGACGCCCTGCTCCTGCGCCTGCCGGAGAACATTCTTTATACCACCGGCTTCTGGCCAATGAACGGCCTGTGCGCCGCCGTCTTCCCCGTCTCGGGGAAGGCTGCGCTGGTCGTGGCCCGGGGCGAGGAGCCGTTCGCCGCCGGCGCCTGGACGGACGACATCCGTAGCTACCTGCCGCTGCCCCTTGAGCGCCTCACCGGCCCCGACGAGAACCTGGCCGCTGAGCTGGCCGTCATCTGCCGCGAGCGGGGGCTGGAGCGATCGACGCTGGGCTATGAGGGGTCGTTCGACCTGCTGGGGGTGCCGCACTGGGAGGGCGAGGTACGGGTGCCGTCAGAGGCGTCGCTGGCGGCGCTGCGGCGCGCTCTGCCCCAGGCGGCATTCCGCGATGCCACCGGCGCGCTGCGCACAGCGCGGATGGTCAAGAGCGCGCCGGAGATTGCGGCACTGCGCATGGCGAACGCGGTGGCGGCGCGTGGCCTCGCCGCGGGGCGAGAGGCGATCCGGCCCGGCACGACGGAGATGGATGTGGCGGAGGCGGTGGAGTGGGCCATCTACCGTTGCAGCGGCCAGGAGGTCGGCGGGCGGCGCGTGGAGCGGGCACGTGGCTTCGCCAGCGTCATGTCCGGCCCGCATACGGCCAAGGCCTGCCTGCACTTCAATCTCTCCACGCCCCGCCGGCTGCAGGCCGGCGACCTGGTGACGATCGAGCTCGGCGCCTATGCCGATGGCTACTGGACTGATCTGACCCGCGTGCACACCGTGGGTGAGCCGGATGGCCGCCAGCGCGAGATCTACCGGATCGTGCGTGAGGCGCAGCTGGCCGCCATCGAGGCCGCTCGCGCGGGCGCGACCTGCGCGCAGGTTGACGCGGCGGCGCGTGGCCTGATCGCCGGGGCGGGGCACGGCGCGGCCTTCCCGCACATCCTGGGCCACAGCACCGGCCTGCAGTATCACGAGCCGCCGGTGCTCCACCCCGCGAACGGGCACGTCCTGGAGGCGGGCGAGGTCTATACCATCGAGCCCGGCATCTACTACGACGGTTGGGGCGGCGTGCGGCTGGAAGACCTGATCGCGGTGCGCGAGGTCGGAGCCCCCGAGGTCCTGTCCGAGTGTGCCTCACGCGATCTGGCCACATAAGCGGCGCGCCGGCTGCCGGCGCCGGTGGCTGTCGTCGTGGTCAGGGATGGCCGGGGGATGCCGGTGCGTTCCGTCACGGGAGAAAGGAGTGAGAGAACCCTGATGGAGAAGACCGCGCGCATCGTGCATGATGTCCGGCAGGTGGCGCCTTCGCCGCGCGTCGTCGCCCCACGTCTCATGCGCCGGCAGGTTGCCGCTGGCCCGCTGGTCACTCTGGCAACGGCAGCCGCGGCTTGCGGGGCGCGGGAACGTGGCGCGATGCCGGCTCCAGCGCCGGCAACGCAGGGCGTCGTGATCCGCTTCGGCTCCAAGGACACGGCGCCGGATAGCCTCGCCTACCTGGCGCAGCTGGTGAAGGAAGACTTCGAGCCGGCGTTTCCCGGGGCACGGGTGGAGATCGAGCCGCTGACGGGCGGCTACTTTGAGAAGCTCCAGGCCCAGCTGGCGGCCGGTACCGAGCCGGACACCGCCCGCGTCGACGAGTATTACCTGCCATTCCTGGTGGCGCGAGAGGCGCTCCGCCCGCTGGATCCCTATGCCTCACGCGATCCGCAGTTCGACCCGCGGCAGCTGTTTCCGGCGCCCTGGAAGGCCGGCCAGTATCGGGGCAAATTCTATGGCCTGAGCACGGGGCCGAACGGTTACCTAATCGTCTATAACCAGACGGCGTTCGAACAGGCCGGTCTTAAGCCGCCCCCAGCCGATTACCGCGACCGGACCTGGACCTGGAATCGCCTGCGCGAGGATGCCCTGCGCCTGACCAGGCGCGGCGCGACGGGGCGCGAGACGCGCTTCGGGTTTCTCTGGGACGTGTCGCTCCTGAGCCGCCTCTCATCGCAGCTATACGCCAACGGTGGTAAAGTGGTCGATCGTCTGGAAGACCCGCGCCGGGGCGCACTCAACGATCCCCGCACCCTGGAGCTGTTGCAGCTTTACCAGGACATGCGCTATCGTGACCGCTCCATTCCGTTCGACGACGACATCGCGGGCCAGGGGGCCGGCGCGACGCTGGTAGCGCGCGGGCGCCTGGCGATGGCCGTCTCGCTCACGAATGTGGGCCCTACGTTTCGCGACGTGCCGTTTACCTGGGACTTTGCGCCGCTACCCCGCCCCAACGGAGGTGGCCCGGCCGGTACCACCATCATCACCAACGTGTACGCCATGCTCAAGTCCACGCGCCACCCGGAACTGTCCTGGGCCTGGGTTCGGATCATGGGCGGCCCCAAGCACGCCCTGTGGCACGTGCGCCACAAGGAGTTCCTCCCAGCCTGGAAGCCGCTGGGGCCGGAGTATCTCAAGCTGCAACCGCCGGAGCACCGGCACGTGGCCCTCGACCTCTCCGACTACGGCACCCCATCGATCACCAGCCCCAGGTACGTCGAGCTGCAGGACATCATCATCCCCGGCCTGGCGCCGGTCTGGCAGGGTGAGGCGCCGGCCAAGCAGGTGGTGGAGCAGCTCATGCCGCGCATTGACGAGCTGCTCCGTGGGGCGGCGTCCTGATGGAGGCCGTCAGCCACGGCCGGCGGCGTATGCTGCACGAGTAGCTGCCGGTCACCATCGACCTAGCATCTGACGTATCTTACGTGTATCTTACGTATGGTAGCTGCCGGTCACCGTCGACCCAGCATCCTGCTCGTGACCATCGAACACCTGCCGGCGCGGGCGCTGGGGTGCTATGGCAACCCGATCGCCCCCACGCCCCATCTCGACCGGCTGGCGGCCGAGGGGACACGGTTCACACACGCCACCGTCGCGTCGCCGCTGTGCGTGCCATCGCGCACGAGCCTGTTCACCGGACGTTACCCCAGTCAGACGGGCTGCCGGGATAACACCCGGCTCCTGGCGCCGCAGGAGGTCCATCTCCCCGGATTGTTGCGGGAGGCCGGCTACGTCTGTGGTTTGTTCGGCAAGAACCACTGCTTCGCTGAGCCAGCGGCCGCGGGCTTTGTCGAGGTGGTTGGCGAAGAGCGGCTACGTGCCCGCCAGCAGGCCGCCTGGGGCCAGCCTTGGCCAGATCCGCCTATCCCGATCGACCCCGCGGTGCTGGCGGCGCAGCCGCGGCGCTTCCGATGGGGCGAACATCCCCTACCCATCTGGTCGGGCGGGCGCTATCCGGCGCCAGCCGACGAGGCGCCAGCGCGGGCCAACGTCGATGGCGCGCTGGCGTTCATCCGGCGCCACCGCCCCACACCCACCTTTACCTGGCTCAGCTTCGCCGACCCGCACCCGCCATTCCGTCCTCCGGCACCGTATGACACCCGGTATCCGCCAGAGACGATGCCGCTCCCGCCGCGCCGGCCCGGCGAACTGGAAACGAAGCCGGCGGTGCAGCAGGTCTACTACTATGGCGCCTGGCATTACCTGATGGATGATGCCCAGGTGCGCATGGCGTCGTCGCTGTACTATGGTGCGCTGGCCTACGTCGACCACTGCCTGGGGCTGCTCTTTGACGCGCTCCGCGCGGATGGCCTGCTGGATGAGATGATCATCGTGGTGCATGGGGACCACGGGGAGTTCCTGGGTGAGCACGGCTTGAGCCGCAAGTGTGCGGCCTTCTATGACTGCCTGATCCAGTCGCCGCTGGTGGTTCGCGGCCTGCCGGCACTGTCGCCCGGCGCTGTCAGCGACATCCAGGTAGAACTCGTAGACCTGTTCCCAACGCTCCTGCAGGTGGCCGGCGTTGCGGCACCAGCATCGTCCCCAATCAATGGCCGGAGCCTCCTCGACGTGCTCGCCGGTCGCGCGCCAGCGCGTGACTGCACCTACGCCGAGGCGGGCAGCCGCCAGCCCCGCCCGTCCGGCGGCCCGCGAGCGGCCCTGCGTGACGCGCTGGCGGGTGTGTCGTCCGACCGGCCCCTGCAGGAGCTACCGTTGGTGGAATCGGGGACGTTCTTCCTCACGCGGGGACGGATGCTACGCACTGCCCAGTGGAAGTACTGCCACTACGTCGACGATACGGCCGAGCTGTATGACCTTCGCGCGGACCCCTGGGAGCTAACTAATCTGGCCGGCCATCCTGCCTACCGCGAGCAGGAAGAGGCGCTGCGCCGGCGCTTGTTGGAGCGCACGATCGAAGCGGGTGATCCACGCCCTGCGGGCCCGGGATAGGCGGGATAGGTGGGTGGTCAGGCGCAGACAGCAGGACTGCCGGTTCCCACGCGCTGCGGGCGCGGGCTAGGTGGGCATCGCTGCTGCTCACCGCGCCAGCCTCCCCTGGACGCGGACACGGGCCGGATGCAGGTCCAGGGGATAGCTGGCTGTCGATTGGCCATCAACGGCGCTTGGCCTGCCACGCTAGCCGCTCCGAGCCCTGGCGAAGGCAGCGTCGGCAAGGCGCGCCGCCTCCTCAAGGGCTGCACGGGGTGTGGCGGTACCCTGCAGCGCGCTGGCGATGGCGTCCGCCACAGCGGCGCGGGCGTCGCCCCAGCCGCCGATGGCCGGGTAGGTCACCGCCCCCTTCGCCGCCTCGCGGTAGATGGCCATGGCCGGCTTACGCTTTTCATAGTCTTGCCATTCCGGACGGGCGGCCGCTGCGTCGTGGGGAGGGATACGCTCCTGCTCCAGCGCCCAGCGAGCCAATTCCTCCGGTAGGGCGGCGAAGCGGATAAACTCGACGGCCGCGTCGCGGTGGGGCGCCCCCTTGACGATGAACCATGACCCTGCGGAGGCGTGGTTAGCCATCTTCGCCTTCCGCGGAGGGAGGACCACCTGGAAACGGAAGCTCGCCGTCTGCTCGACGGGCTTGAGGCCACCGGTTTCCAGCGGGATCATTGCCGCCCCGCCGGAAGCGCCGGCGGCGAAGGCACGGCCCCGTGCCCCCAGCGGACCGCTCTGGGCCAGCCATTCCGCCGGCCAGGGCACTGGCGACACCTGCTTGCTCCGCACCAGGCTAACCAGCCAGTCCAGGGCAGCTTGCCCCGCCGGCCCGGCGAACGCTGCCTTCTCCCCCGCCGCATCAACGTAAGAGCCGCCGAAGCTGTTCAGGATGGAGTTGAAGTCGTTGGTGGCAGTAAAGTCGGCCTGGAACGGCGCGGCATATCCCCAGTACATCGTGTCAGCGCCTGAGCGCCGGGTCATGCCCACGGCGTAATCGGCCAACATATCGTAGGTCCAGGTGGCAGGGGGCAGCTTTAGGTTCGCCCGCTCCAGCAACTCCAGATTGATGGCAATGGGCGTCGTATTCGTGACATATGGGGAGGCGAGCAACTCGCCGCGGAAGCTGTGCACTGCCCTCAGTCCGGGTGGGATCCCCTCGGGTTGCCAACCCCGCTGCCCTTTCAGGAGCTGGGTGAGCGACTCGGCTAGGCCGCGGGAGATGATGTCGCCCAGGTTAGCGATGATGGCGCCAGCGACGTCCGGCGGCGTCCCAGCCGCCAGCGCCGCCTGTACCTTGGTGAGGCTGGTGCCGTCTTCACGGTTAACCGTGATTTGCGGTGCGTTCGCCCGGAAGCGCTCGAGCAGATTGTCCAGCGCCTTTCCCTCAGCGATCGGCCAGAGGTCCAGCCGGCTCGGTGGCAGCTTGGCCCCCGCCGGTGCCTCGCTACGGCCGACGCCGCCACAGCTAGCCAATAGCGCCGCCGGAGTTCCCAGCAAGAGCACATGCCGGCGCGATGCGCCGGGCGCAGCCGAAGGCGCCCCGCCAGACCCCGGGGCGGCTCGGATCGTGTCCGTGGCGAGGTTCATGCTGCGGCCCATAGGTGCAGGTAGCCGTGCTCTGCTTCGCCGTTCGAGTTGAGCAACCGTGGTAACCATTGCTAATGCCTCCTGACGAACGTGGGCCAAGCGCCGCCATGCTCGTGGCGGCCGGAGTGACCCACCTGGTACCGGTGGTACTCCCGTAGCCGGTGCGATCGTGCAGGCGGCATCGATCGGTGGCGGCCGGAGTGACCCACCTGGTACCGGTGGTACCGGCGATACCGGTGGCTGCCTCACGCCTGGCTCAGGCGGATCGGTAGCGGGTCCTTTGTCTCATAGAGCACCTCCAGCAGGTCCCTGAGCAGCGCCTCGCGGATCCTGGCGCACCCCGGCTCGAAGAAGAGGTTGCGCCGCTCGTCGGGGTCGTCCACGAGGTTGAATAGAAGACCGGTGCGGGCGGTAGGGAAGTAGTTCAGCTTCCACTCACGGCTGCGCATGGCGCACGACGGCTGATACTGCGGGTCCGGCAGCAGGTCTAGCTCGCAGATGACGTGGTCATACCCGAACTCCGCGCCGCCGGTCAGCATGGGCGAGAGGTCCTTGCCCTGCACCCCGGCGTGGACCGGTAGCCCCAGCAGCGACAAGATCGTCGGGTAGACGTCGATCTCCTGCACCAGGGAGCGGATGCGGCGCCCCGGCTGCAGGCGGGTGCCCCAGGCGAAGAGGAGGGGCACTCGGATGAGGCCGTCGAACAGGAGCGAGCCTTTGTAGAGGAGGCGGTGGTCGCCGACGTACTCGCCGTGGTCGGCGGTAAAGATGATCAGGGTGTTGTCCAGCAGGCCCAGCGCCTCCAGGCCATCCAGGAGCTGCCCGATGCACCAGTCGATGTGCGACACCATGCCGTAGTAGTTCGCCAGCGCCCACTGCCACAGGTCGGGTGTGGCCTGGGCGAAGCGCGCGATACGCTGGCGCACCGGCTCCGGCAGGTCCGGTGGAAAGCAGGCCTGGCGGTCGATCTCCGGCGGGACGGGCATCTCCGGCGGCGGGTACAGGCGGTTGTAGGGGATGGGCGCGTTGAACGGGTGGTGAGGATCGACGAACGAGACGTGGGCGAAGAAGGGGCGCCCCTGGTTGGCCCGCGCGAAGGCGAGGGCCTCGCGGACGATGTACGCCGACGGATGCACCTCTGCGGGCAGATGGGAGTCGAAGAAGTCGGTCACGATTGGCTGGAAGAGACGGGTGGCTGGCGGGCTATCGCCGTAATGCACGCCGTTGCGCCCCAGCCCCCAGTTCTCCGCCACGTGGTCCTTGACGTGCTCCGGCGCCTCATTATGGAGCCAGTCCAGGTAGTACCCCCAGGTGAGATCCCCGACGCCCTTGTTCACGTCGAAGCCGTAGTTGCGCTTGTACGGATCATCGGCCGCGGCGCGGGTGCCGGCCGAGAGGATGCCGGCCGGCTGGAGGAAGGGCCAGGCCGTGCTCAGCTCATAATCGGTGCCTAGCACGCGCGTGGTATAGCCCATTGGAGTGAAGTGGAGCTTGCCGAAGAGGCCGGTGACGTACCCGGCGCGCTTGAGCGTCTCGGCCAGGGTGGTCTCGTCCGGGGGCAGGAGGCCCATGCTGCGCACGCGGAGCGAGCGTGGATAGCGGCCGGTGTGGAGCGCCGCCCGCGAGGCCATGCATACAGGGCACTGGACGTAGGCCTGCTCGAAGATGACGCCTCGGGCCGCCAGCCGGTCCAGGTGGGGCGTGCGGACGATGGGGTTGCCCGCGAAGCCGAGGGCATCGGCGCGGAGCTGGTCCGCCATCAGCAGGATGACGTTGGGGCGCGGGAGCCGGTTGGGCTGGCCTGGGCGTGCGGTATCTGAACCGTCCATCGCTCTCCACTCAACTTAGGTGTCGCTTGTCAGCTTAGGTGTCGCTTGAGCGAGGCCGTCGCCAGCGCCAGTAAGGGGCCGGCGACGCCGGGCGCGGCGATCCATGCATCCGCCGCGTGCCGGCGCACAGCACCGTTGCCCGAAGACAAGGCTCTACGCATCGCAGGTAGACGCAGACCTTCCGGACCAGCGGCCGCAGCGGACCTCACCCCCTTCGGCGGGGGCCGCGCCAGCTCCGATGCGGGGCGGGGGACGAGGGCCACGGCGTGACGCCATCTGGACCTTTGGCACACGCCCATACCTCATTTGTCGCTGGATTGTAGACAATCGCTCGCATACAATCTAGTCGCACGGGAGCGCCACGGCTGGCGAGCCGGTTGCCGCACCCATAGCCCTGGCCTGCTCGGGCGGGGTGGCCATGACCGGGCCAAGGCTATAGGCTGTGGCAGGGTCCACGCAGCCGCCCGCAGATACCAGGAGACTGGCCCTGGCCCGAACCGGCCCATCGCACTGGTCCTGCCAAGGGCGTGCAAACCGTGGCTGTTGGACGGCGAAGACAGGCACGTACGAGAACATAGAGGAGGAATGGACAGGTGATCCCGCTTCTGGATGTCTTGCAGGC